>CAMYNQ010000012.1 GCA_947259785.1 uncultured Chromatiaceae bacterium | reverse complement strand
CACCAAGACAACACCAAGACAACACCAAGACAACACCAAGACAACACCAAGACAACACCAAGACAACACCAAGACAACACCAAGACAACACCAAGACAACACCAAGCTCAACATAGACTAAAAATAACCACAACTTATTGATACACAATCAATCATGCCGCTTACCTAAATACCGAATATAGATACATTTTTATGTAATAAGCATTTCGCGCCATTTTTATGTAGAATGCCGCCCGCATGATTAATTTTGTTGGGGAACAGTATGAAGTCGCTATTTAGTTTTTTTACCATTTTGCTTGCCAGTACCACGTTATTGGTTAGCGGCATGGATGTCGCCGAGGCCAAACGGCTGGGTGGCGGCAAGTCTTTTGGTAGTAAGTTCAGCTTTAGCCAGCCGCTGAAAAAGAACTCCATGAACAAGAATTCTGCCCAGAATCAGCTGGCCTCGCCTGCTAAACAGCAAAATACCGCACGCAAGCAGCAGCTAGCACAACGAGGCGGGGTTATGGGCATGCTTGGGGCGCTGGCACTGGGCGGCGTACTCGGCGCACTGTTTATGGGGGGAGCCTTTGAGGGAATCAATTTCATGGACATCCTCATCATCGGCCTAATCATCTTTTTGCTGTTTAAGTTCATGTCTCGTCGCAGCCAACAGCAACCAGCCATGGCTGGCGGCTATGGCCCGACTGATCTGGGGGATGCCGACAACCAGCAACAGCGCCAAACAGCCAGCGACCAATTTGGCGGCCATAATAATGCAGATGAGGGCAACTCGATTGATAGTTTGCGCAGTGCTACGAGCAAACAATTTGACCAAGAAGCCTTTATCGAAGGCGCCAAAAACTGTTTTTCCCGCCTGCAACAGGCCTGGAACGAAGGCGACTTGAGCGATATTCGCCAGTTCACCACAGACCATGTCTTTGCCGAAATTCAGGACCAGTATCAAGCCGGCGAAAGCCACGGCAAAACCGAGATCGTCTCGCTGGACGCCGAGCTGCTGAGCAGTAATGACCTGGGCTCAAAACAGGAAGCCATTGTGTTGTTCAGGGCTGAATTGACAGAGGATGATACCTCGCACTGTATTGAAGAAGTTTGGCACTTTATTAAACCTGCCAACAGCCAGCAGACAACCTGGTTTTTGGATGGCATCCAGCAGGTTCAAGGCTAAGCAAACAAACAATCGACCTCAAAAAGGCGGCGCTTCTGCGTCGCCTTTTTTCATTTTAAGAGGCCATAGATTTCCCCCCACTAGCAAACCCCAGCCCGGCCCTACCTACTCCACAAAAAAACAGCGTCCAACTACAGGTTTTTAATTTTTATTTAAGCGCCAGCTGCTACCTTTCCAGTTATTATTCCAAATAATTCATTTGGCAAATTGGCGATAAAAATGATTTCGATAGCAAATAACATTTTCAGCCACGCCCCGCTGGAGCTTAAGGACCATTCTTCCCGGTCTTTTCTACCAGCGCCTACAGTGACATTCGAAGCAGGTTTAGGCATTACCACTATTGGAATCACCGCACTACACTTACCTTACATAGTCAGCACCAATTTTGTGCATAAAAAAACGCTAAGACAAATACTGATTAACCGATACGAGCCAAATATAATAACTAAGGAGCCAGCCCATGATTAAAAAGTGTGCGCTTGCACTTACCCTTTTCAGCAGCCAGGCTGCTGTTGCAGACGGTTATTTTTCGCTGCCTGATCATTGGAACTCAAACGCTGCCAAACCATTGATGCTGGCCAGTTCAGACGACACCAGCATGACAACCGAAAATAAGAATGTATATAAAGATCGTCTGATCACGGCCAACAAATTGCATAAATATATGGGCATAGGCTCACTGGGCGCTGCCTTACTAACCACCGCTATGCCCAAAGAAGAAGACGGCGCACATGAAGCCTTAGGCCAAACCGCTGCGGCGCTGGGTTTCGGCGCAGTCATTACCGGACTAATTTTCCATTGGGATGATATCGATTTAGGCAATGGCTTCAGCGACCCTGACAACATTCACCTGGCGCTGACCACGCTAGGCACCCTGGGCTTTTTGACTGCCGTTGGCGAAGCACCTGAAGGACATGCGGGACCGGGGGTCGGCGGCGCAGTCAGCATGGCCATTGGCATAAAAATGGTTTGGTAAAAAAATATTAGAGGTATGGCCATGAAAAAATATTTATTAATTGCCCTGCTTAGCCTGTCGTTACCAACACAGGCCATTACCATTGATGAGGTATATAAATACTACAGCCCTGATGGCGAAGCTGCTTTTGATGCCGAGCGCGGCAAGCAATTATGGAACCAAAAACATACCGCTGAAGACGGCAAGATCCGCCAATGCAGAACCTGCCACGGCGACGATCTAACCAAGTCCGGTGAGCACGTCAAAACCAAAAAAGTTATTGACCCTCTGGCCCAGTCGGCTAACGCAGAACGTTTTACAAAACTGAAAAAAATTAAAAAATGGTTTAAACGTAATTGCAAATGGACCGTCGGGCGTGAATGCACCAACCAGGAAAAAGGCGACTTAATCAAATACCTGATTCAATTCTAAAGGACATGGACAACATGAAGAATTTATTATTGATTAGCGCAACACTTGCCCTTGGCCTTAGCAGCATGAGCAGTTACGCCGGCGACGGATTTTTTTCATCATTCTTTTCGCTGAAGCGCCACAATGAAGTTGCTACAGTTACGAACAAAGACTACCTCGAAGAGTGTGGCTCATGCCATTTCGCCTATCAACCTGGACTTCTGCCAGAAGGCTCATGGCAAAAACTAATGGATACCAAAGCACTTGAAGATCATTTTGGCGACAATGCCGAATTGGAAGAAGATGTTCGCACACATATTCTTGGCGTTCTGGTGAAAGCCTCTGCCGATAAATCTTATTATAAACGTTCAAAAAAAATCATGGCCTCACTACGTGACGACAAAACCCCTATGCGCATAATTGAAACACCTTACATCAAAAAAGCGCATCATGAAATTCCAGCCAAACTCATCAAGGACAATCCAAAAGTTAAATCACTTAGTTATTGCGACAAGTGCCACCAAATGGCTGACAAAGGCAACTACGATGATGACACTGTTATCATTCCAGGACACGGCAACTGGACTTGGTAACAAGACTTTACAGCAGCGCACTCAACGCACCGCCCCATTCAGGGACGGCGCGTTTTTTATTTAAACTCCGTCATCACCGCCAAAGCATCAATCCTGTTTACATCTGAGCTGATCAACACATCCTTATCGACGCGCTTCAGCTTTTTTATCGCCGCCTCGCGTTGGCTGGCAGAAGAACGATCATGGCCATCTTCGAGGTGAACCAACTGCCGAGGACGACGGCCACGAAAATATTTCGCCCCCTGCTGTGAAGCATGCTGTTGCATGCGTCTTTCAATATTATTGGTAATGCCGGTGTAAAGTGTATTATCGCTACAGAGAATAATGTAGACCAACCAGTCACTCACTTTACTGTCCAAAAACTCAGACACAATCAACACCAACTGGCCTGATGCTGAGGTTGATTCAACACCTCTTGAACATTGGCAGCAATCACCTTGTAACCAACATTGCCATACAGCTTTTGCCGACCTTCGTTGAGAAGATATGTAGGACTCCCGGCCACGCCATACTCCTTACACAAATCCGTGTCTCGACACAACAACGCCATGGCAGAACCATCATGCAAAAGTTCGACAATTCTGTCACTGGACAATCCCATCTCATCCGCCAGGGCCAACTGACATTCAAGCCGGGAAATATTTTTGTTGTCACGAAAAAATGCCTGTCGCAAACGCCAGACTATTTCTTCAAACAGACTACGACCATCGCAATCGGCTTGTCCGTCACAGCTGATCTCACCAGCCTGCTCAAGCAACTGCACTGCCTTTAAAAACAGGTGCGCATTGGCAGATGATTTTGGAACATCACCACACCAGACATCAGCACTGATTTCCACATGAGGAAACTGCTGACACACCTCATGCACATGCTTACCAAAACCGGCGTAACCCCCCTTATCTAACCAGCCTTCACCAATACGCCGTTCAACCACGGAAAAGATTGGCACAAAGTGATAATTGATATGCACCTGCTCGCCAAATTCACGTCGCAATTCGTCCAGGCGAATTTGGGCAGCATAGGCCCAAACACACAGCACATCAGAAAAGTGATCGATCACAACCGGCTTGCCATTCATTTCAAACTCCTCTTGTACTGCCCAGCCTAAACTAGACCAGACCAACCCAACTCGTCGATTATCCTTTCAAACACCGCATCAAGCGAAGCGCTCAGCTTCACTTTTGCCCCAGTATGCGGATGCATAAAACTCATCGCCGTTGCCGCCAACAATAAGCGCTGGCAATCAAACTGCTGGCGAAAAAATTGATTCTGTCTGCCATCGCCATGGCTGGTGTCACCAACAATCGGATGAAAGATGTGTTTCATATGACGACGAAGCTGATGTTTGCGGCCGGTTTTGGGCATTAGCTGCAATAAAGAAAAACGCGCCGTTTGATAACGACCAACAGGGAGGGGCAGTTCTACTGTCGCCAGACGAATATATTCTGTCACCGCAGCCTGGGCCTGCTTATCCTGGTCTGCCAGGACATCAGTCATTTTATCCCGCTCTTGTTTGAGTGGATAATCAATCACATCATGCTCAGCGCTGTAACCACGCACCACTGCCAGATACCGTTTCTGCACAACGTCAGCAGTAAACTGCTCACCCATCAATCGTGCCGTCTCGCTATCAAGCGCAAACAGCAACACTCCAGACGTTGGTTTGTCGAGCCTGTGAACAGGATAAACACGCTGGCCAATCTGATTGCGTACCAGCTGTAGGGCAAAACGGGTTTCATGTTTGTCAATCATGGAGCGATGCACCAGCAAGCCGGAGGGTTTGTTTACCGCCACCAGATGGTCGTCTTGATAGATAATTTTCAGCTGTTCAGATGACACGACTTTTACTCAAGATCAATCTTCACCCAAACGCTGCTTCAGCTCATCCAGCTCCTGGCGCAACTGCACCACTGCCTGTTCCAGTTGCACAATTCGTTCACCATCAGAACCGGCCGGGGTTTTGGCTGCTAGTGGTTGAGTTTCAGCAGCAGCCTCGACCTCACCACAAAACAACTGCGCATATTGCGAATCACGCCGCCCAGGCTGGCGCGGCAGTTGCGCCACAAACGGGCCATCGACATGGCCTGCCAATTCATTCAGAACCTGTTCGACCTCACTGGCATCGGCAAACTTGCACAGCCGGGCAGTGCGCGTTCTCAGCTCACCCGGGGTCTGTGGCCCGCGCAGCAATAATTCACAGACCACCCCCATCTGCCCCTCATCAAAGTGAGTGCCGCCAAATTCACTATTAAAGAAGCGGTGTTGATATTTCACCACCCGGCTACCAAAACCACTTTTTTCGCTGACCAGGTGATTTTTGACTAGACTGTCGAGCGCCTGCTGCACCTCGGTCTCGCTTAGCGCCATTACTGGCTCACGGTTATTTTTTTGGTTGCAAGCATTGGTCAAGGCATTCAGCGACAGTGGATAGTGCTCGGGGGTCGACACCTGCTTCTCAATCAAACAGCCAATCACCCGTGCCTCCAGCGCTGTTAACAGAACATCCATATTATTCACCACCTACAATTATTGCCGTTATAGGTGGGTAGGATACCGCCAATCAGGCCATAATGAGGGCTAACCAGCGAGATTTTTTTATCAAAATCAACTAATATACGCCCCCTCTTCAGGCAGGCAGAGGAAAACAACCTTGAGCGACTTCATCCCCGGACAACGCTGGATTAGCGAAGCTGAATTACAGATGGGGCTGGGCACCATCCTGGCCTGCGATCCGCGCTCGATCACCATTCTCTTTCTCGCCACGGGCGAAACCCGCATCTATTCACGTACCACGGCGCCACTGAGCCGGGTCAAATTCAGCGAAGGCGACAGCGTCCGTGCCCACGAAGGCTGGCGTCTGACGGTTGAATCAGTAAAGGAAAAAGATGGCCTGATTACTTATCTTGGCCGTCGTGATGACGGCAGCCCGGCTGAGCTGCCCGAGGGTGAACTGGACAACATGATCCAGCTAAATCGCCCCACCGAACGCCTGTTCAGCGGCCAGATTGATAAGCGTAAGTGGTTTGAACTGCGCCAGCAGACCCTAAAACACCATGAGCAGCTATGTCGCTCAGATCTACGCGGCTTGACCGGTGCCCGCACCAGCCTGATTCCGCACCAGCTCTATATCGCCCACGAGGTCGCCAATCGCTACGCCCCACGCGTGCTCCTGGCTGACGAAGTCGGGCTGGGCAAGACTATCGAGGCAGGCCTGATTTTGCACCAACAGCTGCTATCCGGCCTGGCCAAACGCGTCCTAATCGTGGTGCCCGACAGCTTGGTGCACCAATGGCTGGTGGAGATGCTGCGCCGCTTCAATCTACATTTCACCATCTTCGACGAAGACCGCTGTATGGCAATAGAAGAGAGCAGCGGCCTGGAAAACCCCTTCCACAGCGCCCAGCTGGCACTCTGCAGCCTAGACTTCATCTGTTCTGAACCGAAGCGTTTTCAACAGGTCACCGACGGTGACTGGGATCTGCTGGTGGTCGACGAGGCCCACCACCTGGAGTGGGCGCCGCATCTACCTAGCCACCAGTATCAGCTGATCCAGTTGCTGGCAATGGAGATCAAGGGCGTACTGCTATTAACTGCCACCCCGGAACAACTCGGCAAGGCCAGTCACTTCGCCCGCCTGCATCTGCTCGACCCGGACCGCTTCCCTGAATTTGATGACTTTGTTAATGAAGAGCAAGGCTACCAGCCAGTCGCCGAGGCGGTTGAGCAACTGTTATCTGACCAGCCACTTGACCCTCAGGCCTACCAGACCCTACTCGAAACCCTAGACGAGGGTGATAACAAAAACCTTCTGACCGAACTTGATCATGATGCCCGCGTCGAATTAATGGAACACCTGCTCGACCGCCATGGCACCGGCCGCGTGTTATTCCGCAACACTCGCGCCGCGGTGAAAGGCTTTCCGCAGCGCCAGCTGCACGGCTACCCTTTGCCACTGCCGCTGGAATACGCCAAGACCCTGGACCTGATCAACCACAACCACCTTGCCGAACCACAATTACTGCTCTGCCCGGAACTGCTGTATCAAGCCAGTGACATCAGTGGTCAGACTGACTGGACCCTGCTAGACCCACGCGTTCGCTGGCTGGCCGATCAACTGAAAAGGCTGCGCCCAGCCAAGGTCTTGGTGATTGCCGCCAGTGCCGACACCGCCATCGAACTGGCCACCGCGCTGCGCATCAAGGAGGGCGTCCACGCCGCCGTCTTCCACGAAGACATGAACATCGTCGAACGCGACCGTGCCGCGGCCTTTTTTGCCGACGAAGAAGATGGCAGCCAGGTACTGATCTGCTCTGAGATTGGCAGTGAAGGGCGCAACTTTCAGTTTGCCCACCACATGGTGATGTTCGACCTGCCGCTCAATCCAGATCTGCTGGAACAGCGTATTGGCCGCCTCGACCGCATCGGCCAAACTGACACCATTCAGATCCATGTGCCTTATCTGACAAACAGCGCCCAGGAGATTATGTTCCAGTGGTATCAACAAGGCCTGTCAGCCTTTGAGCAGACCTGCCCGGCCGGTCACAGCATTTTCAGCCAGGTCAAACAGCCTTTAATCGAGGCACTGCAAACACTTAATCCCGGAGCAGAGCTGGATCAATTGATTAGCACCACACAAACTCTGCTGGCTGAAATAAACGAAGCCCTGCATAACGGTCGCGACCGCCTGCTGGAATACAACTCCTGCCGCCCCCATGTCGCCCAAGCCCTGCACGACAAGGCTGTCAGCCAAGATCAACCGGAGCCGTTACTCAACTACCTGGAACAGGTATTCGACTGTTATGGTGTCGACATGGAAGAACACACTCAACACAGTTACCTGGTGCGGCCCGGTGAAAAGATGCAGACCAGCTTCCCCGGCCTGCTCGATGAAGGCATGATCATCACCTGCGACCGTGAAACCGCACTATCTAATGAAGACATGCACTACATCACCTGGGATCACCCCATGACCGACGGCGCCATAGACATGGTGCTCAGCAGCGAACTCGGCAACACCGCCATGATTTCGGCCAAGTTGAAAGGCCTCAAACCCGGCAGCCTGTTACTGGAATGCCTATATGTTTTGGAAAGTAGCGGCCACAGCCAACTGCAATCCAGTCGCCACCTGCCACCCACCACCATCCGCACCCTGGTCGACGCCAGCGGCAGGGATTACAGCAACGGCATCGCTGGTGCGGCCATCCAGCAGACCTCACAAAAAGTCGATAGAAACACCACCAGCCAGATAATGCGCGCCTATGCAGAACAACTGCGCGGCATGGTCAAACTGGCTGAGGCTACTGCCAATAAACAGGTGCCAGAATTACTCGCCGACGCCAATCGCCACGGCAAGCAAACACTGGAGCGCGAAATCAATCGTCTCAAGGCTCTGCAACAACATAACCCCAATGTCCGCGATGAAGAGATCACATTCTTTGCACAACAACTCGCGGCGCTCACCGAGGCACTGACCCATAGCTGCCCAAGACTGGATGCGGTTCGGGTTATCATTACAACTTAGTTATAAGAGGAACTGATATGAGACTCATCCTGATCGCCGTCATCGCCACCACCATCATGATGCTGGGTGGCTGCTCTGAAGAACAGCAAAACAAACTCTCCCGTCTGGGCGTTACCTGGATGGAAGGCAATTACAAAGTCACCTTCGTCGAAGACAGCCACGTCAAGGTTTGGAACGTCATCGACAGCAAAGTCACCAGCGACCCGCAAAAGGGCTATTACTACTTCTGGGCCAAGGACGAAAACGGCAAAAAGTTTTATGTGCAAGCACCGATTATTCGTACCTATATTGAAGAAACCAGATAACTCCACCTTCAAGCTCAAGGGGCAGCATGGCTCATCAGCATATCTATCCTGCCACATATCCTTATGATTTCACTCAGGAATATATAGAATATAACCATCTAATTATTTATTGACTTAGACTCGCTCCAGGGTTAATGTCGCATTCTGTATACATGTTTAATGCGCAGGAAGACGCACAACCCAACCTCAGAGAGATGACTATGAGCCAATACAAATACACATGCGTTGCCGCCGCCCTGCTGCTGGGTCTGAGCACACCAGCCCTGGCGAAAGACTGGGGCTTCGCGCCACTGCCATTAAAAGCACCTGAGCCCGCCGATAACCCAAGCACGGCCGCCAAAGTAATTCTGGGCAAACAGCTGTTTTTCGATCCACGCCTATCTAAAGATGACACCCTATCTTGTAACTTTTGTCATGATGTTGCCGGCAATGGTACTGACAGCCGCTCAACCTCTATCGGTGTTGATGGGCAACTCGGCGGTCGTTCAGCGCCTTCTGTTTGGAATGCCGCTTTTCTTAGCTCCCAATTCTGGGATGGACGCGCACCGTCACTGGAAGAGCAAGCCAAAGGGCCGATCCTAAACCCTATCGAAATGGGAATCACCCACGAAGCGGCAGCAGTAGATCGCATTGCATCAATTCCCGGCTACAAACAACAATTCGTCGAAATCTTTGGCGGTGAAAAACCGGTTACCTATGACAATATCGCCAAGGCCATAGCCGCCTATGAGCGTACATTAATCACACCTAACAGCCTGTTTGACCAGTATCTGCGCGGTGATAAAACAGCCCTGAACAAAAAAGCCCTGGCAGGCATGAAGGAGTTTGAAAACCTCGGCTGTATCCGTTGTCATAACGGCCCAGCTTTTGCCGGCCCGGTCTTGCCCAAAGGCGAGGTATTTTATCAATACTTCCCGGCAAACCGCAGCGAGTATGACAAGTTATTAGGTTTACAAGAGGATGAAGGGCACCGTAACAAGGGTGGCGATAAAACCCCTAGCCTGTGGCGGGTACCATCACTACGTAATATTGCACTGACGGCACCTTATTTTCACAATGGCTCAGTACCCACGCTAAACAAAGCCGTCAGGGTAATGGCAAAAGTACAGCTTAATCGTGATATTACTGATGAACAGGCCGACCAACTGGTGGCATTTCTGGAAACACTAACCGGTGAATTTACCGTTCAGAGAGAACCTAAATTACCGGAATAAAATCGACATTCATCCAGACTAAAAAGGGCGCCGTAATGGCGCCCTTTTTTATTGGCACTAAAGAAACATCACAAGCATTAGGATTGGGCTGGGCTTCAAGGTGAAAAATATTGAAACTTGCCTTGTTGAGTTAACCCTTTTCCAAATCCTTCACCGTCATCCCGTTCAACATCTGACGACAATCTGAATTAGACGCCAACAAAATCTTGGTCAGCATCAGCGCCAGTGGTTTGATGTAAACCAATCCAAAGATAAACAGTACACTGGTGATCACCTGAAACCAGAGCATAAAGGTAGCGTCACGGTCAATCAGCATGCCGAAGGTGAAGAAGTAACTGCTTAACGCTATACCCATGGTGACGCCCACTATGATGACGATGCGCTCATGGACTTTTTTGATTTTTTCCAGAGTCTGGCTGTGATTTTCGTTTGTCATTGTTTGCACTGCTTTTAGTTGATTGGCGCCATTCTAGCAGATGAGGGCGGAGCGGTTAGACCTCAAATTCACACTCTTTACCAAGGACTGCTTTGAGCGTTTCAACAACTACCGCCAGCTCTTCATCCTGGTAGGCCTTGGCTGGCTTGCGCCCCCAGACTGGCGCGGGCCAGGCCGGATCAGAGGTGTAACGGGCGATATGGTGGATGTGAAGCTGCGGCACCATGTTGCCCAGGGCGGCGATATTGAGTTTGTCTGGGGCGAAGGCCTGTTCCAGGGCGCGCGATAGAATCATGGACTCGCGCAGTAGCATTTGCTGGTCTTGTTCTGACAGCTGATGGATCTCGCGGATGTCTTCGCGATCCGGCACCAAGATAAACCAGGGATAATTGGCATCCCGCAGCAACAGCAGTTGGCAAAGCGGGAAACGCCCCAGTTTAAAACAGTCTTGCGCCAGTTGAGGGTGTAATGCGGCCATATCGTAGTCCTTAGTTTTGCATGTTAGTTTCTCACACTACACTGCACCGCCCAACAGGCTTAAAATTCCTGACTGTTATGCTAAAATCCCGCCCCGGAGCATTGGGCTCAATTTTATTTAGTGATTTAGGAAGGTTTAAAAATGAACGTTGATCAACACATTAAAGTTGCCTCATGGCACATGGAGCAGGCCCGCCTGCATGCGACTACTGAGCACGCCTGTGGCTGCCCGATTACACCTGAATACCAAAAAATCATTGATGAAGTTGAATCAGGCAAGATCGAAGAAGAGCTGACTTGCGCTGCACCGCAGAAGTAAGCTGTCTCCAGACACAAAAAAGCCCGCCATAGTGCGGGCTTTTTTTATATTTTCAGGCCAGCTATTTAAGCTTGGCCATTACTTTTTTGACAGCATCTTCCTGTAACGGCTTGACCAGAAAGCCAATGGCTCCCAAGCGCAGCGTTTCACCCAAACTCTCTTTGGTCACCGTGCTGCTCGTGACGATGATATTGAAATCGAAAAAGGCCTTTTTGATACTGGGTAATAACTCTCTAACATTGATACCCGCTAGGTCAGCATCCAGAAAAAGCACACCAACCTTGTGTTTGCGTACCGCCTCTAACACGGCCCGCAGCTCGGTTTCCCGGCCCAGGTCTTTATAACTCCGCTGCCGCATAACCTCTTTAATCACGTCGACATCGGCATCGTTTTCAATGGCGAGAATGGCTTGCTTACGCTTTGGGTCCAGCACCTTGCCGCTGTTAAAATCGAATTCCTGTACCCCCACAGCGCTTATCCCCGCATTAAAAAAGTATCTGCCTATTTTTATCGGATATTCACAGAAAAACTTAATCGCGCCAGCCAGCCATAATTTTCATACAAGCTGCATTCAGTTGCTGCGCCCGGGCTTCGCTTGCGGCCTCGTTATAACAACGCAACTCAGGTGCATTGCCTGATGGTCGCAAATGCACCACCTCATCGTTTCCAAATGTTATACGCAAACCATCTGTACGATCCAGACTCTTAACACTGCCAAACTGGCCAAAGACAGCCTCGATAGCCTGTTTATCCTGCTCGATATCACCGCAATTAAAACTGCCAATACGCTGCTGACTCAGCTCGGTTGGAAACGCCTTCAGTCGATCACTGCTGCTGTAACGCTGTGGCAACTGTTGTAGCAGCGTCGCTATGGAGCATCCTGCCTGTTTCGCCAGCATCAGGATAGTTAGCGGAACGATGGCGGCATCGCGGGTGGGTAGGGCAGGCAGAACCTTGTCAGCAAGACTAATATCACTGGCGATGAGAAAACCACCGTTGGCCTCGTAGCCAACCACTTTGTCTTGAGCCGCTGCCAAGGCCTGCTGCATGGCTGCGATAACAAACGGCGAACCAATGCGAGTGCGGTCGATGCGACCGAACCAGCCACACTTTTCCAAGGCGCTGTTGCTGCTGACCGGGGTGGCGACAGCCGCAGCACCAAGATAACGAGCACAGAGGATGCCGGCAACATCTCCGCGCAACCAGTTACCATTTTCATCGCTGACCAAGGGCCGGTCACCATCACCATCCGCCGAGATGATGCAATCAAAATGTTGTTCGCTAGCCCACTGTTTGGCCAAGGCCACATCTTCGGGACGAACGGCCTCGGTATCCACCGGAATAAATGCGTCGGAACGGCCCAGCGCCACCACCTCGGCGCCGAGACCGCTAAAGATGTCCATAAACACATCACGGGCAACTGAGGAGTGCTGATAGACACCGACACGCAAACCAGCCAGACAATCCGCAGCAAAGAAATCCAGATAACGTCGCACATAGGCCTGATAGGCGCTGCCATCCACTTCGGTCAGGGGCACAGGCGTAACGGCATTGCCCTGGGCATCAAATAGCCCGGCGGCAATCTCGACCACGGCAGCGGTGATGGCCTGTTCATCCTGCTTGAGAATCTCGCCGCCAGGTTTGTTGAACTTGATGCCGTTGCGGTCATCGGGGATGTGACTACCGGTGACCATCAGGCTGGCAATGCCACGACTGATACCATGCAAGGCAATTGCAGGCGTGGGAATAAAGCCACCATTAAACACTTCGCAACCGGCCGCGCGCACTGCCATTGCCACTGCGGCCATAATACGTGGCGAACTGGGGCGATAATCCCCGGCAATGGCGACCTGATCACCCACCTTGATGTCGCCAATTCCAATCAGATAGCGAAGAAAGGCCAGGCTATAGGCATAACAGATCCGATCGGTCATATCAGCTGCCAGGCCACGGGCGCCGCTAGTGCCAAATTTAACCCCGCTTTGCGCCATCAAATTGGCAATGTGAATGGTTTCGACAGATTGTTCAGACATGATTAATCCTTGTTTCACTCATTTAGTCATTTCCACATTATAAGATAGCCGCAAGCAAAGTCTGCTAAGATACGCAGCAATAACACAGGGTCACTACAATGCGTTTAGAAGATTTTTTTTCCCGCCAGGGCAACAGCATACTCGTTAGCCGCCAGCAGGCCAGCAACTTTGCCAAGCAGGTTGCCGGTGATTTCAACCCCATTCATGACGAAGACGCCAAGCGCTTTTGTGTGCCGGGCGACCTGCTGTTTGCCCTAGGTTTACACCAATACGGGCTGAGCCAGCACATGTCCTTCAACTTTGGCGGCATGGTCTCTGACAGTATCCCACTGTTATTTCCACAGACCGATGCCAGCGACATCAGCATCTGCGATGACAAACAAAAAGAATATCTCAACATCAACCGTTCCGGCGAATGCAGCACCGAGCAAACACTGATTTCCGACCTAACCCAGCAATATGTCAAATTCTCAGGCCAGACCTTTCCCCACATCCTGGTGCCGTTGATGAAAGACAAAAACGTCATGATCAACACCGATCGGCCGCTGGTGATCTACGAACGCATGATAATCAATATCGATGATTTTGATTTCCAGGCGCCCTCACTTGAGTTAAGCAGCTCAACCCTGGAAGTAGATGGCAAACGTGGCAATGTCAGCCTGAAGTTTGTCGTCAATGCCAACGGCAAGACCATCGGCCACGGTGAAAAGAATATCGTGCTAAGTGGGCTGCGCGAATATAACCAGGAAAAGATCGACTTATTGGTAAAAGATTACAACGGCCGCAAGCTGTCTTGATGCGGCCGCTTATTTATCATCTAGCCATGCGCCTCGGCATATAGACCACTGACTGAGCCGGCCAACAGGCCCACCCAACCAGAATATTCCTCATCATCGATATCCAGCTCTTCCTCACGCAATAGCGCCAAGGTGGCGATGGGTTCCAACAGTGAACGGCCGTCTTTCGATAATTCCGCCCACGTTGCTTCATGATCTGACACTGCCAGCATGAAACCGTAACACCAGCCCTCATAGACCTCGAAGCTTTCGCCATCCTCTTCTTCTTCAATCACCATTGGCTCGAACGGCTTGCCTGATGCCAGCTCGGCGCTGATTTCCTGATACATGCGCCGCAACAGCTGGACAATATTTTCCGGTTGCTCAGCTTCACCAAGAATGGAGACCAACATTGCCGTCTCATCCACATCTGCATTACTAACAATCAAGGCAGCCATGTAACCATGGGCCTCATCAATAGTCAGGCGTTCTTCACCTTCACTGAGTAGAAACTCATCCAACTCGACCAGCTCGTCTGCAGACAGGGCGATGTAAGTTTTATTGCTCATTTTTATCTCGGTAGGGTGGTGGCAGGAAGTAGCGGATCATACACTAGGCGCGCGATATAAACTTACCAGTGCCAGTATTGACCTTAACCGTCTCGCCTGCTTCCAGATACTCAGGCACCTGGATTTCGAGACCGGTGCTCAGCTTGGCGGTCTTGGTGCGGCTGCTGGCACTGGCACCCTTAATACCCGGCGCAGTTTCAATCACCTGCAGGGCAACCGAAACAGGCAATTCAATGCCCAGAATCGCATCATCCATAATCAGGGCGGTAAGACCTTCCTGGCCTTCGATGATATAGCCCAATTGCTCGGCCAGCTCATCCTGATGCAGGCTGTACTGACTGTAATCTTCACTATTCATAAAGACATAGCTTTCGCCATCAATATAGGAAAACTGCACCGGCACCCGGACACAGTCGGCCTCTTTGATAAAGTCCTCACCCTTGTAGCTCTCATCCAACTTCTGGCCAGTTTTTAGATTGCTAAACCTCACTTTATAAAGGGTGTTGGCACCGCGCGACGAGGGGCTGCGCACATCTATCTGCTTGACGGAAAAGGGCATAGCATCGATTTCAACCACCATTCCCCGCTTTAATTCACTTGCCTTTGGCATAAACAACTCCTGCTGATCAAAATTCGTGAAAGCATTATATATGCTTGTCTATTGGCATAGGGCGGGGATACGGCTAGAATACTTGATATATTTACTAGGTTATTAACATGAAGCACAACCCCAAGACCCTGCCACTCAGTAACTCCTTTAGCGAGCTATCTAAAGATTTTTATGCCGAGGTTAAACCCAGCCCCACCCTCAATGCCGCCGAGCTGATCCATTTCAACCCGGCCGCCGCCGAACTGCTAGAGCTAGCGCCGGACTGCCACCAGACGGCCGAATTCAACGCCATCTTCAGCGGCAATCAAGCCATCGACAATGCCGCCCATATTGCTATGCGTTATGCCGGCCATCAGTTTGGCCATTTAGTGCCATCACTGGGCGATGGCCGCGCCATCATGCTCGGTGAAACCACCAACAGCCATGGTCAACGCTGGGAGATTCAACTCAAGGGCAGTGGCATGACACCTTTCTCGCGCATGGGCGATGGCCGCGCCGTGTTGCGCTCCACCATCCGTGAATATCTTTGCAGTGAGGCCATGTTTGGTCTGGGCATCCCAACCACCCGGGCGCTGTGCATCACCGGCTGTGACGACAAGGTCTACCGTGAACAAGTTGAGACCAGCGCCATCCTCACACGCCTCGCCCCCAGCCATGTGCGTTTTGGTTCGCTGGAATATTTTTATTACCGCGACAAACATGAGCCATTAAGACAGCTAACAGACTACGTCATCAGCCATCACTATCCTGAACTGATTGTGAGCGACACCCCCTACCTTGCACTGCTACAAGAGGTCATCAGCCGCACCGCCAAACTGATCGCTCAATGGCAAAGTGTTGGCTTTTGTCATGGCGTGATGAATACCGACAACATGTCCATTCTCGGCCTGACCCTGGACTACGGCCCCTTCGGTTTTCTTGATGGTTATAACCCACGCCACATCTGCAATCATTCAGATCACTCAGGACGTTATGCCTATGACCAGCAGCCCGAGATAGGGCTGTGGAACCTGGCCTGCCTGGCGCAGACATTGACGCCATTTATTTCTGAAGATGACGCCAGGCAGGCCTTGAGCCAATACTCACAAATTTTTCAACAAGAATATCAACAGCTCATGTCTAACAAGCTGGGGTTTGAAAATTACAACGATGATGTAGAGCAGTTAACAAAGACATTGTTATTACAAATGCAGCAAAGCCAAACCGATTTCACCAGTCTGTTTCGCCAACTGTGCAGCGTCGAACGTGACAGCGAGCAAACCGATCAAATTTTAAGAAATATGTTTGTTGAACCGGAGGCCTTTGACCAGTGGCTGAACGATTACCGCCTAGCCCTACGCAAACATGCACCGCCCGACAAACAACGCCAAAGCAACATGAAACTGGCCAATCCAAAATATGTGCTGCGCAACCACATGGCACAGTTGGCCATCGAGAAGGCCGAACAGGAAAAAGACTACAGCGAAATAGACCGGCTGATTAAATTATTACATAACCCATTTGATGAACATGCTGACATGGCACACTATGCCAGCCCACCAGCAGAGTCGGTCGAACAAGTTGCCGTCAGCTGTTCATCATGACGGTTCCTGATTGCGCATAAAATCAGCCGTCTTAAATAATGAATGCAACAGATGTTGTGTCAGCTTTTCATCTTCAATATTCATTTCTTCCAGTGCCTTTTTCATACATAGCATCCAGGCATCACGCGCCGCCTCATCAACAGGGAAGGGCGCATGCCGCATGCGTAGACGCGGATGACCATACGCTTCCGTATAGAGTTGCGGCCCACCCAACCAACCGGACAAGAACATAAACAATTTATCGGCCGAGCCCGACAGATCATCCGGGTGCATGGCACGTATCTGCTGCGCCTGCGGCAAGGTGTCCATCAACTCATAAAAGCGGTCGACCAACTTGCGTACTGCCTCTTCACCACCCAGGCGTTGATAAGGGCTCAACTCTTCATTCATCATAATATTTCCACTCGAAAAACGACTCTACAAAGATTAAAGTATCGCCATGACTGAACAAAATACAGATTCACCTTTTGGTGATCCAAAACTGATGTTAAAACTGGCCGGCTATCGCATGCCGTTCGGAAAATATGCCAACCATTTGTTGATCGATCTGCCCGAACCTTATGTTATCTGGTTTGCCAACAAGGGCTTTCCCAAGGGTGAGCTGGGCTATCTGTTAAAGATTGTTCACGAGATCAAGGTCAACGGCCTTGAGTATCTGTTTGATCCTCTGCGGCAGATACCAGCTCGAGGACACTGACATTTTGTTCGTCCAGAATTTCAAAGCGCAGCCCCAAATCATACAATTCTATAACAAATATTTTTTTATTTGATTTTTTCCGATAATAGATCGGCCGCGGATCATATTGCAGCACTTCTATTATCAACTGACGTAAATCAGAATAGTTATTTTCAACCTCTATTAACTGCTGTTCTGCGATATCAGTAAAACCAACCTGCATCCTTGGCGGCGGCGCATGATGGGCAAACCCGCCACGCGCATCAGGAATGGCATCAACATAGGGCAGATAAGGTTTGATATCAATGATAGGCGTGCCTTCAACCAGATCGATACCTTTGAGATGCAGCTTGACCTTAGCCTTGGTTTTTTCAACACACTCCAACTCCACCAGCGATTGGCCAATCTGATTAGGGCGATTCGGTGCCCGCGTCGCCCACAATCCAAACTTTGCACCATCCTTTTGCGGCGGCTGCACGGTAAAGCTCAAATCATTATCCAAACTCTGGTGAAACTGAAACATCAACCAGATATGGGAAAAACCCTCCAGTCCGGTAAAGGCTTCTTCCCGGTCATAAGGCGGATAAAACTCTATCCAGCCACGCGCCGATGTTGCCAGGCGCGCCTGTGATGGAATGCCAAAACGCTGTTTAAAACAGGAATGCAAAACACCAATAGGTTCAAACTCAAACGTCATCGTCTTGCAACCAGCACCGCCTGATGCTTGCCCTTGCGACCAGGACGAAAATAATCGGCGTTATCATAATAAGCCTCAACACCATTACCACTATCCCAGCCCGGCATACCGAGAATAGGGAAGGGCTGTAGGTCTTTTGGTTTAGCCAACACATCACCGGCCTTAAACAGGGCTGCCAATTGTTTATCCAGCCATTGCAGCTGTTGTGCATTATCTTTATTGAAAAACTCCTGCTCTGCCTCGATCAAGATACTGTTGGCCGTCATGCCGATATAGGGGGCCAGCCCCTTTTCATACATGGCATGGCCAAAGGTTATGCAAGCCAGCTTTTGCTTTAACTCATCGCGGCGCTGCCAAAACAATTCTTTCCAATTGAATTCACGGATCAATTCCAATAGAGCAACGTCTGAAGAAACAATGATCGCGCCACCTTCATCAAACAGCGACAACATATTTTCCACTGGCGAGCGACGCGCATGTTCCTGAGTCACTTCAATCCGCTGCTGGGCATGGGGCAAGTGGATAGCATTAATCCCTGCCTTGGTCTGCGGAAACATAAACCAGGTCAGATACTGAAAGAAGTCATGCCAATTTTCCGTACGCGTCTGCAACTCGCCAGTTTTAAATATGCGTGGCGCATAGTGCTCTTCAAAACTACCGGGCTTGCCATCCTGGGCAACAATTTTTAGTGGCTTGCCCGTCTGGGTCTTGATCGTGTCGGGCCATGTGTTCAGAAACTGCTGATAATCATGCAGGCCAGGCCAGCGTTCAAAGGCGTCGAAATGTTCAGCCAGGTGACGCAAGGGCGCATACATTGGCGATGCCGATGCAAACCGTGGATTCCAGTCGGGAAGTAAATGACAATGCCTCAAGAAAAACTACCTCTGCCTGATCAGCGATAATCAACTACACTCAAGAAAAGAATATTATAGCGTACCCCATGAGCAAACAGCAGAACACATCAGAGAAACAAGGTTCATGCTTAGTGCTCACTAAGCAGAAACTTTACCAATTCAGTCAAACACCGTTGGCTCAGTTTTCCAAACAGGGACTAAAAGGTAGTTCCACCAGCGCCACCGTGATCTGTGCCTTCTTGCTCGGCGCCGCAAAAACATTTGCCAGTAATGATAAGACACTGCAACTAATTATCGCTGAACGACTCGAGCTGGATGATCGAGGCACCATACACCTTATCGACACCACTCGTCGCCTAAGCAAAAAATATCCTTTTGTTAAAAAAATACTCAAGCAGGGCCAACAGGGCGCTAGCGCCTGGCAGGATAACGATGACCACAACGAAGAGACCACGTTGGATCAGCTGCTACAAAAATGCCAGAACTTGACGTTGATGAATCTAAAGCAAATTGATGCCAGTGAAGCAAAACCTGCCACGACCAGGACTAGCGTCAATCAGGCCGTTATAAAAACCCCCCGGCTCAAGCGTCTCCTACTGATCCTTCTGGCGTTAATCACCCTGGCAACAGCCAATTATTCAATCCTGGCAGTGTTTTAGCCAAGCAAAGACTTGATCTTTTATGGTCGTTGAGGCAACATGCGCTCTCTTTCCGGAGCGGTAGTTCAGTTGGTTAGAATACCGGCCTGTCACGCCGGGGGTCGCGGGTTCGAGTCCCGTCCGCTCCGCCAACTTTTTCCATACAGGACAGCACATGCACATCTGGGTTGACGCCGATGCCTGCCCCTCTGTAATCAAAGACATTCTCTACCGCGCCGCCGAGCGGGTTGAACTGCCCCTGACCCTGGTTGCCAATCAGCCACTGCAAACACCCGCGTCGCGTTTCATCAAAAGCATTCAGGTTTCCTCTGGATTTGATGTTGCCGACGATTACATTGTCCAACAAGTGGAGTCCGGCGACCTCGTCATCACCGCCGACATCCCACTGGCAGCCGAGGTCATCGAAAAGAGCGGACACGCCCTCAACCCACGTGGTGAATTTTATACGCCAGAAAACATTCGCCAACGATTGGCAATGCGTGATTTCATGGAGACAATGCGTGGTAGCGGCGTCCATACCGGTGGCCCCGCCGCACTGAATCAGAAAGATCGAATGAACTTTGCCAACCAGCTGGATAGCTTTTTGGCCAAACAGAAAAAGTAGCAGGAAGGCTCTGATTCATTCATCAAGCAGATGATGGCAAGGCGAAACGGAATGAAAAAGCGGATTTTACACCGCGTAAATGAGCATTTTGAGTTTCGTTTCAACGCAGCAAGCACTGCTTTAGGGATGAGTCAGAGCCCTCCCTAAAGCACGGGCTGTGCACCAACCAGCATCGACAACTCCCGAAACAACAGCAGCAAACCCACCGCCACAATCACCATGCCGATCATGCGCGCCTTTGGCCCTTCGATTAGCAGTACCGTAATCGGTAGTTTCAATCGCTTAGGTGGCAGACGCATGGTTCCCATTATTTGCAGACCCAGCCAGAGAAACAGCAGGATTGGCAGACTGCGCATCACGCCAAAGGCAATCGAACTGACATAGGCCTTTTTCTGATTCAGCGCGACGATAGCCTCATGCGAGCGATCCAACGGCATTTGCATTAAAAAGAAATCAATCAACGGCTCCAGCCACAACAATAACAGCAGGTAAAAAGCCGCCAGGATCAGGCAGTTTTTCTGCAACTGCTTGTCGGCGAGGATGATTTCAGGTTTTTTGTTACGCATACTGTTGGCTACACAACCGCTTCAAAGCCTTCGAACTGCGGCGGGCCGAGATAGATGTCCTTGCTCTTACCGCCGGCACCGGCATGGGCCTTGCGAAACTGCTCGGACTCGGTCCAGCCGATGAATGCCTGCTTTGAATCCCAAGTGGAATGCGAGGCAAACAAAGTAAACTCGTCACTGCTTGGTCCCTGCAATAAATTAAACGCCTTAAATCCTGGCACGCTATCAAGATAGGTGTCACGATTTTTCCAAATATCGATAAAGTCCTGCTCACAGCCAGGCTTAATCTTAAAACGGTTCATGGCGATATACATGGCTTTAAACCTCCTTATTTATTGGACTTAGTGGTGCACGCCACCTTCACCGTGGACATGACCATGACTGATTTCATCAGGCGTAGCATCGCGCACCTTGAGTACCTCGACATCAAACTGCAACGGCTTGCCGGCATAGGGATGATTGGTGTCGACATCAACAGACTTCAGCCCCACCTTCACGACAGTGACAGGACGAGTACCCTGCTTGGTATTGAGATAGACCATCATGCCCGGTTTCAGTTTCGGCTTTGCCTTGCCATCACGGACGATATGATTGATGGAGACACGCTGTAGCTGGCCTTCCTCACGCTTGCCATAAGCATCCTCAACCGTCATCGACACCTTGTCGCCCACGCCCTTGCCCAGCATTGCCTCTTCCAAGGCCTGAACCATGGCATTGTAGCCATGCAGATAGACCAGCGGTTCATCGTCATGTGAGTCTTCAATCACTTCACCCTGCGGCTCACTGACACGATAATGCACAGTCACCACTTTATCTTTTTCAATATTCATACTGCTTGCCCCTCGGCATCTACCCTATAATGGCAGCGATTCTACTACTTATTGTGTCACTGCAAAAACAATCGCTGAGGAATATCCTTGAATCCCTATTTCATCATCCTTGCCCTGGTCACACTCGGCGGCATCGTCATTACCCTCTGGGGCTGGCAAATATTAAGAAACTCGCAAAAGCTGAGAAATTGGCCGAGTGTGGAGGGGATTATTGAAGAATCAGAACCTAGCTCGGCCCATGATGACCTATTACCCCACATCGTCTACTGTTATGAGGTTGATGGCCAAACCTTGCGCAGCCACTTTGAATTCCCTAGCGGCACCCAGCCACTGCCCGAATTTGCTCAGGCCTATGTCAAAAAATATCCGATAGGGGCCAAGGTGCCGGTCTTCTACAACCCGCAACAGACCAGCCAGTCAACACTTGAACCCGGCGCTCAAGGAGACTGGATGATTTTGGCGCTGGGAATCCTGATGACCGTTGGTGGTGCGATTGCACTGCTCGTCTAAAAGACTGATTTTATGGCGGGCATAAAAAAGCCTGCTTGCGGCAGGCCTTGGTTTTTACTTTTGATTCATAAAGTTACCAATCTCATATTGCAGGCTGAAGCGCCTCTTTTTTGAGCTTTTGCTCCAATACAAAACAGCCAAATGGCAACATACCCACCAAAACAACGACGAACGTGAAACGATCCGACCAGCCCTGACGCTGTCCAACCATGCCAGCCAGAATGACGTAGGCAATAAATAACAGGCCGTGGGTCATACCAACCATGGATACCGCCTCGGGATAGCCCCAATAATATTTAAGCGGCATGGCGACAAATAGCAGCACCAGGAATGAAAGCCCCTCGATCAGGCTAATAATTCTAAAATTATTGAGCATCTCTCTTCTCTTTATGTGTAGTAAACAGAGTCTGCCGCTATTATTAGTTTTATTTTGCAGCTTATTTTTTGATTTATCTTAACCCACTTTTCGCTGGACGTCATAGTCCACAGAACAAATTCAGAGACGCTGTTTGATTAACTCTTTGATTTCACTCATTTCTCTGTGCAACTGGGACAACTCTTTCTGCAATGTTTCGGTCTCAGCATCGACCTTGGCGGTGATGCTGTGCTGGGTATGTTCCAGTTCTGCATGCTGCACATCCTGCACCGCATTGACGATCACCGCCATCAACAAATTCAGCATGGTAAAAGTGGCGATCAGTATAAAAGGCAGAAAAAACAGCCAGGCCTGGGGATAAACCTCCATCACCGGACGGACGATCCCCATCGACCAGGACTCCAACGTCATCACCTGAAACAGCGTATAGGCACTGGCGCCCAAGCTGCCAAACCACTCTGGAAAGGCCTCACCAAACAGATTGGTGGCCATGACCGCCGACACGTAAAAGATGATGCTCATAATGGCGCCCACCGAACCCAGGCCAGGCACGGCCTTGAGCATGCCCGCCACCACTCGGCGCATTGAAGGCACCATGGTTAGCAAGCGCAAGACTCGAAGCACACGCAACGCGCGCAGCACCTCGAACGGGCCGGAGGCAGGCACCAGGGCAATAGCGACAACCAGGAAGTCAAATACACTCCAGGGATCACGAAAAAAGCTGAAACGGTGCACCACTAAACGCAACACAATCTCAACGACAAAGACACTGAGAATGACCAGATCAAGCCCATGCAACAGGCCGCCCCATTGGGCGACGATGCCGGCATCGGTCTGCAGTCCGAGAATAGCCGCGTTGATCAAAATCAGCGTGATGATGAATTTTTGTGTTGGCGCGGCTTCGATAAAGGCCTTGAGCTTAAGGCGCCATGTAGGCCATTGGGCTTGTGAATTCATAATCTTATTCAAAATTAAAACAACAGAAACGGTGACTAGGCGAATCCCCAGCCCCCTTCAAGACTGGCTATTCTAGCCCATTCCAAGCAACGCCACGGTGACAGTTCAACAACTTTCAATTGCAGGGCCATCCTAAGCCTTGCTAAAATCAGCAACGCAAGTGGTGGTCTGGCGAAGCGAAGCGGGCCAGAGATGAGGGCTACGAGCGAATGAAGCGCGTAAGTGAGATGAGAGAGACGCGTAGAGTGTGGCACAGGCCCCGTCAACAGTGAGAGAGGGCGGGGTCGTGTGCTTTTCCCGCCAGCAATCCCCAGTTAATTATTCCTTAATAGAACCATCAGCTTTTGACTTGCATTCTGCTTTGGCGTTAACGTGCGAGACTGGCTTGAGCATAATCTCTAAAGAGGAGTTCTTATGAAAATCAAATCACTTTCTTTAGCCGTTCTATTTTTTACCACCATGAACATGCAATCCATTAGCCAAGCCGCTGACACCAGCCTGGCTATCGAGCAAATGGCCGCGATCATGCTTGAACTTGAAATCAAGCCTGACAAAGATGCACAGATGACGCTGGACGATATTGCCAAGGATAGCTCATCAACAGACAACGAGCGTCTGCTAGCCAACACCATCAAAAATATGGACACAAAAATTCGTCCTAACGATAAACCCAGCGTAATGAAAATCTGGCTCAGTCCAGCCGCCTCTGAAACCGAGCGCGAACTGGCCAAAATTCTGCTGCGTTTTAAAGAAAGCCCAAACGAATCAAGCAAACAAGCGTTGAGCAGCTGGATAGAAAAATAAACTCAACATGAATCCCTGTTAATAAAGGTCTGCCAAGCAGGCCTTTTTTATATCCAGAACCTGAAACGAGCTGTGTAGTATTTAAATGCTGTACACCCCTCATTCCATCCGAATGCCCCCCTGTAGGTTTAGCTGAGCAAAAAAACACCTCTCCACAGACGAAGCCAAAACACCACATCAATTCCACTTAAATAATTTGGATTTAAACATTTTATAAAGTCTTGGCAAAAAAACCCGCTAAGAAGCTATACGGATATAAAAAATCTAGATGACTTAATGCAAACACGTGATTAAACATTAAGCAAAATAGATAAGCGCAAGGATTGCATATGACAGTACAACGTCCAAAAAAAATACGCCTGGGTGACTTACTCGTTGAGCAGAAAGCCATTACAGAAGAGCAGCTCATCACGGCACTCGACAATCAGAAGAGCAGCGGCAATAAACTCGGCCGTGAACTGATTGAGAGTGGCTATATCACTGAAAATCAGCTAGTTGACATCCTTGCCCGGCAATTAAACATCGATTTTATCGATATTCAGGATTACTCGATTGATCCAGATACCGTAAAACGAATTCCAGAAGTTCAAGCACGCCGTTTTCGTGTCATTGCCCTTGCCGAAAAGCCCGACTCAATTCTGATAGGCATGGCCGACCCAACCAACATCTTTGCCTATGACGATCTATCTAAACTCATCGGCAAACCGTTAGAGATAGCCATTGTTAAAGAAGATGATTTGCTTACCACCATCGACTCCGTCTATCGTCGCACTGCTGAAATAAGCAACTTTGCCGCCGAACTGGGCCAGCAACTCTCTGCCGCTGAAAACACTATAGCTGACCGCACAGTCAGTGAAGGCCTGACCGATGCGCCAGTAGTTAAATTATTGCAATCAATGCTGGAAGATGCGGTTCAGGTAAATGCATCAGATATCCATATAGAACCCGACGTTGATGAATTACGCATCCGCTTCCGCATCGATGGCACTCTACGTGTCCAGACCACAACCGACAAACGCATCGCAGGCGCCCTTATTTCTCGACTAAAATTGATGTCCGGCCTTGATATCTCCGAAAAACGGCTACCACAAGACGGTCGTTTTCACCTGGAAATACGCAACCAGAGAATTGATGTGCGTCTTTCCACACTGCCATTACCCGACGGTGAATCAGCCGTCATGCGTTTGCTGAATCAGTCGGCTGGTTTTCTCGGTGTCGATCAACTTGGCTTGCCGGGTGACCTAGCAAAAAGAGTCAGACAAGTAGCAAAAAGCCCCCACGGCTTGATGTTAGTAACAGGCCCAACAGGCAGTGGTAAAACCACCACGCTCTATGCCCTGCTAAGTGAATTAAACAATCCAGGCGTCAAAATCATCACCGTCGAAGACCCGGTGGAATACCGCTTAAGCGGTGTTAACCAGGTTCAGGTTAATCCGAAAGTTGACCTGACATTCAGCAAAGTATTGCGCTCGGTCTTGCGCCAGGATCCAGATACCGTTCTGATCGGCGAGATGCGTGATAAAGAAACCATAGAAATCGGTCTGCGCGCCTCCATGACTGGCCACTTTGTCATGTCCACCCTGCATACCAACGACGCCATTTCCAGCGCAATCAGACTCATCGATATGGGCGCAGAACCCTATCTGATTGCAGGCGCCTTGCGCGGCGTTCTGGCACAACGCCTGATACGCCGCATTTGTCCCAGCTGTGCCGAGGATGACAACGTTGATACGGCCACCAAGCTGTTACTGCAAGACATGGGCGATGAAGTTGAGGGCATTACCTTCAAACGCGGCCGTGGTTGCCGCGCATGCAGTCAAACAGGCTATCAAGGCCGCATCGGCATCTATGAATTTCTGGAAATGGATTCCGGATTGATTGAAGCCCTGCACAACGGTGATTTGATGGCGTTTTCTAAACTGGCCCAATCACGCCCAGGTTTTACATCACTAAAACAATCAGCCTATGAACTGGCACTTAAAGGCACAACCACCGTTGATGAAGTAGTAAAAGTCGGCTTCAGCATGGAAATGTAAACAATGAGTATTTTTAACTACCAAGGCCGTGATCGCCAAGGCCAGCTGATAAGTGGACAATTTGAAGCCGAGTCAGAAGACGCCGTTGCCAGTCATTTACTCGACACGAATATTACCCCTGTAAACATAAATCAGCAGCAGGAAAAAACCAAAACGAGTAGTTCTATTAAACTCAATTTTGGCAAAAAAACAGTTTCACTGCTGGACTTAATATTTTTCTCGCGGCAAATGTATACCCTGATGCGCGCCGGCGTTCCAATTCTCGAAGCCTTGCAAGGCCTGCGCGAATCGACCCCCAGCGATCAGCTGGCAGAGATCATTGCTGAATTGCGTGACGGCCTTGATTCAGGCGAAGAATTAAGTGCCGCCATGCGCCATCACCCCGAGGTATTTTCAAATCTATACATCAGCATTATTGAAGTGGGTGAAGCTAGCGGCACCCTGCCGGAAAGTTTTTTAAAACTAGTCAACTACCTGGAGCTGGAGCGCGAGACAAGAGAACGCATCAAAGCCGCAGTGCGTTATCCGATTATCGTTATCGTTGCTATCGTGGCAGCGATGTTGATTATTAATATCTTTGTCATACCCGCCTTTGCCGCTGTCTTTACAAAATTTGACGCCGACCTACCACTGGCAACTCGGCTGCTGATTGCCACGTCCAGCTTCACTGTTAACTACTGGTATCTAGTCGTCGGATTCATTGTCGCACTACCATTTGTGATTCGCTTTTATCTAGCGAAAGAAACAGGGCGATTAAAATGGGACCGCATCAAACTCAAACTGCCAGTCATTGGCGGCATACTCTATCGCGCCACCATGGGGCGTTTTTCTTTAGCCATGGCTATTTGTGTAAAATCCGGCGTGCCTTGGGGCCAAGCCATGTCTGTTGTTAGTAATGCCGTTGATAATATGTTTGTCAGAGGTCACGTATTAAAAATGCGAGACGACGTTGAACGCGGCATTACCATTACCCAGGCAGCCACCTCAACCAAATTATTTCCTTCTATCGTCTTACAAATGATTAGCGTCGGCGAGCAAACTGGCTCGCTGGATAATTTATTATCAGAAGTGGCGGAATATTATGAACGCGAAGTTGAGTATCAAATAAAAAACCTCAGCGCCTCCATCGAACCCATCTTGCTGGCCTGTGTAGGCATCATGGTTTTGATTCTG
Source organism: uncultured Chromatiaceae bacterium (assembly GCA_947259785.1). Taxonomy (GTDB): domain Bacteria; phylum Pseudomonadota; class Gammaproteobacteria; order Tenderiales; family Tenderiaceae; genus Tenderia. The sequence continues at coordinate 10,884 of CAMYNQ010000012.1, read as the reverse complement.
GCACTGGGCGTTTTCCTACCGATGTGGAACCTGGCCGATGCCGCCATGGGCCGTTAACCAGTTAATTTTATCAATTTACTGTCTTTTACAAAGACATTCTAAAGTTTCCCGTCTAAACGTCCGAAATAATCATTAAGACATTGACAACACACAAAGTCATTGTCAAACAAATCGTCGATTAACTACTATTCATGAAGGAAAGAAAATGAAACAACAAGCAGGTTTTACATTAATTGAATTGATAATGGTCATTGTTATTTTAGGCGTACTCGGTGCCGTGGCCGTACCTAAATTTGTCGACATGTCCAGTGATGCTGAGAAAGCAGCAGTCAAGGGCGTAGCAGGTGGACTCAGCTCAGCCGCAACAATTAATTACGCCGCCAAGAAAATGGGGAAAACAGCTACGGATGTGAATACTTGCACCGGTCATGGACCCTTACTTCAAGGAGGCCTTCCTACTGGCTACACCATCACAGGTGCATTTACAAGCGGGGATGCTGAAGGCGTTGCAGCGACTTGTACAGTGACACACACAAATGGGGAAACAGCCGATTTCACCGGTATCGTTGTTGGTGCTGCTGTTCCATAATAAATATATGACTTAAGTTCAAACCGATGCCTGTATCTTCCGGTACAGGCATCGGACTTTCTAGCCTTCCATGAATGCTTATGACCAAACAGATTCGCGGCTTTACCCTGATAGAATTGATCCTGGTACTTGTCATTACCTCGATTATATCCACCTACGCAGTTATTAAATTTCCCTCCGGCTCTACCAGCATCTCTGCCCAGGCAAATCAGCTAATGGCCGACATCCGCCACACGCAATCACTTGCAATTCATCGTGGCCAACGTTACCGCATCAATTTCAACAACGACCGCTACTGGATCAGCAGTGCCGATGGCGCAACACTCTACACGCACCCGGCCAGCGGCAGCACAACGATTTTTTTAGACACAGGTATTTCACTAGCCAGCACAAATAATTTTCTGGTGTTTGATGGCCAAGGCAAACCTTACACAAATACACTAACGCCCGGCACCGCATTGGCTGCTGATGCAGTCATTACTCTGACAGCGGCAAGCGAAAGTCGCACAATACGCGTTACACCTGAGACCGGGCGGGTCATCTAATCATGAATTCGCTACGGCAAAATGGTTTTTCTTTTATCGAGTTGATTATATTCATTCTCGTTACCAGCATTCTTGCCACAGCCTTGTTCGCTGCCTTTTCCTCAGCCTTAAGAGGGCCTGCGCAAGCCAGCGATGCAATCCAGGCGACTCAGCTGGCTGTTGAGCGCATGGAACTGATATTGCCGCAACGGCAGGCACTTGGCTTTGCAGCATTTAGTGACCCTAACGCTGATCCATGCAAGATGGGCTCGCCCCAATTTGCCTGCAGCAGTATTCCAGCCGGCTTCAATGTAAATTCAAGCATTGCTCCTGACTGGGCAGGCGACACAGATTACAAAGTTGTTACTGTCACGGTCACCGGCACAACAAACGTAACACTAACCGCCCTGGTGGCGGATTACTGATATGGCCTTGGTCAAACACAGACAAACTGGCTTTTCACTCATCGAGTTGATACTGGTCATCATCATTCTCGCCATCATTGCCGGCCTGGGTAGCCAGATGCTCAGCAGCGGATTTAATGCCTACTTTAGCGGCCGCGACATGATTGATGCCGAGTGGCAGGGGCGTTATGCCATGCAACGCATTCGCCGTGAATTACGCACTGTGCGCTCCGCCACTGCGGCTGACCTGGTGATGGGCGGCAACCAAATTACCTTTACTGACAACAACGCCAATGTCATCACCTATGCCCTTGCCGGCACTACCCTGAACCGCAATGGCCAGCCGTTGGCAGATGGTGTCAGCGATCTGAAATTTTATTATTTTCAGGCCGATGGCATTACCACAGCTGCGGCCCCAACAGAAGTGGTGTACATCAGCGTCAACCTCGACGTCAGTCGTAATGGCTCAAGCTACAGTCTGCGCAATACCCTACATCCGAGGAGTTTCTAATGAGGTGCTATCAACGCCAACGCGGCTCACTGATGATAGTTAGCATCGTCATGATTCTGGTGCTTGGTTTTTTAAGTGTTGCCATTACCTCTCTCGCTGTCACCAGCAGCCATAGCAATATGGATGAGCTTGCCGCCAGCGAGGCATTTATATTGGCAGAGTCAGGCCTTCAGCGTGGCATTAAACAATGGAGCCTCGCCCCCACCACTTATACTGGTGAAGGGCCGGTCAGCTTTGGCAATGGCAGCTTCACTGTTGCCGCACCGGTGGTTATTTCTGCCAGCCAAGCTACCATTAGCAGCACTGCAAGCGTGCCCAGCATCAACGGCAGTGTCAGTCGTTCGGTAGAAGCCATTGTCGATCTCGGTGGGGCCAATTCCATCCCCACGGATGACCTGGCTGACTGGCCAACCGAGGTGCTCAACAAAACTGATGGAGCGACAGATATCGTCGGCGACGGCATACGCTTTAGAACCTTGGATATCAATAAGGCCAAATATAAAGGCTATCGAGAAACAAGCGCGGCATCACCACTCATAACGCTTAACTCAGGTGAATCCATCGATCTCGCCTTTGAATATAAAAAGGTCTGGATCACAGGCACCCCCGACACGGATCTACCCAAAAAAATGAATGTGGATGTGGAAATGGTCGACACAACAGGCACTAGTTATGTTGTCTGGTCTGAAAATAATGAATTTAACAATCCTAGTTGGCTAACCGCAGCCACAATAAATTGGACTGTGCCCGGAGGGGTTACCATCAACAGGATTCGCCTTTCCTTTGACCTACAAAGAAGTAAACGTGGTTACATATCCGAGGTGTCTTTCAAAAACATCACCATCACCTCAGCCAGCGGTAGTAGCAGCATTTTGTCCTGGCACGAAATAATTCCCTGACTAGCGTTTCATTTGGCTTCGATTACCCACCTGATATCTCAGCCATTCTTTTCCTAATTAAGTATTTAAACTGCCTGCCGATAAATTTCCTAGCTGTTACGGAAAACTTTACTTTATAGGATATTTCAGGGGTATTAACTTGTTTGGTGCACTGCTAAAAAAACGCCCACTACCGGGAATATGCGCCATTGATTGCAGTTCAGATGGCATTGCTATTACCAGGATTATCCAAGAAACGGACAAACCTGTGCTTGAGCTTTGCGAATTTTATTCGTCTGACAAAACAACAGCCTCGCAACAGCTGAAGGAATTAGCCAATCGTCACCAACTAGACCGCTATGTCTGCACCAGTTTGCTCAGTAGAGATGATTACCAACTGTTGGTTATGGAGGCACCAGCAGTTCCGAAAGATGAACTCAAGTCTGCCTTGCGCTGGCGCATTAAGGACCTGATAGACCACCCTGTTACTGATATCACCTTGGATGCCTTTGATGTTCCTTCCCCCAAGGGTGCCAGTCAAACAAACTCTGTTTATGTCGTAGCCGCAAAAAACGACGCGTTAAACCAACACTTAAGCAAGTTGCAGAATGCGGATATCAATCTGAAAATTATTGACATCATGGAAATGGCACAGCGCAATATTGCCAATTTGTTGGCTGATAATGAAAAAGGTGTTGCCCTGCTCTCTGTCCACAACAACAGCAGTCTGATCACTGTCAGCAAAGATGACGAACTCTATCTCACTCGAGCGATGAATATTGGGCTTGAACAGATTGTGACATCACCCGCCACAACAGATACAACAAACCGGGACGATGATGACCTGCCAAACCTTGATCTGGATTTGGATATTGGAAATAGCGCTGCCTATGACCATATTGCGCTGGAACTGCAGCGCTCACTTGATTATTACGAAAGCAACTTCCGCCAGGCGCCAATCAGAACATTGTACTTGGCACCGACACTGAAAGAGTTGCCCGGCTTTCGCGAATACATGAAAGACAATCTCAATATGAGTGTTGAGCTGGTTGACCTCAGCACATTGTTTGAATGCAAAATAACCATCCCACAGGAAACTCAGACACATGCCTTTTTCAACATTGGTGCCGCACTGCACAGGATAGATGATGCCGCAGCAAATTAATCTCTATCAACCAGCCCAAAAAAGCCATGAGTTAAGTTTTGGCGGAAGACATGTGCTTGTGGCTATCTTGTTGGTGGTGATTGGTCACATTATCTACAGCGGCGTTTTAGTAGGACAATATTATTACCTGGAAAATAAGATTGCAGAAATCGATCAGCAAAAAACTGTTATCAGATCGAAGCACGACGAGATCTCACAACAATTAGCCAAGTATGCAGGTCTTGATATCAACGATGAGATCCGAAAGATCGAACACCTGCTAGCCAATAGAAAAGGGATCCATGACAAGTTAAAAGCAGACATGTTTGGTAGCGGTGAGGGGTTTTCAGGTTATTTTGTCGCCTTTGCCCGACAGCATATTGCTGGGGTATGGATTACCGACGTCACTCTAGCTCGCGCTGGCCGAGACCTGATATTAAAAGGTCAGGCCACTGCAGCCCACCTGGTGCCCAGTTATCTGGAAAAACTTTCCGTAGAGCCCTTATTGTCCGGCACGGATTTATCTGACTTTGAACTCGACAGGCCCATTGAAGATGAGAATAACAATACTCGCGCAGAGTATATTGATTTCAAAATATCCACGGCAACAAATCCCGAGTATATTTTATGAAGCTTATAAGCAATCTTCAACCCAAAATTTTACAGCTGGTTGAACTGTTGGATGGCAGACCAAAAACCGAACGCGTTTTAATCTTCGTCACCATAAGCCTGGCATTTTTTTTGCTGTTATTTCTTTCTCTTTTTTCACCTATGGAAAAAGCAAACAGTTCAATACAGACCATAATTTTAACCAAACAAGCCGAAAAAGAATTACTCAACCAAGAGTTAGTCTTCTTAACTGAAAAGCTGCGGCAGCAACCTAGGGAATCGGCCCTGGCCCGACTGGCGTCTTTAAAGCAAGAACTCAATAGCACTGGTGAGTTCTCTGAGTTAATGAACGATCTGATTAGCCCGCGTGAGATGATCCGCTTTGTTGAGGATGTATTAAGCAGCAATAAGCGTTTAAGCGTTGTAAAGGTCAAAAACATGCCTGCCACCCAGCTCTGGCCTGATCCTGAAAAAGAAGCTGAAACTGAAAAAGAAGCTGAAGAAAAAATATCTACTGAAAAAAACACAACCAGCATAATCAAGGATGAATTCACAATCTATCAACACGGTATGCAACTCGAAGTAAAAGGCCGCTACCGTGAGCTGGTTTCATTTCTTGCTGCGCTTGAAAAACTACCTTGGAACATACTCTGGGACGGAGTCAGCCTGACAACCAATAACAACAATGAATCGGTCGCCACGCTGATGATCTACACCTTGAGTCCTGACAAAGCGTGGATGGGATTATGAAATTTAAAACTACATTATTCTGCACCTTGCTGTCATTCAGCCTGATTTATCCGATGGAAGTTTCTGCTGCTGATCCTTTCGCTGACCTGCCTGATCCAACCCGTTATAAACAAACGCCAAAAAAGGTCGTTAAAAAGATCAAGCGCAAGCCGTTGATATTGCAGTCAACCTTGATTTCAAAAGGACGTAGTTATGCAATCATCAATGGCAAACAGGTCGCAATTGGAGAAAGGGTGAATGGCGCAACATTGCTTGCCATTAACCCTTTTAATGTGCTGATTGAAAGTCGCGGCCAACAAAAAACGCTACAACTTATAAGTACCGATGTAGTGCACAAGCAGGGACGAACAATCAATGAAGATTGAGACAGGCAACATGGATAAGTTACGCATAATTGGTTTTTTTTCAATACTCGTTGGACTGTTGACAGGCTGTGAGTCTTTACCAAACAACTGGCACAACAATGTCGACAAGCAGATCAACATCACCTTGGGTGAGGCTGTTGAGGCAAGCAGCTTGCATGTTCCCGGTGAGGTCCAGAAAGCAATGCTGCCCGAGATTTCGGCCAACATTCCAAGCCGTCAGCCAGAGCTAATCAAACCCAGGTTTGACCTGACAGCCAACAAGACATCTGCACGTGATGTATTTATGAGCCTGGTAAAAGACAGCCCCTATAGCATGGTGGTACATCCGGACATCAACGGCGAAATTTCAATGCATCTGAAGAACGTCACCATAGACGAAGCACTGGATGCCCTGCAGCGGGTCCATGGTTACGCCTATCGCAATGATGGAAATCGTTATTATATTCTTGGCAAAGGCGTGCAGTCGCGTATCTTTTCCATAAACTATCTCAATTTCAATCGCAAAGGACATTCCAATACCAGGGTCTCATCAGCGGAACTGAATGCTGCCGGCAGCAACGGTGATCGCGGCTCGGTTGCCGGAACGCATGGCATTCAGATCAAAACGGATTCCGAGAGTGATTTCTGGAAGGAACTACAGCTATCACTCCAGACCATCATCGGTGAGAAAGATGATCGCCGTGTCGTGGTACATCCCCAGTCCGGTCTGGTGATTGTGCGCGCATTGCCAAGCGAGTTGCGTATGGTGGAAACCTTTCTTGGCACGACCCAGGAATCAGTCAATCGTCAAGTCATCCTTGAAGCCAAAATCATCGAAGTCGAACTAAACGACTCTTACCAGACCGGTATCAACTGGACCGGACTTGGCACATCTGACAACAAATCAATACTTGCCAGCCAAGTGGGAGGAGGCACATCCCTGAGTGCCGGCGTTAGTGAGACGGCCGGTTTAATTGGTAATTTGCAACCTGACGCTAGCTATTCACCGATCAGCTCTGCCGCCACTTCAGCTTTTGGCGGTGTTTTCAGCCTGGCACTCAAAGCACGAAAATTCTCTGCCTTCCTAGAATTTTTACAAGGCCAGGGGGATGTGCACGTATTATCCAGTCCACGCGTTTCAACTGTGAACAATCAACGTGCCGTCATAAAAGTAGGCGGCGACGAATTTTTTGTTACCGGCGTTACCAGCTCTTCGACTTCCAGCAATGGTGGAACCGACACTGAATCATCACCGACGGTAGAACTAACCCCCTTCTTTTCAGGCATAGCACTGGATGTTACGCCGCAAATAGATGAACTAAACAACATCATTTTGCACATCCACCCAACGGTGAGCAATGTTTCCCAAAAAGATAAAACTTTTGTGATCAATGGTAAAAATTTTAGTCTGCCACTGGCCATTAGTAACATCCAGGAGTCAGACAATGTGGTTCGATCAGAAACCGGCCAGGTCATTGTTATAGGTGGTTTGATGAAAGAGGCGAGCAGTGATGACAATGCTTCAATTCCACTACTGGGTGACCTACCATTAATTGGTCAGTTGTTTAGGCACCAGAAGGTAACCCGTGTCAAAAAAGAACTTGTGATTCTGCTCAAGCCAACCGTGGTAAACAGTAATGACACATGGGGTAAATCTATTCAGACCTCGCAACAACGTACCCAGGAACTGCTTGATAGCCGTGTGCGAAAATCATTTTTTGAAGAGCCCAAACAATGACCAGAGCAATGATTAGTCAAGTTAAAAAAATAAATTGTTCGCTCATATTGGCACTCGTTTGTCTGCCAATATTTACTTATGCCCAGCAGCCCGAGGCCATACAAACGCATTCTCAAAAAATGCTACTAACGACAGACAGTGCCGTGCCACAACCAGGCGAGGTAAAAGTAACCTTGCATCCACTCGATAATGCAAGAAAGGCCGAAAATAATTACCGCAGGGCACTCATATTTGCACATGATGGCGAAAATCGTGCGGCTGAAACGATATTACATCAGGCCTTATCGCAACAGCCCAAGCATCTTCGTGCCAGAGAATTACTGGTATCACTACTGCTAAAACGGCATGCCATGCAAGACGCTATGACTGTGCTTGATAAAGGTATTGTTATCGCACCGGATCACGCTAGGTTTCCACTCTGGCTGGCCCAGTTACATATCAAACTTAATACTAATGAACAAGCCTTGAATGTACTCGAGCACAATGCTGCACGTTTCATGCAGCAGCCGGCGTACCTAGGTGGACTCGCCAGTATTTATCAGCAAAGCAATCGTCACACTGATGCACATCAATATTTTCTTCAGGCAACCAAACTTGCACCACAAGATGGGCGCTGGTGGTTAGGACTTGGCATTGCTGCAGAAGAATTAAAAGATTGGCAGGGAGCTCATGACGCCTACCAGCGCGCCAAAAATTACAGCTTTATTGATGGCCAGTTGCTTCAGTTTGCGCAACAGCGCCTAACCATCTTGAAAGGTCATCTGCAAAAGCAGAAAGGTTGAGGTGATTCACACTTTTCGCCGTATCTGGCTTTCCAAAACATTCTAACCCTGAGGAATAAAATTATCCGATTACACTAGCAAGTTAAATCCTCGATTTATTAAGACATGTAACCCATTGTTAACAATTGACGTTTCCCAGCGGCAGCAGGTAGAAACTATTGATGACTCGTTCCTTGATTTAGCGGGCATGAGAGGCGCTCAAGCCAACGTCCAGCTCCAGTTGTCCGAATAATACTACTTGCAATCTATTGTGTTGTTGGGTTTCAAGATTACTGAGCAGACAGATCTCTTCGAGTGTTGCCAGAGGCATGTCCTGCGCCTCTTCGACAAACACTACTACCTCTCAGTTTTCGGTGTGATCCGGTAAGGGGCACGTTCCAAGCCAAAATAGTCGAGATACACTGTTTAATCCTCATTCCATGAGAACCGGCCGCCGAAACAACTGTTCGGTGATCAATCGCATGTAAGCCCCAAATCCACGAATATGGACATGAGGCCCACCCAAAAAATACGCTTCAGATACATCATCGACTCAATTTCTGTTTTATTTAGCGTTTTCAGGTTCCTTTCATCGGCACGTCCCTTGTTAAGAGGTTTAATACAAATGCTGCAAACATCATTTCTGTGCTGTACTGTGAAGTGTGTTTTAAGCAAAGAGAATATTCGGAGGGCAGCCACTATTTAAAGCCGGCCCCTGTTTTACGGCTGATTTTGCTTAACCACTGCGCGTTTACAGCGCCGTGGCTGAAATCCACTTGCAGGTATAATTTCTCTCTCTATTGCCTGTAGAATATCCCCCAATTCAATATATTCCGAACGAGGTTTTTCATGCCTGCAAAGACAACAATGACCACCAAAATCTTAGTATGGATGGCCGCTGGCCTGATGCTGGGTAGCCTAATCAATGCCTTTATGGCCGAGAGTCTCTGGGTGCAGGATTATCTGGTGAATGGCCTATTCCACGTGGTGGGGGCAATTTTCATCAGCACACTGAAGATGCTGGTGGTGCCATTGGTCACCTTTTCTCTAATTTGCGGTGTATGTGGGCTAGGGGATATCAATAAGCTGGGGCGGGTTGGCCTAAAGTCCTTTTTATTATTTTTGCTCACCACGGCACTGGCGATTTCATTGGCGATGACCGTGGCAACACTTATTGGCCCTGGCCAAGACTTTGAACTGACAGAAAATGCCAGCAGCAGCTTTACTGCACCCGAAGCGCCACCATTAAGCCAGGTCATCATCAACCTGGTACCTACCAACCCGATTGCCGCTTATGCCGATGGCAATATGCTGCAGATTATCTTCTTTACCATCATCTTCGGGGTATGCATTCTGATGATTGGCGAACGCGGTAAGCCACTCATTGACCTCTCAGAACGCCTGAATGAGGTGATGATGCAGGTGGTCAATATTGTGATGCATATTGCCCCTTACGGTGTATTTGCACTGATGGCCAAGACTTTTGCCCAACAAGGGCTGGATCTGATCGTGCCGATGATGAGCTACTTTGGCGCGGTGGCATTGGTACTGGTACTGCATCTCACCGGCACCTTGATGCTGCTGCTCAAACTTTTAGGCAGAGTGAATGTTTTCACTTTCATGAAAAAGATGCGTGCTGCACAAATCTTTGCCTTTAGTACCTCCAGTTCTAACGCAACGATTCCGATCACTCTAAGCTCGGTAGAGAAACGCATCGGCGTAGATAACTCCACCGCATCGTTTGTGGTGCCGTTTGGCGCAACCATCAACATGGATGGCACGGCGATTATGCAGGGGGTGGCAACCGTCTTTATCGCCAATGTTTATGGCATTGAGCTGGGCCTAATGGGCTATTTAACAGTGGTTGTAATGGCAGTGCTCGCCTCTATCGGCACCGCAGGTGTCCCTGGTGTGGGCTTGATTATGCTGGCAATGGTATTGAATCAAGTCGGCCTACCGGTTGAGGGCATTGCACTGATTATGGGGGTGGATCGTCTATTGGATATGATGCGCACCGCGGTCAATGTAACAGGCGACGCTACCATCACCACCATCGTGGCACGCTCTGAAAAAAGCCTGAATATGACGATTTTCAACGACCCACTTGCGGGTACGGTGGAACCAGAGATTCATCTGCCTCACAAAAAGCCTAGCGCTGTAAGGCAGTCGTAGATTTAAACTGGTGTGCCGACTGATTATTGCGCCTCTAACAAAACGACGATAAGCACTCAAAACGCCGCGCATGTAGAGGTTAAATCCTTCGATGAATATTAACTGTTTATTGTCAGCAATCTATTTGCTGGCAATAAACAAAACGCCAAAGAAGAGTTGAGACCACACCGCCAATACCACCATTTTTACAGCGTTTATAGCTATCAGAATGTGCCGATACCCCTTTAGCTAAATAACAAGGTTCAGCAAATATATGTCTAACTAAATGGTTCTTCGTAGATCCGTGTGAAATTACTATAAAATTTTACCCCAAATCGGAATCAACTATAACGGTATAGATTTTGGAAATAGAAGAACATTACGGCCTGTTGTTAGGCATACATACTCCCTGGGAAATCACTCGCGTCGATTTGAAGGTGGCCGAACACCGGGTCGATATTGAGATTGAATATGCCGATGA
>CAMYNQ010000011.1 GCA_947259785.1 uncultured Chromatiaceae bacterium | reverse complement strand
TCGGACAAGAACTTTTCCTTGCGGGTCGTTTTCTTCTTTGACTGATATTCCAGGTCTGAAAAACTGCTTTGTTTCATCTCGCCATGCTCAATTTATTGCTTGATCAGATTATCTCAAATTCGGGGACTTATGCAGAGGTTCCTTAGTTTAATAATATTTATAAATTGCCGATATCAAAAAATATGGAACATATACGCATAGATGAAATAATGACACTAGAGGTTGCAACCTGCAGCCCTGATGAGCCATTGCTTGATGTGGTCAAGCAATTAGCTTCGAGAAAATTTTCGTGTCTTGTGATTATTGAAGATAATATCCCGCTGGGTATTGTGACCGAACGTGATTTGGTCGAGGTGCTGTGCGATACATTACAAGGGGTAACATGGGATGAACTGGCTATCAAAAACTTCATGACTTCACCTGTTATTACTATTAGCGAGGATATGATGCTGAGTGAGGCAGTAATACTGTCGCACACAAAAAAGATCCGCCATATGCCGGTGGTTAGTGCTGTTGGAGATTTAGTGGGAATACTGACTCAAACTAATATTGTTGCGGGTTTCTACGAGAGCACTTACTAATCGGATAGAATTAAAGTGGGCCGGTCTCATTCTCCCCTGAGCAATAAATACATAGGTCACATTTATAGTGTCAACAATGTTTAGCCGAGTAAGACACAACCTGCCAACTACCGCAGAAGCCAATCCCCAGGCGATATCTAATTCTTAACGGTTAACCCTACACGACCACCGCGCACAACACCTTGTTACTTAGACCAGCCATCTGCGTGAAGCATTCTGCGTTATGTAAGATCTGAAGTATTGGATGAGAACTGGGGGGTACACGCCGGTAAAAGAAAACACACCGAGTTACGGGGAATAATTCCCGGTTTTCACTTTACTACATCCGGACTACGACTCTATAGTTACAAGATCATGCACGGATGCAACCCCAGGAGATGATGAATGGATACGCTTGTAACCACGGAGTGGCTAAGCCAGCACCTAGATGACCCGAACCTGGTGCTGCTCGACTGCACCGTTAATCAGGTGCCGGAAGATGACGGTGGCTTCCACAATGTTAGCGGCCGCGCTGAGTATGACAAAGGCCACATTCCCTCCGCCGGCTTCGCTGATCTCAAGGCTGAACTCTGTGATACCAACAGCCCAATCGAGTTTGCCGTACCAACACCTGAACAGTTCTGTGCCGCGATGGGTGCGCTGGGTGTCGGTGACGATTCCCGGATTGTGCTGTACGACACTAGTTATTCCGCCTGGGCCGCTAGAGTCTGGTGGATGCTGCGCTGGGCTGGGTTCGACCGAGCGGCACTACTCGATGGCGGGCTGAAGGCCTGGATCGTTGAGGGTAAACCGCTGTCTACCGAGCCTGTCAGTCGGCCTGCAAAACAGTTCACCCCTGCTCCTCGACCAAAACTGATCGCTGACCGGGACGAAGTACTCGCCAGCATTGACGACAGTTCCGTTAGCCTCATTGATACATTGCCTGGGCCCTATTACCGCGGTGAAGCCACACTCTACGCCCGCCCCGGGCATATCCCCGGCGCATCAAACACCTGCGGCCTCGACCTGCTCGATGAATCGGGCCGTTTTCGGCCGGACGACGAATTGGCCACCCTGCTCGACGGCGACCGTAACACCCGCACCATCACCTACTGTGGTGGTGGAATCATGGCCTCTACCAATGCCTTTGCCATGACTCGTCTCGGTTTCACCAACGTCGCGGTCTACACCGCCTCGTTGCAGGAGTGGGCCGCCGACCCTACCCTGCCGATGGTTGTGGAGACGGCCTGAGGCATTTTTTCTAAGCCAATGTTCCAACAAGGAGATGCACAAATGCCTCAATACGCTATTGTTTATCTAGGCGGCAATCAGCCATCTAGCCCAGAGGAAGGTAAGCAACATTTTTCAAACTATATGAATTGGTTATCTTCATTGGGCGACTCGGTAGTTAGTCCTGCTAATCCGCTTAAAAATACGAGCACAGTAAACTCTGACGGTACCGTTGCCACTGGAGGCACAACGACAATGTCGGGTTACACTATAATTGAAGTGGATTCTATGGATGCGGCACTGTCGATTGCAAAGGCTTGCCCTTTTCTTGATATTGGCGGTTCACTTGAGGTTTCAGAAATAATAGAGATGCCAATAAAAAAACAACCATAATAACCACATTCACTCAGGCCGAAAAAAAACGCCACTCATACTTTGCTCTGCTTTGTGCGCACCGTGATACAAAACGTTAGTTTGCAGTTGGGACGGAGATTGTGATGGATCAATCAGCTAAATTCTGGGACAAGATTGCAGAACGTTATTCGAAACAGCCCATTGCTGATGAAGCGTCGTATCAGAAAAAACTGCAAGTTACACGCGAATATTTTCAGCCAAACATGGAGGTGCTGGAGTTAGGTTGCGGAACAGGCTCAACGGCCATCACCCACGCGCCCTATGTGAAACATATTCGCGCAATTGATATCTCATCAAAGATGATTGCAATCGCCCAAGGCAAGGCTGACGCAAAAGGCGTAACGAATATCACTTTTGAAAGATCAGCAATCGATGATTTAAGCGTACAAGATAACAGCTTGGATGTCGTGTTAGGGTTCAGCATCTTACATTTGCTAGATAACAAGGAAGAAGTAATCGGAAAGGTTTATAAAGTGCTTAAACCGGGCGGTATTTTCGTCAGCAGCACAGTATGCCTTGGAGATACGTTGAAAATTATTAAATTTATCGCGCCGATTGGAAAATTCTTTGGTTTGATGCCGTTAGTTAAGGTCTTTACTACTAATGAATTGGAAGACTGTCTGAGCAATGCTGGTTTTGAAATTGACCATCAATGGCAACCGGGTAAAAATAAAGCTGTGTTCATTGTGGCGAAGAAATCTGAGTAGAAGCTATACACTTATATGTGGATATTAAGTTTACAATACCACCTATCAAGCATAGTCGAATCGGACAGGCTTGACAGCCCTTTGTTTGCACTCTAAACATCACAAATCAAACACTGCCATGGCGGTTCAGTTAAGCAAAACATGAGGCCTACACATATGGACATTATTAATATCTTCGAAGAATTTGCCGCTGAATTTGAAGCCACTATCCAAGATGACGATTGGTCTAGGCTCGAAAAATACTTTGCCATAGATGCTACATATTTAAATGTTGGTAGCCCAGATCCAAAATGTATTGGCCGCAAAGAAATTATCGAATTTCTAAAAAAAGATGTTTCAAATACTGATCGTCGTTTTGATTCCCGCACCCTTGTTCCACTCACTTCGCCGAAAGTTGAAGGAAATCGCTTATCACGTAGTTGGCGTTGTACATATACACTTGCAGGGACGCAAGACCTCATTGTAGAAGGTGAGGCAAGATATTTATTTAAAGGATCTTTAATTAAAGAAATAGAGGAAGAGTTGACTGCTGCCTCAATGCAAAAATTGGCGGAATGGATGCAAGAGAATGGTGAAAGATTGCACGCCCAATAGGACGAAAGGGCCTAGGTCTAGCGTTTCTCTGCAACAGCGAAAGCCTCAAGACTGCGCCTAGAGCTCGGCCCATGTATTGCGATCACCGACCAACCTGGGCCAATGTAGCCAGGCAGATCTGCATTCTTGCACGATGATAACCATGGCTCGCCAATCAGCCGCATCATTGCGTTTTCGAAGCGATACTCTTTGATCGAAATCCCATGTGAAAATGCAACCCGGGTGCCTGGTCCCGTACACGCAGCTACCTCACGGAATACTTGCAGTACTGCCTCTTCCTTTAAATAGATAAACAGCCCTTCAGCCACAACAACCGACCGAACACCGCTATCCCAACGTTCAGTCTTGTTCATGAGTTCCGACAACGGAATTTCGGTAAGATCGGCTGCTAACAGGTGCATGTTTTGCGGCTGCCCCTCCTGCCTAACACCTTTTGCCTTAGCCGCGGACGTGGCTGGATGATCCACCTCAAAAAACTTAACGTGCGGAAACTGCGGCGCCAGCCGCAGGCAAAGCGTGTCAAAGCCTGCGCCCAACACCAGAACCTGTTTGGCACCAGCCTCGATCGCAGCCAATACCTGCTCATCCATAAAGAGCTTGCGTTCCCCAACCCCATCGAAGATGCCCATCTTGGATTCTGAGCGTTCGTAGAGACGCAGCGCCCAGGGTTTCTTGTTCAGATTGAGCATTCGACGACCATAGCCAAAGACGCCCGCCGCCAAGATTAAACGCTCAGTGAGCGCTGCCAAGCCCTGGGGCAGGCGCAACTTCCATTCTTGCTTCTCATAGAGTGCAATCATGATAAGCCCCACCTTCAGAGCAGTATGGCTGACACGTCCGGATTTCATAACTCTAGAATACATGCGGACAGATCTATTTTCCCAATAAAGCCTCCTCTCAATGCCATCACTGTCTGAGATTCATTGGACTTGCAAGTGCCAGCGTTTTTTCTATTTAATCACCAACCTAATCGGCCATAAAGGTTCGTCTTGACTCGAAAACAGTTGTCGCCATTCTGCTGCCCTTGATATCCAGGCGTCGTTTAAGCACAAAATCGAACAATAGAGGATTATAGCGTCGAATACTGGATAACAAGCGGGCCTCAGCCTCAGGCAGATAACCGGCCTCGACAAACCACTGCAGATTGAAGACCGGCATGACGCCAGGCAAAGGGTAGTCAGAACCATTGATCAGGCGCGGCTGCCAGGCCTCGGTTTGATATATGCGTTCGATTACCTCTAGCTTACGGTTGACCTGCAGGATGGCAGAGATATCACCAAACAACCTGCCCTCATACGCCTTCTCGGCCATCAGCCGGGCAAACAGTTCTAAATTGTGTAACCTAAGCTTACTGTTGCTCTCAATATCTTCGCTCTCACCAATGGAGGCACAATGGGCAATGATGACCTTTACGCCTTGTTCCAGTGGCCGGCGCAATAACAACGGATTATTGAGCCGTTCACCGCCTTCAACATTGACTGCCATCTCCATGCCTGCATGGCTGAGCAGCGGCATACCATGCTTAACCAGTGCCGCATAAAAGCGATCGCACTGTGGTGATGATGGATCGATGCCCATCGCCCCTGGCAACCATTTCACTGCCCTCGCCCCTTGCAACACCGCCTGTTGCAGTGCCTCGACACAATCTTCGCGATATGGATGGATGGAGGCCATCCATTCAAAAGACTCAGGATGACGACGCACCATTTCAGCAGCATAAGCATTGGGTACATGGAAAGGACTGTGTGCCTGATGCTGCTGCCCCTGCTGGTCGTGGTAGTGATCAAAGGCCAGTAACATCAATTTCGATCCAGGGCGGAAATCGTGATGCAGGCGCAGCAGTCGGTCGACATAAGCATAATCAACCCCCTGATCAGAGCTGACACAACTAGCGTTGAGATAAAACCTGAACTGGGTATATTGAATCGGATGTAGCAGTGACTGCATTTCGGGATTGACCCAGACACCACTACCACTATCGCCAGTACCAATCAGGTGAACATGGCTGTCCCACATCAAATCGGGATTAACCCCCTGCCAGGCCGACTGCACAATATCATGCTGTAACAACTCGGCGGGGGTTGCCTCTGGCAGGCATGGATTCCAGATACCGTCGTCGGGCCAAAAACGCCACCCAAGCAAACCAAAACCGCTGGCACCTATCAGTGAAACAAATCGTCGTCTATTCATAAATTAGCCTTGTAGGGTGAGCACGCCTTTGCCCCCCACGCAGGAAACAATAGTTACCAGCATGCGCAGAACCAACACCGTCCCCCCAAACATAATCAAAGCGATCCAGCATATTTAATAACAAACACATTATGCTAAATTACAACAGGCGAGCCTGAGTCGTTCAAAAAACCATCGAAATAGACTATGAGCAATAACCTGCAAGACAGCCCGGAAGATGAGAAAAGTAAGGCTGAAGGCAGAGCCTTCATCAAAAAACTGATCAATTGAATAAATTACTCGATTTTTAGTCAGGTGATAAGGCTTTAGCTCAGCGTGTCTGAGCCGAGACATAAGGTATGGCCTAATCGACTAAGATATATAGTCATATCTATCAGGGGTTTTACCGAGAAAGCTGTGTTGACTGACATCACCAAGCATAAAAACATTCATTTCCTATTTGCGCCCTGGCAAACTTTTATTGCATGTTCCTTGTTTATTTTGTTTTTATTATCACCAAGCTGGGCTCATGCGGCAGCCGCTCAAAAACACGACATTATAACCTCGCAGGAGCGCGAATGGCTTGAGCGTCACCCGATAATAAGACTGGCACCTGACCCCGATTTCCCCCCTATAGAATACCTGGATGAAAACGGTCGTTATCAGGGCATTGCCGCTGATTACACGCGGCTGCTGGAAGAGATTCTGGGGATCACTATCCAGATTGAAAGACTGGACACCTGGAGCGATGTGCTTGATGCTGCTGAAGCGCGCAATGTCGACATGTTTGGCGCAGCTTCCGAAAGCCCACAACGGCGCGAATATATGAACTTCACCACGCCACACATCGAATTGCCGGGAGTGATTATTGTGCGCAACGATCTCGATGCAACACTGAGCCTGGAAAAACTGAAGGGCCTACGTGTTGCCGTGATTTCAGGTTACATCTGGCAAGATCATCTCAGCAATGATTATCCCGAACTTGAGCTGGATCTTGTCGCTGATATGAAAACCGGGCTACAAAAAGTCTCGTTTGGCATGGTTGATGCCATGGTTGCCAACCTGGCGACAGCAACCTACACCATGGAAAAAGAAGGCATTACCAACCTAAGGGTAGCGGGCGAAAGCGGTTATTTTGGTCGTTATGCCTTTGCCATCCGCTCAGACTGGCCCGAATTGGCGGTTATTCTACAGAAAGCACTTAATACCATTAAACCAGAACAAGACAAAGCAATTCTCAAACAATGGGTGGGGTTTAAGCCGACAACCACTTGGGTACCTGATCGCCGCTTCTTGATCATTACAGGCATACTCATCGCCCTAATTATCATTGGTGCCATTCTATCCTGGAACATTGCCTTAAAACGCCAAGTGCGCCAACGCACCCAGGAGCTCAAGCAGGAACTATCAGAGCGCAAACGTGCAGAACAAGCTCTCAGTACATCTGAGAATGCCCTACGCCGTGTTTTTGATAGCGCCTATGACGCCATATTTATCCATGGCCTGGATGGTTCAATCATGGATGTCAATCAACGCATGCTGGAAATGTTCGGCGTGACAGCAGATGAAGCTATCAACATGACTATTGCCGATGACCTCTCTGAACCTGGAGATCAGATACAAAGCCTTGCTGAGATCTGGCGCCAGATAAATGATGGTAAGCGTATGTTTTTTGAGTGGCGCGCGCGGCGCCCCCATCAAAATCAATATTTTGATGCTGAGGTCCATGCTCAACGCATTAGCTTTCTCAATGGCGATGTGATTTTGGCAACAGTACGTGATATCTCTGAGCGTAAAAAAGTTGATGCCTTGAAAAATGAGTTTGTTTCTACCGTGAGTCATGAATTACGTACGCCACTGACCGCTATTAATGGTTCACTCGGATTGATACTCGGGGGTATGGCCGGTCAGCTACCCAGCCAAGCCTGTGAGCTTCTGGAAATCAGTCAACGTAATAGCAATCGTTTATTACAACTCATCAACGACATACTCGATATTGAAAAGCTGGAAGCAGGCAAGATGCCCTTTAATATGCAAGAAGTTGACCTCGTAGCTTTGCTGAAAAACTCTATAGAGATCAATCAAGCCTATGCAGAACAACTAAATATACGGCTTGAATTCAAGCCCCAATTAGCTGCGGCAAACGTAAGTGTGGATCCAGATCGTTTTTCCCAGGTAATGGCTAATCTTATTTCTAATGCCTCAAAATTCTCACCCAGTGGGGATATTGTCAGCATCGAGCTTGATAGGGAGGACAAATACTTCCGTGTCAGTGTTACAGACAATGGTCCCGGTATTCCAGAGGACTTTAAAACTGTTTTATTTGAAAAATTTACCCAGCTTGACTCATCAGATACCCGCGCCCAGGGAGGAACAGGCCTAGGCTTGTCCATCAGCCAAACCATCATCGAGAAAATGAATGGAACTATCGGTCTTGACTCCATAGAAGGACACGGCTCAACCTTTTATATTCGCCTGCCGGCACTATAGAATAAAGCCTGCAGCAAGGCAGGCGTTTTTAGAGAATTGGCATTATCTGTAGTAGTGTGATTACCGAGGGAAACTGACGGTCTAATGACCAAGCGACTTTGTCGGTTCAGCGTATCAACGTGTCAGTTAAGCAACAATGAGCGGCTGGTCATTGAGCTGCCACTGAAGAAGCGGCCCTCTAAATTCATAGCCAACCCCAGACAATTACTCTGGACTAACTAGTCGTAAGACAATTCTGATAGCGTACATTAAAATGAATCAATCACTTATTAATCTTCGGTCAGGCGCGCAAATTTAGAATATTGTATCAACGACCGATTGAAACCGCACCCTATAGCGGCCGTTGACGTGGGCAGCCTGTAGAAGAACAATTAATCGCAATTGCCTGATCAATCTACGAAGTTCGAACGGGTCATTCTACTGAAGGCGGACATCCAGGTTCATGTGATCTAAAGACAAAACGAACTGAAGCTGACATTCAGCGTCCAGGTTAACTGGCGGCTAAGCAGAAGCACAAGCGACTTAAAGTATGTACATGTATCAAGGTTGGTTAGCGCTGGTACGGGTATGGTTTTGATATATAGGCGACACTCTCGCATGATTTCCTTGCAGGAATATAACTTGTTGCCTACGCTTTCAATGAACATTGTTGGCAGAAGCTATCTCTGACCACCGCAGTTGAGGTGGTGTTGGGGAACCGGCTACAAAGCCGAAGCTGCATTTGACAGGGAGGTCACATAATGCGCACGCCATACTTTTCCATCTTCCGTGGTGTCCTTTTTCTGATGCTGCTCGCAACTGCTGGCGTTGTTGCCGCTGCCGGTTCGCTTTCGGGATCCGTCACGGAACACGACACCAATGCTGCCCTGCAAGACGTCACGGTACAGCTGTATCAAAGCGCAGACCCCAACTGGGCCGGAGAAAACGCCTGGAACTATGTCGCCGGCACCAGCACCGATGCCAACGGTGATTACCAGTTCATCAATCTCGAGGCGCGGCAATACCACGTCCATGTCATGACAGGCAGTATGGATAGTAGCGGACGGCACTTCGCTCAGGCCGATCTCTACCATGTTCAGGTCTTCGACAATGCCGAGACGCCTGGTATGGATCTACAACTGCGCGAGGCCGGCTATATTTGGGGCTATGTGCTGACCGAAGGCGGTACACCGATTCCGAACGCCTCGGTGATCGGCCACGGCGAGTGGGTGGACGATGGCCGCGACTGGCACCCCGTTGGTAGCGACCAAAATGGCCTTTACCGGCTTTGGTTACTATCCTCGCCCGGCAAGTTCTACGCGGTATCAACAGAGAGAGCCCAAATCGGCGCGACGCAATACGAGGCCCAGTATGCCCCTGAGCTTTACCAGGCCACGCTCGCCGGCGTGCGCGGACCCGATTTCACCCTGGCCGAGGGCGGTTGCATCCAGGGGCGCATCGTCAACGACCAGGGCGCTGGCATTCCGGGAGTCGAGGTCGATCCACGCATCGGCATCCTTGATGACCCGGACGACCGGACCGATTCTCAGGGTTATTACACCCTGGGCTATTTGCCCGCGACCGACCAGGCCTACGTCTACATCGACCAGTGGAATCTCAGGCCGGCGGTCCTCAATGGGGTGAAGTATGGCAGCGGCCGACGTTTCGTCGGCCCGCTGACGGTGACTCCCGGGCAGTCCTGTACCCAAGCGCCGGATATGGTAATGCCAGAATCTGGTGGCATCGAAGGCGTGGTCACCGACGCGGCCGGCACGCCAATCGTTGGTGCGGAGATCGAATTTGACGGCTTCGAGACGGACGGCTATGAGCTGGGTGACGACCAGATCTTCACCGATGCCTTTGGGCAATATACTCTGGACTTCCTACCCCCGGGCGAATACACCGTGCGGGCTGTCAAGGAAGGCTGGATCACGCCCAGTCAGAGCGATGTGATCGTGACCTCGGGCGAACTGACCGACGTCGATCTAGTGATGCAGACGTCCGGTCAGGGGACGGTGGTCTCTGGTAAGGTGATCGATTTCCTAGCCAATACCTGCCATAAAGATAGCGCAGGTATCTTGCTGCCTGCTTATGTGGAGTCAGAACACCTGCAAGGATGTGATACCGGCATCGTGGCTCTGCGAGGCGGCGCCGACAACCGCGATCAAGCTCTACTCGACCTAGACAGTCAGATCGTCGATTTTACTACCATCGACGATGGCTATACCGATTATTTCGCGGCGGCCCCAACGGAGGTGATCGGCGACTACCAGATGGCTCTGCCACCAGGCATTATCGATGCGGCGCCATATTCGTCTTATGAAACAGATAGAGGTTGGTACGCCGTGTTTCATGGAAAACACAGGTGGGTTCTTTCTGTAGGAGAGATGCTCACCGATCAGGATTTCAGCTTACCTCCGCTTATGAACAGCGGCGCCCTGCAGGGTGTTATCACCTACCCTGCGGGGGCGCGGTTTAACCCGCAACGTACGCGGATAATCGCCATTAACGAGAACAACCCTAGCGATTTCCTTCTTGGCGATGCGATCGCCAGTCCAGAATTCAAATCCGCCTACGGTTTTGACAAGCTACCCGCCGGCAGCTACACCCTGCGGGCCATCTCCGACGGCTTTGTCACCCAGATCTACCCAGGGATTACGGTGTTAAGCGGTGCCACCACAGTGCAAGATATCAATCTTGCCAGCGGCGCCACGCTCAGTGGCGTGGTGAGCGACGCGACCACCGGGCTACCGCTCGCCGGTGCCAGGGTTGAGATCACCGCCAACGGCAAAGCCGGCATAAGCGATGGTGCCGGTGCTTACACCATCAGCGGGCTTGCGGCAGACGACTATCAGCTCCTGGCCAGCAAGCCGGGTTACGCGACGTTTTCCGGGGCGGTAAGCGTCGTCGAACCGGCCACCAGCTATGACATCGCCCTCGATTCCATGGCGGGTTCCATCGCCGGCCGCGTGGAAGACGCAACCGGCGCGGCGATCAACAACGCACAAGTGGTGGCCTACAACCCGGCCCTGAACAGCCACAAGATCGGCAGCACCATCGGCGGCGACTTCAGCATCGGGGATCTGCCCGCCGGCGACTATGTGCTGGGGATTAACGCGCCAGGCTACTCAACGGTGCAACACCCCCCAGCCGGGGTGCTAATCCTGAACCCCGCCCAGGCGCTGACCATTGCCGATCCGATCGTAATCCAGCAGACACCACCCTTGTTCGACAGCGCCTCCACGGTCGATGAGACCGCAGGCGTCAAGACCCTGTCGGTCACCATCACCTCGGACCGTGACCTTTTGTCCGCCCCGGTGATTGACTCGCGTGGGCTGGATACCGCAGCGGGTTGCAGTTCGTTCAACTGGCAACAAGTCACTGCCAGCAAGTATCTCGCCAGCTGCACAGTAGAGGCAAACGAAACGCTTGTGTGGATCGGCATCACCGAGGGCATCGTGCCCGTGCTGCCAGGCAATCCTGCAAGCGCGACCTTCAGCGTTGAGGTCGCAAGCAATCTGCTTGACACGTCCACTACCAATTTCTTCAATGCCATTGGCGGCGACAGCACCATCATGGGTACGCAGGACAATACCAAGGCCTACATCCCGCCGTTCGCCCTCACCGGCGCCGATAGCCAAGCCGTGAAGCTGACCGTCACGCGCTACGGTAATCCCGGCGATACCGTAGCCGGTAATAACAATCAGACCGCGAGCGCGGTCTATGATTTTTCCTTTGAGGATGGAGGTGTGCAGATCGACGTCAACCACAGGGCGGCGATCACCCTTCAGTTCCACAAACCAGCGGATATGACCCAGGAGGCGTTCGAGGCCGATCTCAAGATCGGCTTCTTCCGAGTCAGTGACCAACAGTGGGTCTACCATACAGACCCCGATTCAGGGATCAGCAATATCCATATCAACTGGTTGAACAACACCGCCACCTTCGACGTCAATCACTTCACGCCCTTCGCTGCCTTCCTGCCCGCGGCACAGACAATTCCAGGCGATCTCGATGGTGACGAGGACATCGATCGCAATGATCTCGATATCCTGTTGGCGGACCGCAACAAGTCGGTTGCAGAATCCAGCTGTGGAAGTGCCTGCGACCTGGATGGCGACGGCAGGGTTACAGCGCTGGACGCACGAAAAATGGTCCTACTGTGCACCCGGCCTCGGTGCGCAACGGAATAGTCTTATTGAACCGATGACTGAAGGAGAACAACAATGCATAGGGTAAAACTATTGATAGGCTTGGCTTGGTGGTTGTTGCTCGCCTATGCCAGCCCGGCGCATTCCATCGCTATCGACGTCATCCCCGATTTCCAGGAGGTGGATGTAGGTACGTCAGTAAGCGTCGATATCACCATCTCCGGCCTTGACGACACAACCGCCCCGTCATTAAGCAGTTTCGATCTCGATATCGACTATGACCCGACGAGGTTGTTCTTTACTGGTGTCGGCGGGGTAAGCTTCGGCGATCAGCTGGATTTATTCGGGTTAGGCAGCATACGAGTCATCGATGACAGCGCAGCCGATATCGTCAACCTATTCGAATTATCGCTCGATTCGCCTGATGACCTCAATAACCTCCAGCTGTCGAGCTTCTCATTGGCCACGCTAACCTTCGATACTATCGGCGCAGGAACAAGTGCAATGACCGTGGCGATCAACGCGCTGGTAGATGCAAACGGCGATCCATTAACCGCTGACCTGCAGGGGGCTTCGATCAATGCTGTCGCAGTCAGCGCTGTCCCGGAGCCAACCACGGCGTTACTGATGGTAGCAGGACTAACCGCTTTGCTCCGGCGAAAAGTTCGACCAACCCCACCGCAGGGAAATGCGAGGGGATAGATCAGGCCACGGTTTTTTTACAGCTGGTAGCCTCCATGTTGGCAGGAAGATTTCATAACTGGTGTTGGCCCGAAATCCACTACGCTGACCTTCGCCACTCCTGCCTACTTGCCCATGATAGTCACTGGTAGATATTTCAGCTCGCATAACATACCATCACCTTAACTCGCCTCCAAACGATGAAAGTAGATCTAGCATGTAGAACAGGATGAGGTAACGCGTTGTGTTTTTTCGATAACGAATTTCCGCTTTTGCTGAAGTGATACTTTCCATAGTTCAAAGCCCAGTGACCGGTAGTGTTACAACACCGGCCATGACCAAGATTAAACTTGTACGATCAATCGGCGGCAGGCGAACCATTGCAAAGTGGAAAGTCAAACGGCCGCTAGCTGAAGTCATCCATTCGATGTTTGCAAACTCGGCAAAATCTACCTTTCAGTATCACGATCGCTATGTGAGGAAATGGCTGCTATCAGGATCATTTCATCAACTGGCAGAAACTGGCAATTGGCCGCTGCGGGGACTTCCCGGAAGCTTTATCTGTACTAGCTCAGGCTTGATCGGAAAAACACTGTCCGATAAAGTCTGAGCTCGCGCACATTATCCCGCTGTGTTTTGGTCTATTGCCAAAATTTCCACCATGACTTGCTCTCTTGCTGAGATTTAGTCTTGATTTCTTCCATATTCTGTTCACGTACGCCCTTGCCCCCCTGCTCCATATGACTGTTATCAACGCCAGACTTTCGCATACTCTTTTGTTTTGACTTTTGCTCCATGCCATCATCAACCTCGCCTTGATCCCTGTCACGGTCACGATCCATTTCCTGAATACGATCCTCGTCGCGGTCTTCGTCCCACTCCCTGTCACGATCCTCGTCTCGGTCGCGATCCATCTCAGCGAGCCGATCCTTTCCCCCTATGTCGTTATCAAGATCTGATTTCGCGATAAGCAGTATCTCGTTACTAATGGCTGCTGCCTGAGCATTATTCAACATAAAAGGCGAACTAATGAAGGCAAGGGTTAATAAAACAACTTTGTTCATGGCCTACCTCCTGTTTGATTGCTCAATTAAATCGTTTAATTATCTCCTCAATTAAGTAACGAAATAACATGCCAATTGGTTCCAATAATGGTTCAACATATAGTCGAAAATCACGCATTATCTCGAATGTTTTTTAGTCGTACTATAATTGCCTCACCATGCACAGAACCAACATCAAGACCCTAACCGATATCCCCAACATCGGCGCAGCCATCAGTCGCATGCTTGAACAAATCGGCATTCACCATCCCAACGACCTGATAGGAAAAGATCCATACCAGATGTACGACGAACTCTGTCGTATCACCAGCAGACGCCATGACCATTGTCTGATCGACACATTTATCGCCGCAGTGTCTTACATGGAGGGCGCACCGGCACAGAAATGGTGGAACTACACCGCAGAAAGAAAAATAGTGATGAAAAAGAGAGCGATGAAAAAGAGGGACTAGCTTAGACTATGCTTCATTTATGCCTTGTGACTACTGCATCAGGGCTAGCTAACTTAGTCTGTTCGAGCTGACTCAATCAGCAAGCGTGTCGTTTCAGGGCTGCAACCCCTGCCAGGCCTTACGGCCAGTAACAACAGAATGCCGGGCTCAGGAACGTTGTGGCTGCCGATATCACCATCACGAACAGCCCAGGCAAATGAATCAGCATCCTTAATCCAGGTACCCTGGAAGCCATTCCGCATATCGTAGACCCGGGCATTATCGGTAAACACTGCGTATTGCGTTCCTGACCAATACCAGCCTAGCTGAAGGTTCAAAATATCAACCCCGTCGGCCGAGGAAGAAATCGGAATAGTGTCGAAGAAAGGGTCAAGATCTGAAGGAAAGCTGTTACCCAGGATGCTGTACCACATGTAGGCCATTTCGGAGGTACCAGGATCGACGTTCAAACCACAGGTGCTGCCAAAACTACAGACGTGATCGCCATTGTTACTGGCAAGACGCCAGTCATCGTAACCACCAAATACCAGACTATCGGCCCAGCTGCTGGCGTCAAACCAGTTCATCTGGCCATCATCGTCATGGCCAGATGTCATGGCGTAGTTGGCATCCTGTAACCAGGTGATGTTTTGATTGGAGTCATAGATCATGCCGTTACCACGGTCAACCAAGCTTGCATTGGCGCAAAGGCCTGCGCTGAGAATCAGCGCGAAGAATAGTCCCTAGTGCTGGTTCTTCATACTTACTACCTACGAAGGTTGAATCAATTTCGAATAGCTCGCCAATACATTAGTATATCAGGATATACCTTCCGTATAATTCAATAACTCAGACAGGCCTGGCAGCCCAGAATCAACGACGAAAATACAGTCATTAGACTGATCAAAACCTGGCCACGCTGCTGCGCAATCATTCGGGCACACCTATGGCCAGCTCAGACTTTCTGTGCCTAAACCGGCTGTCGATAAAGGGCAACACCAGCAAAAAATAACCGCATCCGCTTATCTGGTAGTTTATACAGCTGCAAGCAACGCCATCACCATGTTCACCGAAACAAAACCAGTCACGAACAAAGCTAGACTTATCCGATCAAAGGCCTGCGCGGTAGCAAGCTGCGAGTCCCCCCTAGCAATTCGAGATGAAAGAACCGAGCCCAATAAGGTCAGAAAAATGGTGACCATAGCTAAGCCATTCACCATATCAATCAGCGTAACCATGCCAACACCTGGCAGTTCGCTCAGGTTGACATAACTACTACCCACCGAGGCAAAAAAGGCGCCCACACCAAGGCCGAAGCGTTCACCCGATGATGGACCCAAAATAAAAGCCAGAAAAGCGATTGCCACCGAGGCAAACAGCCCTTGAATCATTTTGAAATAAAGCCCCCAGTCGGGGCGATCAATCTTAATGCCATAGGTAATCTGCGAATAAATCGCTTTGTGATCAACTGGCAGGCGCGGGTCACCACGGCTGGATTTATAGGCGTGAGGCTTATTGATGATCTCAGCTTCTTTAAGCTGGTAACCGGGGACTTTTACTCTGGAACTAAACTCTGAACCACGGCTGTCCGGCACAAACCTCAACGCATGCCATGGATGATCTCTGTCTTCGATGCGAATGGTCAATAAGTGATTATCAAGTGGATAACGAACCACATTAAAAAACTTGGTGATGCGGGCTGTGACTCGATACAAAGCATAATGCCTGCCGTTATCGACCACCTCCTCAACCTTTGTCTTGGATTGAATTTCGCCATCGATTACCTGAAAGGTTTCACCTGGATTAATATCATCACTCGCCCAGTTAAACCAAATATAAAAATCAACCGTCCAGCCTGTCGCCTTGGTCGAAATCTCCATGATGCGGTCGACATAAATACCCACCCGCACCTCTTCGTAGTCATCAGACTCGGCGGCCTTAAGCTCAACAAAGTCTACCTGAGTATTACCATTTTCAGTGGTAGAGGGATCCAAGCGTTGCTGCTGCCGTATCTCTGATGCAACTTTATCCTCATAGACCTTGTTGCCTGCCAGATAGGCTGCAGAAAGATAAAAAAGGGCCAGCCCCACCACCCATACCACGAGAACAATTCTGCCCTTATCTTCAAACACACCCATTTACTATTAACCCCTAACTGCTTTAAAACGGCATCAATAAAATTTCAATACAGTGATCACAAAAAACACACCCAAAATGCTCGGCCAATAGATGGCCTTGGCAAGCAAGCCATCTTGGTACTCAAAAAAATTGGAACGCATGCCCAAGGCAAGCCTAATGGCATCCATCGGCACCAGAATAATAGTGAAGTAAATAACGAAGAAGAAATATTCCAGATAGAATATTTCACCCGCTGAAATGTGCTTGCGAATATCAAGATGGGAAAATACCACCACAAAAAATACCGCCACACAAATACTCAATATTCTGCCAATCTCAACATGTTTGGAAAGTAGCACCAGCGCAAACAAGACAATAGCAACAACAATAAGCGGTGTGAGATTCGATATAAACGCATCAATAAAGATTCGCTTTACCCCAATTTTGTAATAAAGCGTAGGCAAAGTGCCCTGATCAAAATTCTGCTCTATGCCAAAATCTGTATTCTTCTGACTGCTGCGTAGCACAAAAAATGCTTCAGTCAATTTCCACCCAGGCAAGAAAATATCTTTGTCAAGTCCGGGCAGAAGCGTCGCGGCAGATAGTTTATAGGCATCCAGATCAGGCACCAGAACAATATTCTGATCCATCGCCAAGGGGATAATTTGCAAGTCTAACTGTTCAATCTCTAGCGGGTACCTGGAGTAATCCACCGGCTGACGCAGTTCCGCCTGGAACGACCATTGCAGCACCTCACCGGTCTCGACGGCATAACTGCCAATTTTTTCCATCTTGACACTAATAGCACGGCCAAACTTAACACCCTTGGCCTGCTCCGCCGGGTAATCCGCAGAATACTTTTGCCATAGGCGCCCACTGACAAGAACGTCATTGGCGCCTTTAAATTCAATCGCATCTATATACAAGCCAGTGGGAATAAATAATGGAGGACTTAGATGTTTGGTCTCACTGGTTTTCTGGTAATTGTTCATTAGCGCACGCAAAGTCGCTTTGTCAGAAACCTTGACCCCCAAGGTTTTTACCGATGAGTGATAGGTCAAGGCCAGGTCCCAGATAGTGCTAACCCCAACAATTAATAGCAGCGTCACAAGCGCTGTTAAAATCCAGACCCTCACCGGTCTGCCAAGATTCACCTTCAACAACAGGGCAGACAGCGATGCGACAAACAGCATGGCGCTGATTAATACCCATATAATTTGTTGCCTCAGAAGATCGACACCAATATCCAAGTCATTTTTGATGAAGGTATTCTGCAATGACCAGCCCGAGATAGGTACCGGCTCAAAGATAAGCCAAGAAGCCTCGCCCGTCGTAGTACTCACATGATCTAAGATACCAGCCTGGCCTTTGGCCGCTTTATCCGCAATCAGCAGCCGATCAGCATCATTCTTCTGTCGCGCCACATCCCTGATGTTCATCCGCCCCTGCACATAATCATAATTAGGGTGGTAGAGATAATTTCCTTCACGCGTGGTCAAGGCACCAAAACCGCTGGCGCCGATATCCAGAGATTCAATAATATTCTTGATTTGTGACATCGATATATCAACGGTGACAACACCATTCGGAATCTGCTTGCCGGTGGCTGGATCAGTAGCATAAAAAATGGCTGAGTAAGTTGTCATATAGGTCTTGCCGGCTTCATCCCAATAAGGCTCAGCCCACCTGTTGCCCTCAGCCATTGCCGTGACATACCAGTCATGCTCTGGCGCTGTATAGTCGTAAATATCCGCCAGCTGTAAAAATTCCAACTCACCCTTGGCACCAGACTTTGAATAATAAGCTGAGTAGAGCTTTACCTCAGGGGTATAACCGTAGGGGACAAAGGTGATGGTGCCACCATAATAATTAGGGTTGCTGGCCAACATTTTTTTAAGACTAGCCAACATGGTGGCATTACCTACCTTGGCCTGAGTCAGACCATCAGCCAGTGTATCTGCTGATTGCATAGCCTGCTCCAGAATGACTGCTATCTGCTTAGATGCCTCTACAGTCAGATTCTGCAAATCAGATTTTGCAGATTGATAGACTCTTTCTTTATAATCCAAGTGCTGATAAGCCAGGCCGACTCCCATCATAAAGGACAACAGACAGAGCCATAATAAAAGTCGATGCAACCACTTTCTACCCATCGAATAGGTTTCTGAATCTTGCGAAGTTAATTCCATCTTTCAAATCATTATTGTTAATTGGTGAATGCAAAATTCACAGGGATAGGAAAAATCATTGCGGATCGTATAGGAGACTGACTAGCCACCTCTCACAGCTTGTTTCGCTTCTGTACTTCCAAACCTGAATCCATATAGATTCCTTTGCCTGACATTAGCTACATAATCAACCAGGTAATCAAAATCAAACAGCCTAAAACAACGGGCCAATAGGCGACTTTAGGAATAATATTGTCATTGTAAAGAATCAGCTTACCCCAACGTTTTGCACGAATAGAAAATAGATAAGTATTGGCAGTTGCAAGCACTAGCAGCGCGTACATCAAGATATAGAAATACTCTATATAGACGATACTGGTTCCCGCAAACTGCTCTCGCAATTGAATATGCGCCAACATGACAACAAAGAACAATGCCGAGCTGGCACCAATAAAACCAGAGGTATTAAAACCAAGCCGACTGGATAAGTCGTCTTTCTCGCTCACGGTTAACAATGCGGCAAACAACAATGCGGCAACAAGAAACAAAGGGAGCAGATAGACTATAAATGCATTTTCAAACTTTCGTTTAACAACAAAATTATAATGTAGTTCGGGAAACCCCTCCTGCCCCATATAATTAGCTATGCCGAAGTCAGTATCGTAATTTGATAATCTATAGTCAAAATAGGTGTTTTTGCGCTCCCAGGTGCCAAGCACAATATTTTCCTCTATGCCGAAAATGTCTGACAGGCCTGTAGATTTATACGCATCAAAGTCCGGCACTAAAACAATATTTTGAGAAAACCCCTTAGGCCACATACGAACCCAAACCGTTTTATGATCAAAAGGGTACAGCGAATAATCAAACGGCTGACGCAGAGTCGCCTCAAAATACCAACCGATGACCTCCTCATTCCCATTACGAACACGGTAAACCTCGCGAGGCTCAATATCACTACCGGAGTTAACCTGCTCTGGCAAAATAAATCCAAGCTCCGACGGTCCGGGTTTAATGGCATCATGCACACCGTCTTTATAGCGCTGCCAAATATAACCACTCAGGTTAACTTCGCTGGAATTAAAAAACTGTAGCGACTGAATAAAAATTCCAGTTTTTATCTTGATCGTCTGTTCTGCATTGGTGTCACCATTCAGGCGATCTTCCCAGTTATTTTTAAGATAATCGTTAGTCGCCTGCTCATTCACCAGCTGTGTCGGTTCTACCTCATATTTATTCATATGCACCCAAAAACTAATTAGCACAAAAATCAATACGGTTGATAGGGCCGCAGACAACCACCACCAAGTTGTATGCTTCATAAGGTGGGCTGCATTGTTTTGCTTAGCTGAATTATTTTTCATCTCGGCGTCTCATTTTTTCAATTTTCAGCATTAAGTCGTTTATTAGCTATTATGGTAGTCGTGGCCGGGTCGCCTTGCTTACATAGCGCCCAATCGTTATCACAACGATAAGCAATATCAATGCGACCAGAACGATATCAGCCCGCGCTCGCCAAAAAGGGTCGCACACCAGTGATATTAGAAAGATCAAAGCTGAGACCGAAATCGCCGCCAAAAAGAACCAAAAATATTGTTTATAAATACGACGCAACTTATATATCCAAATAGCAAGCAGCGCATATACCAAGATCAATCCAACCAACAGGTCAAAGCTAAGACGAAACAGCCAGCGG
This sequence comes from uncultured Chromatiaceae bacterium, assembly GCA_947259785.1. Taxonomy (GTDB): domain Bacteria; phylum Pseudomonadota; class Gammaproteobacteria; order Tenderiales; family Tenderiaceae; genus Tenderia. Next base: position 18,575 of record CAMYNQ010000011.1, on the reverse strand, counting down.
TTGGGACAGGCAAACTGACACAGTTCAGGAACCAACTGATCGACCCAGCCACTAATGTGATTCTCGCCATTAGGATCAGTATAGAGTTCAATAATCTTGGCTTTTAGTGGCTCTACACCCACATCACTATCTAGTGGTAAAGGCCACAGACCGACACCCGCAAAGTTGTCCTGAAAATAGATAAGGTCATCGGTGAACTGGCTGTAGGCCCCGCGCGGATCCTTGTCATGCCCTGCGGCTGAAATGACAGGGACTATTTTTCTTAACACCTGTTTTCGATCCGCACCACGAAATTGATCTTCAATCATCCGCCGCAGATTCTTTTTGGCATCAGTGGTTGGCGCCTGTAAAAACACAAACAGATGCTCGACCTTGGCTGGTGCGGCATCACTGTCTAGTAGGATGGCCTCAAGATCACTGAATGCCATCTTATGCTTTAGCGCATCAAGGTCCATATCAAGCATAATATTGATCTTGAAATCATGCTTATCGGTATTCAATTTTTCAGATAATGCATTAATAAAATCAGTGATTTTGTGGCTCTTTTCTGTGGCGCCAGTGTATTTCTCAAACACCACCGTCACCCCATCGCCCTGAACCGATGAAGAACTGTCAAACATAGGCGTTTCCCCGCCCGTTTTCACCTTTCCTTTAGATGTAAACCTCTGTTTAACTGCCTGCGCAGTTGCATTGACAGCAACCTGCATCACCTTGTCGGACCATGCCTGCCAACCTGAAGCGTAGACAGTTACATCAACATCAACGAGATATTTGTGCGCCTTGTTGATAAATGCAGCCGCGTCCCACTCATCGCTCCACTGCAGTGGATTTTGAATTTTTCCTTCCTGGTTCAACCAGAGAGAATAAAAACCTATGCGATCAAAAAGGCTGAAATCAAGCTTATGCACAGTATCTTTAGCGGGCAGCCAATAGGGATAGAAGCCATAAACAAGACTAGAAAAATCACGAGAGCAACCACAACCATCAGCACTAAGTTGAATTTTATTGAGGCTTTTTATTGGCTCTATACGCGCCTGTTCAACACTCTTCTCCAGGTGAGCTTCATAGCCCGGGGCAGAGCCAATAAACAAAGCTTCCAGAGCCTTGTTAAACAACATCAGGTTGGGGTAGGCAATTCCCTCAATGGCAGCTAGTTGCGCCAAAACATCATCAGGAATTATGTCATCAGGTTCAGCCTTTATTTCCCCCTGTGAAGCTTCGTCATCAACGGCAGCCTCAGGCGTTGACCAACGATAAAAGACTGATGGTGCTGATAGAATTTCCTGTTCTGATTTCAGTTCTGGCACAGTCATTGTTTCGGCATTAGCCAACCCTGCTACACTGGACTGCTCAAGCAACCTTATCAGAGTTCTGGCAATGCCATCCTGCACATCATTTGGCTGTGTTACCTGACAAAATTTTTGCAGTGCTAACCGCGTATCCTGGCCCAACACACCATCTGTATCGATGGCCCCATAATTATGAGCATTAAGTTGCTCTTGTATTCTGATGACTTGCTCACGACCAGTGTTTAGTAGATATTGTTTGAAGTCGTTTTTAATTTCTGACAGCTGGCAGGCATCGGCAACTTCCTCAGCTACGGCCAAGCCAGTACCAAACATCATGACAACAAAAAACAACCAGCGATAGACATAAACTGATCCTGCCGACATCCTTGTCCACCTCTTCTTCATGCCTGAATTGTCTTCCCTTCTTTGCGCAGTTCTTTTATCACGCCAGTGACCAAATCTTCACGGCATATTGTGTCACGGTTCATTTGTAACGCATTGATGACGCCATATCGAACCACATTGGTAATCGCACCGCCTGTCAATACATAATCATGTGCAAGGCTGCTTAAATCCACTCCCGCATCCAGCCTGGCCTTACCATTCAAGGTGCTACTCCATAAACGTTGGCGCTGTGTTGCATCCGGTACGGGGAAATAAACCAACGACTGGAAACGGCGCGCAAAGGCATCATCGATATTGGCCTTGATATTAGTCGCGAGGATGACAATACCGGGGAAATCTTCCACCCGCTGTAACAGATAGGAAACCTCCTGATTGGCATAACGATCGTTGGAACTAGCGGTTTGGGTGCGCTTACCAAACAAGGCATCAGCCTCATCGAAAAACAAAATCCAGTCTTTATTCTCAGCCTGGTCAAAAACATTGGCCAGATTTTTTTCTGTTTCCCCAATATACTTTGACACCACCATAGATAAATCTATGCGATAAACGTCTCGCCCCAATTCCGCCCCTATCAAGGTCGCAGTCAGAGTTTTGCCAGTCCCCGGCGGTCCATAAAAAAGACTGCGATAGCCAGGCTTAATGCTTTTATCCAAGCCCCAGTCCTGCATAATGGTGTTTGAGTGTTTGATCCAGGTTTTTAAGTTTTCGATTTCAGCCAACACTTGCGGCGCCAACACCAGGTCATCCCAGCTTAATTTGGTGGTGATTCGTGTCGCTGGAAAGTGGGTACTGTAATCAGGTTTATGACATACCCCTAATGTACAACGACAAAGTGTTTCATAAGACAACATAAGCGCGCCGCTGAAAAAGGGTTCATCACCTTGACTATCCAACCGCAGCAAACCCGCTTTAATGAAAAAATGTTCAGCCTCAAACAGACGCGTAATTTCAAAACGCTTGGCCAGATCATTGCCAGCCAAAATAAATGAGGCTGTTTCCGGCGTCGGTAAAAAACCACCATGATTTTTTCCTTTCCAGCCACCAAATTCAGTATAACCACGATCAAGATTTTTATTGCGAATAAATAAAGTATCCAGCGTCTGAGGTCGAACATGAGGAATCAATGCCAGAATAAGAACAATGCGCTCATCAAAGCCCATACTAAATTTTTTCACCAACCGGGCATATTCAGATTCATCCCCATTCTCATTAGCAGATAAATCCGGTGGACTAATGTCATGAACGTCCTCGCATTCACAAGCCTGCCCAAAATAAAGACTGATACGCGCATCCAACACACGAGTAAACCAGTAAATTTCGATCTCAAGGCTACTCGCATTTAATCGACTAAGCTTCATGTTTCAGCGCCACTCCACATAAATGACCCGTTCCATCCATGGAAACTTAATCGTCGAATAACTCCATGGAATCTGGTCCAGTAACATATCAAAGGGTTTGGCCTCAACCAGCAGGTGCCAAGCATCATCCCTGAGCTGCAACCTGCCCTGGCGCTGCAAAAATGATTCGCGCAGGCCGGCAACAGATGTGTTGCCCAGGCTTTTCCAGTTCTGAATCAGCCCCCGCAGCAATCCTTCCAACTGTTGCTTTTCAGCAGGGCTTAAACTGACCTCGCGCGCGATGGGTTTACCCGTCTTCACCCCACAGAGGAGTTTATTCAGCACCAACTGGTATTCAGGACAATCAGTGTGCTCGTCAACCAGAAACTGCAACATGTGTACGCCGCGCACAGCAGCCTGACTATCTTTGAAGGCGGATTTCTCGGTCAAACCGAGCATCTCAAACAAACGAGCCAAATAGGGTGCCGCCAACACAATACCGGCATTCGAGATATGAATATCCTCCAGTGGCAGATCTTCAAATTCAGATTGCGATTCTAGCTTTGATGCTAAAACACTTGTTTCTGTTTTGGGATGGACTGGCTGGACAGTTGTTTCAGCCAACCACTGCACGACCCTCTGCGTCATATCGCGAGTAGAGGGCAGGCTATTGGCCACCAGCTGTTGCGACACAACAACGTTGAAGCGTTGTGAATCAGACGGCTCAACTAGATCAGTCGCCAGGCCAGCAAGGAAATATTCAACAAATCGCTTTTCGTTAAAGAAAGGCCCCACGTCTTTCAGATAAGCAAATATCACCTGCCATTTGAGCTTTTTGAGACGCCCAGGTTCTATCTTCAACTCATGCGTGTGGCAAGCCGTGGTAATGATCTCTGCATACTGCTGCAATCGTTGCAGACCGACCACCTCCATGAAAGACAAACTACGGCTAAGTAATCGCTCAGGTAGAAGAGTCACCAGGCGCAATATCATCCGCTTGTCTGTCATAAGCTCAGTCAGGATTCGGCGCAATGATTGAGGATGCTGTTCAAACAGACATTCGAAGCCCCTGATTAAAGAAGTCGCTTCACTGTCTGTCAGCGAATCATCACTGTGCAGATATTGAATCACTCCTTGTTCACCATCAATGACTGAGACTTGTTGCTTGAGCTGCTTTGACGAGGATTTCTGAACCACTTCATTTTCCACCGCAGAAACTAGGTTCACAGAACCTGATCCAGCGAGAATGGCATCGAAATCGATCAATTCACCTTGCAGCAAACAATTTAGTATTTGAAGAAAGTAAACCTTCAGATCAGTGCTGTGGCCCGAATATGTCTCGACAGCGTTGATCAGCTCCGACGAGGCGGACGTCTCGCCTTGATTGCTAATACGAATAAAGGCAAGCACCAAATGGCGCAGTTGTGCGGCCGATAATCCAGCTGTAAAAATCCCGCGCTCAAACCTGCCGCATTGCAGCTCACGCAGAAAACGCATCAGTAACCAAGCAGACCGATGTTCCAGCTCAGTGACCGCCTTGATCAAATCAGCCTGGTCAGCATCACCACCCTGACACAAGGCAAGAACCAGTTTTTCATAAGCTTCATAGCCGCGCTGCTGGATTTTGACCTGCTCCTTCAACTCATGCTCATTGCTGTTGAGTTCCTGCCCCAGCTCAGTCAGTAATTGCAGCAGCTGTCTGGTCGTCGCGTTTGAGCTGGACAAACCAGCAACTTGTCCAGTCAGTCCTAGCAACATTTCTGCATGGCTCAAATTATTGGCCATGGCCATCTGCCGCAGAAAACTGCTGAGATAGGACTTTTTATTGAAGCGACTACCCCGTTCGAGCAACAAATAACCCAGGCTAAACTGCCACAACTGTTTTCGGATCTGATTCTGGGCTGGCGCCAATGCAGACACAGCCCCATCACCCCGCGGTTGGAACAATGCCGACTGATCTAACACCTTAATGATAAAACCACTCTCTACTGGCTCTATCAACTGCAACAGTTGCTGCAACACAGATTCGGGAAAGCCATAGGCGATCCGCTTTCTGTACTGTGCCTGCTGGCCATAATGACGCAATGTTTCTTCCAATAGCGTGGCATGACCACTCAGCAACTCTGCCCAAAACGCTTTGATGTTTGAAAAGTCACCTGAGATCATTGCCTCGACCAAGTGTTGGCGCAGTCGTGTCAGGTGGATCTCGTCATCTAATTTTGATTTATCATTGATGCTAGCAGCAACCTCCGCTTCAAAGTCGCCAACAGTTGATTGCTTCTCTGTCAGCTGCAACAAAATAGACTTAAGCCCAGTCTTGTCGACGTTATTATTGCTAAGCTTTTTCAACTGATTAAGCAGTGGCATAAAATCCGCTGACAACTCAGGCAACAGCATCATTAATGCCCGCTCAAACAGCTGTTCTACATTGAGTTGACGACTGCCCTTGCTAAGCAGCACAAGAATCAGCTTCGACCAGAGCGAGCCTCCTAACTCACTTACATGCATCCGCTTAGTAGAAAAGAACTCATATTGTCGCCACAGTATTAAAAACGTTTCGGCAAGCGATTTAATCCGACCTGCATGATCAGGCACCAACAGTTGCGCAACCCGGTCGACGATATCCTGATGAAACTGGGCCACCAGTCTGTCGATGACAAGCTGTTTATCTACTGTCGAGCGTAAAAACAAACTCAAGGCCTGGGGCTCTGAAGCAAGTTGCTGCATCAGCAGCTTTTCAATCGTCTCGCCCTGAGCCAGACTTGCATGCCACGGCAGGTGACCATGCAAGAGAAAATATTCGACCAATTCACGCCGGGATCTGCGTCTATCTAAAACCTGGTTGGATGCGATTGCCTTAGTTCCAATCGACTGACGAACCCCAACCAGCAGTTCGGCAAGTTTTTCTCTTAAACGTCGTGGCAGCTCATCGCGGTAATTTGTATAGGGAACGGCACCGAGATCCAGCTCGATCACTGGTAGTCGCAGCACCGTATTGTCGAGTGATGATGCATCAAACACCTCCGCCACCACCGTCAACAACTCCTGATTGATAAAACCATTCAGTTCCGACTGCAACTCAAAGGCGGTCTCTTCAGAACTGAAGCCAATATCAAAAACGGCGCTGTCGATGAGATGACGATTATTCATATCAGTGGGATTATTGTCCCACCTCCTTGTGTTCATGGTTTTCGAGCAGAAATGCGATTAGCTTCATGGCTGCGTAGTTGAGTTCGTCCACATCAGGCGAACGTCTGCTCTTCAATGACATCCACTTTTCATAGAGCATTTCAAATTCGTACATTTTGTGGAAGTCGAGCCAGAAAAATTCTGGACAAACATGGGCAGGGGCATTGATACGCACCGTCTCCTCGGCCAGATTACGAAACTGTGGGTTGTGGCAACGCGACGTCCAGGCAGGAAAAACGACACTGACCCTGAATGAATAAAAATCCTCCCCCTGAGGCAAGCTGACACCAACGTGTTTCTCTTTTTCTAGCGGTCGCAACAACAGATGTTCTATGATGTGCAAGCCCTCACTTTCAACATTGAGGCCAATCAGAAAACGCTGCAAGGCATTCGCCGCACTGATGCCCTCTTCTTGGCCGCCGTAGGTACCCAGGTACCAGTCACGCTTTTCACTGGTCTGGAATGTCAGCTGATAACCCTGCTCTGATGTCAGGCTACCTATCCTGTACCTATCCAGATAGATACCACCACGTAACAGCTCATCACTAAGCAGGTTGTTTTTAAGCGGGATAGTCTCTTCAATTTGCGAACGGATTTCAGTGCTTAAAGAGAGCTCATCCAAGGGCAGTGCCGGTACAGTTTCAAAACCAGCCTGTTCAAGCCTGGCCGTATCAATGAACTCAAGCTCGGGGCTATCTGCCTTAAGCTGTTCATAGACCTGATGGCGGGCTAGCTTCAAACCTTGTTTGAGAATAGCCATGCTCAATGAGCGTGGCGTATGATTTTTGAAGCCCAACAGGATACTGACCCGCTGCTGCAAACCGGAACCTGCCCGCAGCGCCCATGAGCCACCATTGTAATCAGCAGCCCCCACCCGGTCGCGGCCCAACTCGATGATGGACTGGAGAAACTCGATCTTGTTATTGACGATGACCTGCTCCACTTCATCAATGCTGTAGTAGTCATTGAAGTGACGCAGCGAATGCTGGGAAAAGGTTTCACCGTACATAGCCAGCAGATAATCAAGCAGCCGACTTTTACGTTCGTTAAAGTCATCGAACTTCGCCATGATGTTATTGAGCGCCTTGGCCGGCTCATCTGGATAGACCGCCCCCAATCCGGCAATCTGCTGTTCACTTAACGGCATGACTGCATAGGAGCTACGCTGTTGACTGTCGATGGAAAACAGCGTTCTGATGGAGCCCAGGTTAGCGAGATAATTGGCCATGATCTGCTCAAACAACAACAGGTACGCCTTAAGTTGTTTTGCCCTTGCCTTGACTTCGGGCGCAGCCGACTCTGGCACACCATATGTATTGATACCGTAGTTGTTGGGAAACTGTTCTTGGATCGAGACATATTCACTCAAGGGCCGCGCAATCCCCTCAGGCAGGTCATACAGCTGCGACATATCCTGGCTGTGGCAGCGTATTGAGTGATACCTGAAATTTAACTCATCAAATTTGGCGCGTAGCTCATCTACCGACACCGACAATACCCGGCCATTGGTGGTCAGGACAACTTTGATTTGATTATCATGCCCAGGAGTGACAAGGTTGAAGGCCGTCTCCGGGCTGTCACTTTCAATCATGTCATAGAACCGCTCGCCATCCCTTTCCAGGTAGACCTCTCTGACATGGTCAACGCCCTCAAGCGAGTTGATTGCCGAATAGAGACTGGAGAGCATAAACTCGACTTGGTTGCCGCCGAACTCCTCATCTTTGAACACGCCGTGATTGGTGAATGGGCCTGAAAACAGTTCATCCAGACCCTGTCCTTCATCAATGAACTGGTCATAGCCATACAGGGAAATGCCGCCGGCAATACGCCTGGAACACCCAAAATAGATTTCGGCCAGGATATCCACCGGCCGCCGCTTGCTGCCAACCTCAATCTCGGCACACAACTCGTAGTCCACCCCGTCTACGACACTGATGCCGGTGATGTCCTCACTTAGGTTGCGGTTGCGATGATAAAAGCGGCGCACCTTTTCCTCTACCGCAGTTTTTTCCGGCCCAGCAAGACCCGGTTCGAATTTAAGTGCAATGCGATAAAGACCAGCTGCACAGTCCTGCGGCTTTTTAGCATCCAACGGAATCAGCCAGACATTATCGAGTTCACTAAATTCATTGAGTATGGCCTTGCGATAATCCAGCAAGGTCGTCGGCCGGCAAGAAAAGATCTGCTCGGGACGATGCAAAACCTGCTGCTCGAAATCAATCTCACCGGCCTCGTTGACCAGGAAATCCTCAACAGAAAAATCAGTGCGATAGATAAGATCGGTAATAGCATAGATGAGCTGTTCCAGGATAGTGACACCGGGATCATGCAGGTTGTAATCAGTCCACTGCTGGCCCGACAACTGCTGGGCCAACTTAATGCCTTCACGCCGCAAGCTGTCAAAGCCGCCTTCCAGCTGCTGACGCTCGCGTCGTTTTATGAAGACTGCCTCAGACATGATTAATCGCCTTGGCCGCTATCAGCTTGGTTGTTGTCCGGCAACGACCAGGATTCGCTCATATCCTGATCAAACCAGAGGTGGGTGAGGTAATAACGAATTTTCACTCCAGCGCCATAGTCACAGTTGCTGCGCATCTGCAGATAGTATTCATCACCTTCGCCCTGCCAGCGCAGTTTTATCCGGTTGCTACGCGACAGATAATAGGCCTGATGGTATTTGATTCTCTTTTTCAGATTGAAAAAATTAAACAGCAGGCCGCGAGGATTGAAAGTATTGAGCGCCACCGCCTTCATGAGGGCATACTTACCCGTGCCCTTGCTACCAACACCTGCCATCACCTCGAAGGCCTGGCAACCACGCAACGGGCCACTGATGTTATGCCAATGACTATCAGCAGGGACGCTGATTTGACCGGTTGGGTTGGCGCCGATACGACCTTGCGCAGCAAGCACACCGTTAACGTCCAGCGTCCACTGTGGATCATCCCGATTGACTCCGACCCGACCGCCAGGGGCCAGTGCCAATGTCGCCTTAGTTTCGTCTGGTTTAATGAACCTGAGTTTGTCATGACGCTTGTCATAACTCACCGACCAAACGGGCTGCTTTTCCGCCGAATCTCTGAAAAAACTGATCAGCTTGTCGTGTTCGCCCAGCAATGAAATTTCAAAACCATTTTCCTGTGAACGATCAAAGCCTTCATCAATAGTATTGAGCGAAGAGTCGATCATGTCACCGAACTGATCAGCCGATGGCAAGGCCCCTTCACGAAAATATCGTTTTAGCGTGCTTCTATTCTTCTTCGCCATGTTTACTGTTTCCACTAATAATGAAGGTACTGCCTATCTCAAGCTCATCAATGCCGGTCACTTCGGCCTTAATTGATTGAGCCGATGGCATGATCTCAATAAAATGATGTTTGGCTGGCAGCGCCAGACTCCAGGGAAAGCGCGGCCGAATCTGCATCTCACTAGACTGCTGCTGCGCCGTATCATCAAGATGATGCTGGCCCAAGCCATCCACGGTAATATGAAGCATGGAGAAGTTGGTAACGAAATTGACGTAATCCAGCTCACGAATATAGGACTCGACATCCTTCTGTCGAATACTCCAGCCAAAGCGGGCCTTATAGCCCACCGGCCTCCAAGGACTAAGATAATCCGTAATGTCCTGGTCCAGACGATTGACCCAGGCAGCGTCGCTCATACCACTGGAAAACGTTACCGTACACCTGACCTGCACCTGTTCATAGACCGGGTTGCGCACCTCAAGCTTGACGAAGGCAGAGCTGTGACGCTGAACAAAACTGCGGATGCGACTCAGTTCAACCGAGCTGATCATCGCCCTGGTGCAAGGGCTGAAGCCATCCTGCTGCACCTGTGGCACAACCACAATCAACACATGTCCTGGCGCAGGGGCATTATGACTGCTGACCATATTGGCAAAACATTTGACCTTGGCCACACTAGGAAAATGTTCAAGGATCAGACGTTCATAATCCCAGGGCAGCGAGGCCCTGTTCTTGTGACGCAGCCGTTCGCTAAGCCGGGTCTTGAACTCAGAATCATTCTCACCTGCCCGGCCACCGAATGGCCCGCCAATCTGACTAACCTTGGCTACGCCGGCAATGGCAGTCATCGGCTGCCACTTGACCGGGCTGACTGGCATCTGCTGCTGAGCACTAAGCTTCCGGGTTACCTGCAGGACGTTGGTGTGTACCGAGTAACAACTGCAGAACCCCTTTAGACCCTGTTCAGCGGAAACTCTCAGCCAATAAAAATCACCCGGCATCACTTGCCTGCTGCGATCAATGTCGCTGGGGATATCCAGTGTGATAACGCCTGATGACAAAAAGCCTTTGGTCGTATCCACCAACACCCGCGCCGAAGGCAGTTGCTTCCATTTATCGGCGGCCAAATAGAACCAGCTGATCTGCGGCGTATCAACAGCCACTTCCTGGGCATGATCCTCTGACAAATGGAAAAAAAGTGTCACTGCACCACTCAGCTGCTTAGCCGATAGCGCAATAAAAAGATTGCCTTGATAGTTATACTGCGGCAGCAAGCAGGCTGGTTTATCGCCAACGCCAGGGTAGATTTTTTCAATACCAAATGGATGGTGATGAAAAATTCTTTCCGCTGTCATGCTCTGATCAGCCGGCTTATGCAGGGCCACATTGATCTTGCTCCGTGCCCGGTAATCGAGCGAGACCGAATTCAATATGGGAGTGTGGGGCGGGTTAGGCGTTGGCCCTGGCTTCTTACGCCTCGCATTCTCGGCCAGCACACGAGTCAATAGCGCTGGATACTCAGCATGTCCGAAACCGTTCTCGGGTTCAGCCAAGCTGAGCTTGAAGAAACCATTCCGACTGCCCAGATCGTAGCTGAAATCGGCTTCGCTAATTGCTGTCGCCGCAGGCTTGGCATACTCCAGCACATTCACATTCAAGACCTTATCAGACTTAAGCTGGCCAGCCTCTTGCTGAGTATCAAACAATGACACATAGCGTTCGGCATCCGTCTCGCGAGGCTGCCAGTGACCATCAGAAAGCGCAGCAAAATCTACTTTAAAACTGTCATTGTCATAGGCCGTTTCATAACCACGATAGTATGCGGAAAAACCACCACTGATAGTGGGCAGTTCACCCCAATCCAGATTCAAATTAAGTTCGACCAGCTTCTTTTTCGCCAATTCATAATTGCCAAAGATGAAATAGGAATGACTACCGGGCAACGGCCCGAAAGGGGCAAACGGCTTGGAAGGATCAAGCTGGCCATGTTTATTATAAGCAAGCAGATTATTAACGCCCTTGACCTCAACATCGATATCGATCGCCTTGATGACAAGATCGGTAAACAGCGAATAGGCATAGAAATTGGCCTGCGGGTTGATACAACACTGTAGCATTGGCTGTTCCGTTTCCAGCTTGCCACTATGCAGGTCCGAAGAATAGGGCACCACAGACTCTATCTCCTGCCCCAGCGTAAAGCAGATTTTCAGCCCGACAGTATTGCCGTTATTGGACTCGCTATGCGGCATAATCATGTAGTCATGCACTTCGAACCAGCCACTTTGCGTGGTCAGTTTGATGCAGAAAATCTTCTTCAACAGTTTATAAAACAGGCCTTGCCAATCCTGCATCAACAGATTGCTGATCTCATTGCTCGAACTGTGACTGAGTAACTCCTCTGCTGTATTTATAATTTGTTTTTTATTCTCAGCACTCAACCAACCGGCATGCGAAAGCAGGTAACGGCTGAACAGGCGACCAAATAATTTAGTGAAATCAGCAGCATTAGCAGAGCAGCTCAATATGCTCGTAACGGTATCGGCATCGACCTTAATCATATCCTCCAGGCTGATATTCAACTCGATCCTGCGCACACCCTCTTTAAGCAACAACAGAGGCGAGGCGATGGAGAAACCGATTTCGGCGTCGCTGACATGCTGTTTCTCAGTCGCCATGTTTACTTCACCGAACAGAGGCCAGGCGGTTGGCGTAGGCTCATCCACTTTAGGCAGTTGTGGTCGATTCAGCTTAATGCGGGTGGCATAACCCAGCTCACTCTCCGGGGCGACCAATGCATCCTGCTGCAAAAAAAGACTATAGAGTGATTCCACTCGGGCATCGCATAACCATAGGTCCGTATCTGCTGAATAGACAATTTCATTAAGCTGTGCATCCTTGCCGGCACTGAATTCCCTGCCCTTTTCGATCAGGGTCTTTGCAATACCATACTGGGCTTCAAGCAATAAATGGACACTCTCAGGCAGTGGCTTGTGTGGCCTGGCCTTTAACATCTGATGATAATAAAAATCGAGATGCCGTTGACTGAAACGATTGACCGTTTGCTGCGCCTTTTCATACAGTTTAAGGAAAACCATGAATAGGCCGCTGGCTGGGTCATGCTGTTGGCTAGCCAGACTCTCCTGCAAATAGATCGGTGTGACGGATTTCAGATATGAAGTGGCATTAAAAAACACATAAAAGGCGGATCGCAATTGGCCTTTGATATCATTCTCCGCACCTGACTCGGCAATGCTGGCACGAGGAAATATGAAGTTGCCATCGAACTGCTTGACGCCCCAGGCATGAGCAAAGCTGGAAAAATCAATCGCCCCATTCACTTGTTTATCTATTTCCAAGCGCGAAATAATTTCACCTACATTGTGTAGTGCTTGCGCAAGCTTTTCCTCAACGATGGCAGCCAATTTCTGCCTCAATGCCGCACCGGATTGATGCCTGACTTGGTCAAGCTTATTAAGCCAGAAATTGATTTTTTCGGCCCATTGCAAGACATACGCCGCCAGTGGCCCGGGGCGACCAGGGTACAAATACAGAAATTCAGACTCCAAGCGTTTCATGTCGGTGCTAAGAATCATGGCCATAATAACGGCCTCGTCGGCGCTGAACATTTCAGCCCAACTGCCATTGATCTCATTTTTCAGCGAATAAAAATTGACCTGGGCAGCGAACTCCGCGCCCATCGCTAACAACTGTTCAAAGACCAGTTCATCGACATTGAAATAGCCCGGCTGCAAGGCAGGAAAAATACGCCCCTGCTGATCGGTGCCGTCGCTGATCTTGCTGCCGGCCCACTCAAGCATGGCCACTGCCCATCACGGTGACTTCACACTCGAACATGGCTACCCTCGATAAAATAAAATGGATAGACCACATTGCTGCGGGTATTGGTGGTTCTGATGGTGTAGTTAAGCTGGAGAATAAGCTTGCCGTCGTAGACCTGTTGCGTATTCACATCAATACTAGCCAGTGCGATCCGCGGTTCGAAGAACAGCACTGCCCGTTCGACCATATCTTTAATTTCGGTAATGGTGCTTTCATTAATATTATCGAACACCATCGCGTGAATACGGCAGCCGTAGGCTGGCTGCATGATGCGTTCACCTGGCCGTGTAGATAGCAAAATTCCAAGGCTCTCACGAATGTCTTCCTCTTCAGCAACCATCTTCATTTGTACAGAATCGATATGCTTGTGAAACTCCGGCGGAAAACTCCAGCCAAGACCAAGGAATTTTTTATCACTCTCAGTGCTAGCCATACTCTCTACCCCCCTATCATCACAGTCGGCGCACCCAGCACTATACTGCCGCCATGGGCGCAAGTATCGCCCATTCGAGCAGCAGGCTTGCCGCCGATCATCACCGTGGCTGAGCCCTTGGCAATCGTATCCGGCGGTCCGACACAAACACAGTTATCCCCCACCACGGCAGCCGGCAGTTTTGCAATCAATACCGTTGGCACACCCGGCCCAACCACCGGGCCACCGACGTGCGGCACGATTCCCGTAACCATCGGGCAAACGTGCATGTCGGTTAATCTGGCTGCAGGTGGCATTCTGTCACTCCCTTAATTAATCATCACCATGGCGCCTTTAACCGTTGTCTGGCCAGAGGCAGACAATTCGGCGCTGGCGTTACCCTTGGCGGTGAAACCAACATTGGCAGTTTGATTTATATTTAATCCATCGACTGAGACATCCGCCTTTGAGCTCACGCCAATCTCGCCGGTGGCGTCAATACTGATCTTGCCTTTGGCAGTAATGCTAATGTCTTTGGGGCTATCCAAAACAATCCCGCTGTCAGACAATTCAACCTTATTATCATTTTGATCTTGCAACAGGATGGATTTTTCATCATCACTAATCACCACCGTGTTGCAACCCGGAGTGACGATGGTGATTATCTTTTTCTCATCATCAAATTCAAGCTTTAGCTCACTTTTGGTAACGATTGCTTTAGTGAAATTATCTGCACTCAACTCATAAGGTGGCGCTAGTTTGCTGCTGTAGAGGCTGCCCAGAATGACCGGATTAGAGGGATCATTATTCAGATACCCCAACACAACCTCATCACCAATTTCAGGGATAAAAAATGCACCAAACTTATTCGATGCATAGAAACTCGCCAACCTGGCCCAAACACCTTCCGTCTCAGCTTGCAGAATGGGCACCGAGACCTGTATTTTGTATTGACCGTCCGGGTCCTGATCCAACTGTTTAACCACAGCAATCTGCAAGCCCTCAACACCTGGCAACAATCCAGCGGCAGATGGCGCCACCAAATCACGCTGTTCGGCAAACCAGTTGGGGGACATGCCAAACTCCACCTCTGTAACCCAGTTGCCATTGGCTATTTCATGATTCACCGAGCTGACAAAGACATTACCGTTAAAGCGATTACCAACACCCGCCAGCTCAATCAAACCGCCAATCTTTGCCTTGGCACTGCCCTGAAATTTCATCCTGCCACGAATTCTGGCCAAGCCGGCTTTGACCTGCTGCCCAGTCGCCCAATCCTTGAGCGCGCTTTTATCCATCATGATTGGTGTCTGGAGCTGAAAAGATTTCAGACCAATCACCTTTGCCAACGTCGCCGTATCCAGATCACCCTGTTTGTTAAGTGTTTGCGGACTGACCTTCTCTTCTACGACAGCCTGCTCCTTAGGGTCCCAGCTGGCACTGCCAACCTCACTCAACTGGCTGCGCGCGTCGATATCGGCATGAAACTCCATCAAATCATCGCCATAACCGACCTTCAACTCGGGCGCTGCATCTGTTTGTGGCGCTTTAACTGTCAGCTTGCCAGCATCGACGCAAACAAGTAGACCATTGGCCTCGGCACGCGAGAGCATAAAATCCCAATCGACACAGTAGTACTGCACCAGCTCTTTATGTTCCGTATTTGTTGCCTGCACATCTGCTGTCAGACCGCTGTAGTTTGAAATCAGCGCAGCAATAATATCGCTGTCTTTTGAATCGATGTAATTGGCATTCTTGCGACCGACAGTCATAGCAACTGCCTTGTCGCGACACTCAATTATCAGCCGAGAATTGTTATTGCCGGTAATCTTAATACCGTGTTTGATCACCACACCTTCGAAAATAGTCTCTTCTGACTGCTCATAACCGGCATTAATTTTTATCTCACTGCCAGGTTTAAAGGCATCACTATTACTGACTGGGAAATCCTGTTCCGGCATATCGCCATCCATCAACACAATTTTGGCAGACGAGATTTTATTGATTGCCTTAGTTACCGTCACGGAAATAACCTGAATAGCCTCATCAATCGCACTGCCCGCACTCAAGACGGTCAGCTTGATCACACCACTACTACCCACTGTTGGTGAATCCGACATGGCCTACCTCAATGGTGGAAAATGAAGTTTGCTGCCAGGCTCAATATCACGAAAGTTAGTAATATTATTGGCCTTGGCAACCTCAAGATAATAGGAGCTATCTTTGTAAACCCTATAACAAAGCGCCGGCAAGGTATCGCCTGCCTTTACCTCAATCTGATGACTCAAGTCAGGCGAGGATCTATTCGCCCTTAGCGCTTCTTCCTCTTTGCTCATGAAGCCGGCAAAGGCCAGCTTGATCTTGGCACGCAATGGTTCACCACTGGGTTTGAACAATGTGTATTCAGCCGTCATCGATTCAAGCCGGCCAAAAAAGATCAGACTGCCCCACAACAACCTTACATGGTTGGGCTCATGGTTGTTGCCATCATATCTATAGACAATATCGGTCAGTGACTTGACCTGGGTTTTAACATCATCCCCAGCCAGTTCAACCACGCCGGTGCCATCAATGACGATGTCAAAACCGACTTTTTCAGGTTTTATACCGCTAAATTTTGTGTCAGAAGCAAGCTGCCCCAGCGCCTCTTTTTTGTTATAACCAATGGAATAGGAATGACTATAACTGGAAGGGTTCAGCATCACCTCAAACGCACTGCCATCATCCACAGTGACATTGCCACTGTCATCTACCGTACACGGTGACAGCTTCAGTTTTTTCTTCAATCCTGTGCTGACAGCCATAATCTAGCGCTCTCTAATGTCAGACAAGGTTTCGCTGATCAATTCCCGACACTCTTCCATCAGCATTTCTTTAATTTGCTCAATATCTATAGCCGCATATTCCTGTCGCTGTGATTCAGAACGATCATTGGTGACAGTTGATTTGATTATTAACTGCTTAACTTCGATAGTCATAATAGTTAAATCACTCTGTTTGAATAGTTGTAATTCAATTCAATTTTCTCGATGGCGACTTCGTTTTTGGTCGAATTAAAATTTTCCACTTCCCAATTGACAGGAAAGGCATTGGCAAAAGACCAGGCACGAATCGGCACCCTGTTCTCATTCATTAGATAAACCATCATCGGCATTGGAACAATAGGTGCTGCAAAGTCACCTTCGAACACTGAACGACACCACACCACCAAAGGTGATGTCGTTTTTGCGATACCGCGTTTTAAAACCAGTTTGGGGTGTTTGACCGACTTGGGCAACTGATGCACATACCTGTTCTCACCACCCTCGCTATAAGGCTCTGTCTCGATCTCCGAGCCTATGCCACTGACCTCTTGAAAAGAGGTATCAGACATTCCGCCGGTAGCCGAAAAGACTACCTTGAAATAAAAAGCGGACGGTTGATAGTCATCAGACGAGGCACCTGTCTCAGCCATAAATCCTCCTATGAGTAAAAAACAACAGGGGCCACGTGCAAACAACACGCCGCCCCTCTGTTTTGCATTACCCTTTAGGCGTTATCGATAGTAATCCCTTCATGGGCAATCTCTATCGTTTCAATGGCAACTTCATTGCCATCCGCCTTCATGTCTGTGCCCGTAATTTTAGTCGGCCATGCGTTGGCCAGGGTCCAAACCATGGTCGGGGCACCCGCCTCATCGAGCAAGCTTATAGTTACTGGAACTCGTTTGACGGTGTTCATCTTGATCTGTTTAAACCAGTCCCAGAATTTATTATCAGACTTGAACACACCCTTTTTCATCGTGACGTTGCTGGATTTTTTCATGCCAGGCATTGAAATAGTCGAAAACTCAGGACTATCGCCATGTCGATACTCAATCGGTTGTGCCTCAACATCCAGGCCTGAAACCTCTTGAAAAGACATCACCTCAGAATCCCACTTAACCTGGAAGTAAAACTTCGGCAAAGGCCATACGGTAGTCGATTGTGCAGATCCATCATCAGCCATAACTTATCTCCCTCTAAATTTGTTCAAAGCGTTTATTCGATTTTAATAGAAACCTGACATCAACGATTATGATTTCTGCATCTGCTGTTGAAAGGTGATTTCTATAAACTCAGCCGGACGACTGATGGCCACCAACACCGTCACCCTCAAAATTCCTTCAAGGATATCTTCTGAAGTCATGGTCTCACCCAGGCCTACATGAACACCAAAAGCATCGTCAGGCACAGCACCGGCCAGACCGCCACGTTTCCAAATACCGGTCAGGAAATTACGCACCATGCTCTTAATAGTGACCCAGGTATTGGCGTCATTGGGTTCGAAGACATAGGCCTTGGTCGCCAGGCGAATAGACTCTTCCAACATAATCATGGTACGGCGCACATTGACATAACGCCAATCCAGACTGTTACCGTCCAGCGTCCGCGCGCCCCATACCAAAGTTCCCTCACCGATAAAGGTGCGGATGGCATTAATGGATTTGCCCTGAGTAGTCACATTCAAGTCTTCCTGCTCGTCATGAGTGATGTTCACCGCTGGTGAAACCACGGCACTCAGACTGACATTGGCTGGCGCCTTCCATACCCCACGTGAGTTATCCACCATGGTATAGACACCCGCCATCGCCGCTGCAGGCGGCAACAGATTCAGCTTCTCTTTAATTGAACCCAGAACATTGCCAAACAGCGGGCTCATTGCAATCAAACTTTTGTTCAGCAGGCTCTTAAGCGCATAACTCTCTTCATCAGATTTATCATCCCAACGGGTGGTGATGTCATTAATCGCTTGCGCCTGTTGCGCAACTTTGGCTGGGGTTGTGTCATCGATTACATCTGGAATACCAATTTCCGTGCGCAGCAGCGTTTGCAAT
>CAMYNQ010000010.1 GCA_947259785.1 uncultured Chromatiaceae bacterium | reverse complement strand
TATGGCTGTCATGATTATCGACAACGCCATATAGTCCGTCGCCTTGACGCCGCCGACGGCTCTTCATAATTGCTAATCGCGAAAGCTCTGCAGCTGTAACTAACGCTGGATTATTGGGATCGGCTAGATTTTTGTATTTATCGAAAAGCTCGCAGTGCTCAAATAAGGGAAACCCGCGGTGAGAAGGCAGTACAAGCCGAAGCGTCCCAATTAGGCTGTCGCTTTTATCGGTGCAACCCACGTGAATGGAATTGTTATCAAAGATATCAGTTTCTTGTTCATCAGGATAATCCTTGGCTGAGAGAAAGCGCTTTTCCAAACAATAGACTTGGTAGCGCAATGCGTAACTGCTATAGAGAAGGTTTTCTTCATCGATGACACTGAATTCGAAATGTGGAGAAAATGCTTCCATTTCAATTTGTCTCGCTTTTTTTACTGCAGTCATTTTGTCATCTCCTATATGGCCCGGCACAGGCATAGGCCACGGAATAACAACGGAGGCATCCAGCCTCACGCCGGCCTGCTCGAGGCAACTGATGCTCGTCTACAGTACCGAGAGATCGACACACGGTATATTTTAGCCTATTTAGCCGGTGCCTTGCATGTTGGATCCCATTTATTTCTGATTCAAAGGGACGGTTCAAAACTAAACTCCAATTCAACAGTATCTTGTTATTTGTATTTAAGTTTTTATGAATTTTCCCAGTAGGATTATTTTGTGAAAGCTCATACAGGGTATATAGCGCAACAGCTTGGAAGCGGTTACGCGAATTGTCATGGATGGTAGAGATGCTGTAATCAACGTAGACGAAGGGGTGCAAGTGTGGCGCGGCCTGGGCACGACATACACAGAGCACAGCACCGTTCGGCCATACCAGCCTTGTCATATGATATACAGCAATCTCTATGCCAAAGGGCAATTAAAGCGAATAAACAGCGGGTTACGAAAAAAGAATATTACTGATGATTGCGTAAGTGTCGCCTACCGGCAACACTGCTCCGCACAAATACGAAAATAACCTGATAAATCAAAGACAACTCACTGTCTCCATCTGACGACAGTGGCATTTAATGAGCAAAAAAGTCTTAACCGTTACTTGATACATCAAATGAAGGGGGGGGGAGGTAAAGCCCCAGCACCGTCCCACTTTGGCGAGGCAGCAAAAGAAGCAACTGTGCATGTCATTAGCGACACACGGTGATGTTCTTCGCAGCTAATGACAACCGTTTACGCTGCGCTAATGATTTTTTTTGTCAAAGCGCATCAGTATTGGTGGCAGAAACAGGAAATCAGCCAACAGTGCAAATAAAATGGTGAGCGTGGTCAGCAGCCCCATCCAGGCGGTTGCTTCAAAACTTGAAAATATAAGCACCAAAAAACCTACGATCAGAATCAGCGAAGTGATCCATAACGCCGGCCCCACATTGACGAACGCGTAATGCACCGCCTGTTCCGAGGTCAGCTGACGTTCTCGCCTAGCCCTGAGGTATTTACTCAAAAAGTGGACAGTGTCGTCGACGACAATGCCCAGGGTCATCCCGCTTACCACCGACACCGCCAGATTGATTTGTCCGACCATGAGTCCCCATAGGCCAAAGGCCATGCAAGCGGGCAATAGGTTGGGCAGCAAGCTGAGAAGGCCAACCCGCGTCGAGCGCAGCGCGACAATCAACAGCAGCGATATTAAAACCAATGCTAGGGCGGTGCCAATTAGCATCCCCTTAATGTTGCGCTCACCGATATGCGCGAACATGAGATCAGGGCCGCTGCCAGTAGAGTGTAAGCCATTGTTCTGCAGCCATTTCGATACTCGATGCTCGAGTTCGAGTAACTCATTGGTCGACAGACTGTGCAGCGTCGCCGTTAAGCGGGTCGATGACTTATCAATGTTGATTATATTGTTCAGGTCCAAGCCCACGGGCAATGACATCTCATACAGCAATAGATATTGAGCGGCGCTTTTCCGGTCTTGTGGCAGTTTGTACCAGCTGGCTTCGTCGGCATGGAGGTTCTTGTTAAGCCGCTTCATTATTTCGGTTAGAGAATTTACATGTATGACCTCCGGTTGTACGCGAAGCCAAGCGGCGAATTGATCTACCAACGCTAGAAATCGTGGGTCACTGATGCCGCCAGGATGGCCTGAGTCCAGGGAGTATTCAATAGTGTATACACCGGTCAAGTTGGCAGTCGTAAACTCAGTGGCGTTGCGAAACTCCGATTGCTCATCAAAATATTTGACGTATTCATCGTTCAGCTCATTCAGGGGAAGGCACAAGATTAGAACCAAGGTTGCAGCAGTCATGCTCCATAGCAGTGGTGTTTTTCGGCGCACCACAAACTTGCTAAACGCTTCCATTATCGCTGTGCGCGCTGGGCGATGGTGCGGTGCGGTCACAGGCAGAACAAGCAGCAATGCCGGTAATACAGTAACCGAAGCAAGAAACGTCAGCGCTATGCCGCAGGCAACAATATTGCCGAGATCATGAAATGGCGGTGATTCGCTAAAATTGAGACTTAGAAAGCCAATGATGCTGGTAAAGTTCGCCAAGCTGATGGGGTGAAGATTGAGGCGCAGGCTTTCGCCGATGGCATCCGGTCGTGACAGACCGGCACTTAAGCCGGCGAAAAAGTTGACCAGCAAGTGAACACAATTGGCCACTGCCAGGGTAAGGACGATGGTCGGCGCCGCGGACGAGGGGGTCGTAATCTTGATCCCAAACCAACCGGCGATGCCGATAGTAGCGGCGATGGCGAGGAGGATCACCGCCGTTGTGGCAAGGGTTGCGGTAAGGGATCTGAAAAACCACCAAAGAAGGATGACCACCACTGCTAACATGATTGGCATCAGGATAGTCATGTCTTTTGCGGAAGCTTCACCAAAGGCATGATCCAGCATGACCGTGCCAGTAAGGAATACCTCAATGCCCGGATTGTCTTGTCGAATGGTCTTTTGGATGGCGCGGGCCTGTGCCACGATCTTGGGGATCACATCAAATTGCTCGTCTGGTAGCTGAATAGTGACATTGACACCAGTTACCAAGCCGCCCGGTGATATCAGGCGATTGACCAGTAACGGTTCGTTGAGAACGATACCTCGGATTCGTGTCAGATCGGCGTCCTCCAGGGTTGCCGGATCAAGGACGAGTTCTTCGACGATCAGGTCGTCCTGATCTGCGTAGCTGTGTTGAAAATTCGTGATTGAGTCAACACGTATTGAATGCGGTATCTGCCATGCCGCTTCAGTCATTTGGGCGATGACACCCAGGATGGAAGGTGTGAATACATCATGGTCTTGGGGTGCGACCACGAAGAGGATGTTGTGCGACTTAGTATATATGTTTTGCAGCGCTTCAAAGGCAACCAGCTGCGGGGCGTCCGGCTTGAAAAATGCTCGGTAATCGGAAGTGAATTTAACTTTGGCACCGCCGACAGCGACGAGGGCAAAGAAAAAAAATACGGCAAATATAACTATCCACTTGTTTTTAACAATAAAAAAGTGAAGCCCGTTTTTCATCGATATCCTTTATGCGGCCAACTCATAATTATTCGGCGCCCTCCTGGCTGCCTTATGTATAACTTTAATTATCGTCCTTCGCAGATGGGATTATAGTGCACATTGGCGCCGTCGTCGCGCGGTGACCGGCAGCAAAAAAACAAGGAACCTCCAACATGGACACCGCATTTTTGCCAAGAGAGGGTGAACGATGAAGGATCGATTGCATGCTTAATTAGGCCTGTTGCGAGGCTGTGGTGCTTTAGGCCTCTATGGAATTCCCCGACGAATGCAAATCTGATGTATCGAAGTCACACATCAAAAAGCATGCCGCTTAATACTACAATACCAGACGATTGAGCGGAATATAGAATAAGCACAAAAACAACTCGAAAATAGGCTTAGCGAAGTCTCCGGCTTGGCTTGATCAACACAATCAAGCAAATGAATAACTTAGGCCTTTCTACTTAAAACCACCAACAAGGCCGGCAACACCAACAGATCGAAAAAGAGCGCGGCAATCAAACCTGCCGCTGTCAAAACGCCGAACTCGATTGTCGGTATAAATTGTGACGAAGACAATAACAACATCTGTACAGACAAGACCAGCGTCGTCGCCATCACAGCCCTGCCAGCCTGCGAATAGGTTCTTATCAGGGAAAAGACTACCCCTCTACCCTGGCGAACACGCTCCCTATAGCCATGAAAAAGATGTATGGAGTCGTCTACCGCAACCCCAATCGCGACACTTGCAATCATGGCCGTGGCCATATCGAGCCATATTCCGAATACCCCCATCAAAATAAAAATAATCACAATTGGAGAAACATTGGGCAGCATGCATAACAGCGCATCACCCAATGAGCGCCATAACAAGCACATAATCAGAAATATCAGCAGCAAAACCACCCACAAACTATTAGCCTGACCCTGGACTAGCAGCTCCTCCTGGTCTGCAAATAACCTGCCAAAACCGGCAATGCTCCAGCCCAAATCAGCAACCGGCTGCTGTTCCAAACGGGCGCTAATCTCTTCAATCACCGCCTGAACAGCATTGGCACCACTAACATTCAAATTGATTGTCAGGCGTGTTTGTCTGAAGCTGTCATCAACCAACTCATACAGCTCCTTACCGCTGTAGATAAAGAGATATTGGGTCAACAATGGCACGCTCTCCGGGACACGCCGATATTCAGAGTTTTCACCATGAAAGGCCCAGTTCATCTCCTCAATGATGTCAACCATCGACAAGGTGCGATCCACTTGCGGTAGCGAATCCAGCCAGTTCTGGAAGCGTTTTATTTCGGCAAGCCTCTCAGGGGATTTCAACCCCTCCTGCGCATCGGTGTTAAAGACCACCTCAAGCGTTGTCACTCCGGTCAACTTTTCCTCAACCAGGTGCGTTGAAACGTTCAACGGATGATCGTCTTTAAAGAATTTATAAATGTCCGTTTCCGCATGAACCTTCAACACAAACGGACTCAACAACCCGACCAATCCAAAGCTGACAAGTAACACCCAGCCAGCCCTGCGAATAGCCAAACGCGACAGCCACATAACCCACTCATCAACCCAACGTAGAGTATGGCGCAGAGCGGGCCAAGATCGCTTATCCCACTTGACCAAAATTGCAGGCAACAGCCCCATCACCACCGGATAGAGCAACAGCACTGCCATCCCCGTCACCACACCAAAGGCCTGGATGGGCTGAATCTGGTTGACGCCCAGTGAAAAAAGGCCAGCAGCCGTTGTCAAGCAGGTAAACAGTACCGGCCGACGTAGTCTCACTATGCTCCAAGCAACGCGCTCCGCGCCTTTATAACCAAGCTTAGAGGCATGCGCCAGGCTATTAAAGATATGGATCAACAGTGCTGTTGTCAGAGCAGACATAAAAGGAGGCATAATCGACGCCACCAGTGTGTAGGGTTTACCCCAGAGCGCCAACAGAGCCACTGCGATGGAAACCATGGTGCCAACCATAACTGACGCAATCACGACCGCCAACAACCTACGAAACAACAACCAGATCAGCAATAAGCCAACCACGGTCGTCAGCGGGATGAATATCAGGCTATCCTGAATCATTGCCTTAAGTTGGGCCACGTCCAGCGCAATATGGCCCGCCACAGCACTCACATAGCCCGACAAGCCATGATCTTCAATCACAGAAAAAACAGTATTTAGCAGGGCCTGGCGATGCAGACTGCTCTCTAAAGAAAATGGCCGCACAACCATAGCGATCGCGTCTGCATTACCAGACACAGCCAGCCCGGGGGCAAAACGGTCATTCAGAACTCGCTCTATAAGGAGCTGTTTTTGGATCAAATCAGGCGAGTCAGGATCGACCAAGGGCTCAACGATAAAATCATCCCGTGTCCCGGCAATATGATCGACTGTTGTCACAGTCATCACCCGTTCAATTGTCGAATTGGACTCCAGCTCCCGTACGGCACTGTCCAGACGCTTGATAAAACCCTCCTCCCACAGGCCCTCACCCTGCAGCAGGAAAACAAGCACTTGATCCGTAGGGAAAGTATCACGTACCTTCGCGTCAATTTGGACAGCAGACGCAGAGCTAGGAAAATAAATCTCGGGCGCATTATCAATGACTAATAAATTCGTCACGACACCACCTGCCACTAGATTAAGCAACAAAAGGATTAAAACTACCCAACGAGCTTTTATTATTTTCAAATCAGTTCCCAATTAATTTGTCCTGACAATGCCAGGCCGCGATTATTGCGCAGTTTGAATCAGCCTGGTAATCCGTTTCGTCAACTTATCCTATAAAAGTAATACCTTAGATAACCTTGCAAATATACTCCAAGAAACACAAACTACCTATATGATTACCTGGATCTTTGTTTCGTCTTCCCACGCCAAGCATCTACAATCACCAATCACTCCATGACTGAAAATAAAACATACAAATTTGATTATGCCACCGCCTTTTCACGCAACATTGGCTGGCTTACACAAGACGAACAAGCAGCTCTACGCCACAAACGAATCGCTATTGCAGGCTTAGGCGGTGTTGGCGGATTCCACCTACTCACACTCGCCCGCCTGGGCATCAGCTCTTTTGCAATTTCAGATCTAGACACTTTCGAGCTTGCAAACTTCAATCGCCAGGCAGGCGCCATGACATCAACTCTTGGCCAGCCAAAAGCCGAGACACTTGCCCAGATGGCCAAAGACATCAACCCTGAGCT
The DNA here is from genome assembly GCA_947259785.1 of uncultured Chromatiaceae bacterium. Taxonomy (GTDB): domain Bacteria; phylum Pseudomonadota; class Gammaproteobacteria; order Tenderiales; family Tenderiaceae; genus Tenderia. Next base: position 36,489 of record CAMYNQ010000010.1, on the reverse strand, counting down.
TGATCTACGCCTCTTTCCTGGCGGAGTAGACAGCACCAATATCGATGATTTTCTTGAGGATGCAGACCTTTATGTAGACGGATTGGATTTTTTTGCCCTTGAGGCCCGCCGTGCCATTTTTCAAAAGTGCACAGAAAAAGGCATACCGATAATCACCGCCGCCCCACTAGGCATGGGGGTTGCGCTTATAAACTATTTACCTGGGGGAATGCCTCTCAATCAGTACTTCGGTTTTAATGAAGGCACTGAAGAGCAACAAATTTTGCGCTTCATGCTTGGCCTGTCACCGGCGATGCTTCAACGATGTTATCTAGTAGACCCAACGGCAGTCGATCTGGCCAAGCATCGTGGCCCGTCAACACCCATGGCCTGCGAACTCTGCGCGGGGGTCGCCGCCAGCACGGCGTTAAAAATCCTGCTAAAACGCGGAAAAGTGCTGACCGCACCGTGGGGGCAACAATTCGACCCCTACCTCAACAAACACGTGCGCACCTGGCGACCCGGCGGCTACAAAAACCCAATCCAGAAGCTAGGCATAGCAATTGCCACCAAACAGCTGCAACAAATGAGAAAGATGCGGTAACACCTAAGCAGCTAAAAACGCGCCACCCGATAAAGTTACATTTAGTCAGAATCCTTTACACTCTTTACACCGAACACCGAGCTGACTGAGAACATGCCATATCGGGATGCAATCAACCCAAAAACATAGCGCAACTCAAAATTCACCTCCCCAGGACAAGGCCTTAGCTCATCCTTATAAATATCCACTGCCAAATCACGGCAAACGCCGTAACCTATATAGCCTCAGCCACACCCAATTCAGTGTCGGATAACTTTACAAAGCATACCCAACACCTGACCAAAACAACATGCACAGAATATACAACACACTGATTTTAACGAGGAAACATACCACAATGAGATTATGGCATGATACATGCTTGCAATACAGGCATATGTATTTATGCAATAGATTTACAGTCAATTAACCGAAAATGAAGATAGGATACGCGAGATGAAAAAGCTCACAAAAACAACACTAGCAGCTTCCATATTGCTACTCAGCGGGGCAGCATCCGCTAACGACATGTACATTGACGTGGGCAGCAATACCTATGATTTTAATGACGCCAGCGCATTCCCCACTCTGCAAGCCCTAGACGCAGACTCTACCACTGGCACCTTTAGTGAGTTCGGCTTCAGCCAGATCTTGGCCACCTCCATCTATGACATGACGGACGGCACTCCACAGGGCAGTTTCTATGACACCAACATTACCAGTGAACTCAATTTTGCTGGTGTTCCAACTTCTGGCACCGCGCTTGATGGCTCTACTACCGTCAACTTGACTATGCCAATTTGTGGAGCGCAGTGCGACATTGACGCCCTAAGCCCTTTGACACCTCCAATTTTTGGCAATGACGGGGAAGGCTTTGGACTGACTTGGGATTTGCAGCTTGAATATCATTTTGACGGCATTCTCACAGCTGGCGGCCCAGTCTATACCGGTGGTTTTTTTGACGTTTTCTTCAATGATATCGCCAATGATGCCAATGACAGACAAGTCTTGGGTGGCACACTAACAGGTTCGCAGCTTCAAGCAGCCAATCTGAATCTTTTCTTTGATATCACCATGGCAGAAGCCGGTTGGTTGTTTATGGAAGCCATTCCAGATGGGGGTATATTTGTTGACGTGGCAGATTACGTTGCAGCAGGGGATGCAGGTGGTAGCTACGCCAATCTGACCCTAGACACCAATGTAAACCCACCGATCCCTACATCAGATCAATTATTGCTGGTTGTTGATGATGCTGGAACCCCTAACGCAATCCGCCAAACAACCCTGGATGGATCTGTCACTGCCGCCGTTCCAGAACCTAGCACAATTGCAATGATGGGCCTTGGTTTACTTGGCCTTGGCGCAGCAGCACGCCGTCGCACCAAAAATTAAATTATAGAAGTTATATTAAAAAGCCCCGCACTGCGGGGCTTTTTTTTGCCCTGTTTATTACTTCTCATCTCTACTTCGTTAACAGTACCACCTTTGTTACTGAAAGCGGAGGAGCGTACATAGGCCAATGAGCTATGCAACAATAGATAACCATTGCGTCGACTATTGGATAACGATTTCTTTGGGCCATTTCCACCCCCCTGTATAGTTAGTGGCATGTCTGCATATCGACAACCTGTTCGACCGACATTTATCAGCCAGCTCACACACCTTCGCTTAAACCATGCAGCTCTACAACATGATTAACGACGTGCTTTTAAGCCTAAGTTTTGCCACTTTTTTGAGATTCCATCATTTAGAGCGACATTCTCAAACATGGACTCTTCTCTAGCCAGATATTCAATCAAAAAACAAACGTATTCCCACACCCATGCAGTAATACCCAATACCCGCCATAAAAAATTGAGATATTATTTATCAGTGAGACGTTTCAGCGTTTGCTCAGCTTCATTCTCTTCGCGAAAGGGCAAATCTCTTTTGAGCAATTCCTCAAGCTGATTTTTTGCTTCTTGCTTTTGACCTTTTTTCTCGAGAATCAGGGCACGATGGTAAAGCAAACTGGGATCACCAGGCCTTTTCTCCAGCGTAGTTTTATTCAGGCGTTTAGCACGCTCAAGATCCCCCTTTTCCAAGAGCAGCATAGCCAGTGTATCCATCACCGGAATTGACTCTGGTGCTAAAGAACTGGCCTTTTCTACATAGATAAACGCCCGAGCAGGATCTGTTTCCCTGAAGTGCCATGCCAAATTGTTGAGTGCAATCAGATTGTTTTCTGAAAGATGGAGAACCTGCCGATACTGTTGAACGGCATCAGCCTGGCGCTCAACCCCCAGATAGACATTGGCCAGCTCCAGCTTGCCACCTATGTCATCAGGGTGATCCGTAACCCAGCCTTCCAAACGGGAGACTGATTCATGCTTATTCCCCAGCTCCCATTCAAAACGAACCAATGGACGAAGCGTAACCATACTCGGGTATTGCATATAAAGGCTTTTATAAATCTTATGCGCTTCTTCCAAATTCCCACTTTTTTCCAGAATAGCAGCCTCGAGCATTTGCAACTCCATTCCAGCCTTGCTCTCACCTTTCTTCAGTAGTGCCAGGTTCTTACTTGCCGCTTCAATCTCGCCCTTGACCAATAGCATTCTTATTTTTGCTATTTTTGCCTCAAGGTTATCCGGTGCCAGTTCCAGTGTTTTATCGAGTTCCGATTCAAGCGCCCCGAAATCACTTAAACCACTGTATGCCCTGGCCAAGAGCAAATGCGCCTTGGCAACCTTTGGCTGAAGCTCAACCAGGCGTTGAAAAGTTGATTTTGCATCCTCAAACTCATTCGAGGCCAGCTGTACCTCCCCCCAAAGACTCAAAACAACAGGGTTGTCGCGATTCTTATCCAGAATTTCCCAGAGCACTATCCTCGCCTGGCCAAGATTCTCTTTCTTCAAATAGTCCCGAACAAGCAATATTCTAGGATGTATTGCATTTGGGTAGACTTCTATCGCAGTTTTGAGTATTGGTTCTACAGCCGACCTGTCACCATGCTGGGCCTCAAGTGCAGCAAGGTTAATAAGTGTCTGGGGATCGTTTTCGTGGTGCTTCAATATTTCTTCATAATATTCCCGCGCTTTCTCATACTCTTTGCCATTGATAGCAATCACAGCTAACCGTGTATTTGCTTCAATATCCCCTGGCGCAAGCTCTCTCGCTGCCTGGAATATGCGCACAGCACCAGCCTCATTCTTCCTTGCGAGAAATACCTTGCCCAACAAATTATGCGCAACAACATCCCCAGCCTCTCTACTGACAAATGGCTCTGCCACTTGTTGTGCTTTTTCGTAATCTCCCTGTTTAAGGTAGCTGAGCACCAGCATCACCTCCGCCTGAGTGAACTCAGGATCAATCTCTATCGCACTCTTCAGCGTCTCAAGACCACTCTCAGCATCCCCACTCCCCATCAAACCCAAGCCTAAATGCATCCTAGCTGCTGCCGACTCTGGCTGGATGTCAACGATCTTCTCAAAAAGCTTTATTGCTTCATCGTTTTTTCCCTGATTAGCAAGTGAGTTAGCCAACAGATTTAACGCAAACACATCGTCAGGTACCGCCTTGACAATAGGCCGGATAAGATTATCCACTTCCACATACTCTTTATCCTTGGACTTAACTAATGCCAGGAACTTTCGTCCAGGAATATATCCTGGTGCAGCACTAACAAATTTCGATAAAAATACTCTTGCCCGCTCATAATTACCCTGCAGATAATGCACTGCCCCCAGATAAAATGTGGCCCAAATATCATATTCATCGTTTATTTTGACTTTTTCTAATGCCACCTGTGCCTTGGCAAGATCGCTTTGATAAAAATACATCATCCCCTCTGCGTAGTATGCACCCACATAGTTTGGAAAATGCTTTTTCAGCCGAGCGATACCTTCCTTGGCCTTTCCATATTTTTTTGACTGAACAAATAATAGGGACCTCTTCAAAAGATCCGTGGCGTTATCAAAACGACTATCGATCGCCTTCGTATACCACTCAATTGCCTTTTCGATCTCACCCTTATTTTCATACACATTACCAAGGGAGCTATAGAGCGGCGGATATTTAGTATCAATTGACAGGGCCTTATCCAAATACTCCTGCGCCATGTCCAGATTTCTCTCGGCAACAGACAAGTCAGCCATCGCTACAAGCGCCGGCTGGGAGGCTTGGTTTTTCTCTAAAGCCTTACTTAGTTCTTGTTTGGCCTGTTTAAAATCTTTTTTATATAAATATGAAACTCCTCTTGATGTCAGAATTTCAGCAGCTGCCTTATCGCCCTGGACTGAACTAGCATCCCACTCCAGCACCTCCGTATATTTTTTCTGTAGCAGCAATGCCTTCATAAGCAAGGGAAGAATGGCCTCATCGACCACACCTAGCTCACCCGCCTTTAACAATTCTTTTTCTGCTTCAGTTCCTCTCCCCATTTCCAAATATATATTTCCTAACAGCCACCTGGACTCTGTACCCTTTGGATTGGATCGCAATGCATTTTTCAATTCAATTACAGCAGAGTTAAGATCACCCAGGTCCTGATGGCCCTTTGCCTTTGCCACATACTCTGATTCACTCAACTGTGCATCGCTACAACCCTGTAGTGACATGACTAACACCAAAACTATCAGCGCAATTCTAGTCACTTGTATAAAATTCATAGAATCCCCAATTCTTTAAGCACCAAAACAATCAACCACCCTCAGCCTGCAGACGCCGCAACAACTCATACGCTTGCGCCTCATGCTCAAAACTCGGTTTATCACGCAACAGCCTCTCCAGCTCCTCACGCGCCTCATCACTACGCTCAACCTTATCCAAGGCAACCGCAAGATGGTAGGCAATCTCAGGCGTATGAGGCGCTTTTGATCTGGCCTCTTGCAATAAAACCAATCCATCATTGAGCTTTCCATTGTGTATATATGCCCAGCCAACGGTATCAAGAACGGCTGGATTATTGCCTGCCAATTTATGTACCCGTTCGGCATAGCGCAAAGCACGCTCATCACCCTGGCTTTGCAGTATGTAAGTAATGTTGTTCAATGACACCACATTATCCGGCTGATGCTTTAAAACCGACTCATAATTTTCAATAGCGCGCTCATTTTTGTTATCCGCCTGATAAGCCATTGCCAACAGCAACCTGATTCCCCAGTCATCAGGATGCCCGCTTAACCAAACCTCAAGCGACTCAGGGCTATTTTTCTGCTCGAGAGAGGCTCTCACACGGTGCAGTTTCGCCGCTAATGCAGCTGATTGATTTATTGAGAATGCTTTTGAAAAGCTCTTATCTGCCTGTGGATAATTCTTTTCCGCCAGGAAAATATTTCCCTCAAGCTCATAACCCAAACTTTGATCCGGGCTCTTGGTCTGAATTTTCTGCACAATTTTTCGAGCTTGATCATATTCCCTCAACTCGATATAAATCCCAACCCGCAACACAAACGCTTGCCAGGCACTTTCATTTCGCTTCGTTATTGTCTCTAAAGTAGCACCAGCCTCTTTCAGCTGCTTATTCTTTACCTGCGCTTCAGCCAACAACATAACCGCCTGATCTGATTGCGGCTGCAGTTCTAGCAACTTTTTATACGACACCACAGCACTACTCGTATCATCATTAGCTAGCTGTGCTTTACCCAACATAGCCAATACCAGCGGATGTTTTGGATGGTTACCATGTAACTCCCTCGCTACCGCTAGCGCCTTCATCGACTCACCCTGCACTAGATGTGCATTGGCAAGCAGTAACATGGGCTCTATTGATTTTGGGTTGGCCTTGCGGGCTTTTTTGACCCAGTTTAATGCTGCATCATGATCACCTGCAGTATCAGCTAGGCGCGCTAGTGCCAGCATTGCCCCAAGATGCTTGGCATCCACTTTGAGCAATTGCTGATAATAAGCACTGGCTTGCTCTGAATTACCTTCCTGTAACACTAGCCGCGCCAATCCCATATAGGCAGCAGCATACTTTGGATCTTGCTGCAGCGCCTTCTCGAACTGAGCCTTGGCCTCAGCCCTGTTACCTGCACTGGCAAAACTGACACCAAGCACATTCAGCGCCACCGGGCTTTTAGGCTGCTTTTTCACCAGGCCCTGCGCCGCTGCAATCGCCTTGTCGAACTGCTTGCTTCTTAAATGGCTATAGACCAGTAACAGGTCTGCCATTGGCATGCCCTGATCCAGATCTATGGCCATTTCGAGATCACTGACCGCGGCCTCATTTTCTCCGGACACCAGCCTGCCAAGTGCCAGCTGAGCGCGAATAGACGCCATATCCGGTTTTAGCTCGGCTGCCTTCTGTAAATTCTCTGTACCCTTCTCATTGTCACCATTATGTAGGTAGGCAGTTCCTAACAGCGCCAACAGCTGAGCATCAGAGCTGCCATGACTGATCACATCCAGCGCCTCTATTGCTTGTTGCGGTTGCTTCAACTTGAGATAAACCGCGGCCAACGCTTTTCGCCCCGGCACATGTGTCGGCACTGCAGCAACAAAGCGGTTGAGTTGATATTCCGCCTGTTCTAGCTCGCCCAACAGGTAAGCTGTCATCCCCATTAACAGCTGACTCTGAACATGGCCTGGCGCAACTTGTAATACCTTATTCAGGGAGTCTTTAGCTTCGCCCAACTCTTTGCGCTGAAAATAGACAACTGCCTGCAGATAATTCGCAATAGGGTGCTGCGGGGCTGCTTTTAGAATCTGGTTAAGATCCTCGGCAGCCGGCTCATACTGTTGCAAAGCAACTTCCGCCATTGCCTTACCCAGCAAGGCCTGCAGATTCTGAGGCTGAGGCCGAAGCCGACTGGCCTGACTGAAGGACTTTAATGCCTCAACATGCTTAGCTTTACGAAGAAATATTTCGCCTTCAAGCACCAAGCCATCCACATCATCTGGATTATTAAACAACACTTTATCTACATAGCCAACGGCTTTATCAATATCTTTTGAAGACAATGCCAATCTAGCCATGCTCAGGAGTGCATCTGGCAACTCAGGTACTAGGCCCAAAGCCGAATCATAGGCCTTCTGCGCATCTTCAAGCGAACGTTGCAGCAGCAAGGCATCACCATGCACTACCAGCACCTTGGCGCGTGCCTCAGCTGGGGCACTCTCGTCAAGCTTGATCTCCGCCAGCGCTTCTCTATATTTCCCTTGCATTAGATAAGCCCGCCCCAACAGCGGCATGCCTTTTTCGGCCGCCACCCCCAACTCCAATGCCCGGCTCAACTCTTTCTCTGCAGAGGCCCCGTTACCCAGATCGATATAAACCTCGCCCAGCAAATATCGGGCTTCGGCATGGCCTGGCTCCTGCTGCAGGGCATTCTTGAGCTCGATTACCGCTGCCTTGTATTCCTTTTTAGATACATACTCTTCAGCCTTACTAAGGTAAGTGTCCAGCTCTGCGGACATTAGGTTAGTTGATATAACAGCCAGCAGCACCCCACCCCATAGCGCCCGACCTTTTCTTAAAATTCTGTTTGATGAAGCTTTCATACGCACCCCCTTCGCACTTTGACAACACTGCCAAACAAAAAAACCACCTATAATTATTCACTTTAAGTCATACTTGCTCATCATGTCATACATTGTCGGCCGACTCACCCCCAAGACCTCAGCCGCCTGCGAAATATTGTTATCAAACATATTGATTGCCCTGACTATCGCAGCCCTTTCAGCCTGCTCCCTAACCTCACGCAGGTTTAAAGGCATTGCCCCCTGGGTATCAACAGCCTCAAGCTCCAGCTCTTCGGCATTAATACAACTACCATCAGCCATGATCACAGCCCGCTTGACCCGGTTTTCCATCTCACGGACATTACCCGGCCAGGAATAGTTTTGAATTGCCGCTGCACCATCGTCTGTGAAGCCCCGCAAATTGCGACCATGCTCGTTGGCAAAACGCTCTAGAATAACCTTGGCTAATAGTAAAGCATCACCGTCACGCTCTCGCAGCGGTGGGATATTAATGCTGATTTCGCTAATTCGATAATAGAGGTCTTCGCGAAAGTTGCCCTGACTTACCTGCTGCATCAGGTTCTGGTTGGTGGCGCAGATCACCCGAACATCAACGGGTATCTCGCTTCGCCCACCCAAGCGCTCGATGACTCGCTCTTGCAGGAAACGCAGCAACTTGACTTGCAAAGATTGGGGGATATCCCCTATTTCATCAAGAAACAAGGTGCCACCATCAGCATACTCGATCTTGCCCTTGGTTTGTTTGGCTGCGCCGGTAAAGGCGCCTTTCTCATATCCAAACAGTTCACTTTCAAGTAAGGTTTCTGGAATCGCACCACAATTAATTGCCACAAACGGCTTTTTTGAACGATCACTCAGGTTATGTAGTGCACGCGAAATAACCTCTTTTCCGGTTCCGCTTTCACCCAGCAACAGGGTTGTCACTCCGGTAGGAGCGACCTTCTCAATGGTGCGGCAGACCTTGAGCATTTGTGGACTCGAGGCAATTAGTCCCTGAATTGATGATGTGCCGGCCTGCAATGTGAGCTTGCGATTTTCCTGCTCCAGTTCGTAAAGATAATAGGCACGCTCAACCAGCATACCCAACACTTCAGGATCGGCGGGTTTCTGATAAAAATCATATGCCCCCCTAGCTATTGCCTTGACCGCATTTTCACGTTCGTCATTGCCGGTCACCACAATCACCTTAGTGAAAGGCGCCAAGGCTAGAATTTCTTCCAAGGCTGCCAGGCCTTCCGAGGCATTTTCAGGATCCGGCGGCAAACCCAGGTCCAACAACACCACTGCCGGTTCATGCCGCCGCAGCAGACTAATTGCCTCAGGGCGATCACCTGCGATTAGGACTTCATAGCCCTCAAAACACCAGCGCATCTGGCTCTGCAAACCAGGATCATCCTCAACCACCAGTATCTTTTTTTGCTCTTGCTTAGAACGACTCAATGTTTACTTCCCCACCTGTTCAAAACGCCCGCTTGGGCATCAGTCCTGCACCTTCGGAATAGAGAGCTGAAAAACGGAACCAACACCCAGCTCACTCTTGACCCGCACATCACCGCCTAAGCCGCGCACGAACTCTCGACATTCATAGGCGCCTATTCCCATCCCGGCATTGCCCTTGGTTGTATCAAAGGGCCGAAACAGGCGTTCGCGAATAAATTGTTCATCCATTCCGCTACCACTGTCTTCTATTTCGATTACTGCATTCTGGCCATTGGAAATCAACCGTAACTCAACTTTACCATCCACCTGGGTCGCATCTTGGGCATTTTGCACGACATGTTCGATCACCGCCGCCAACCGATCCTGCTCTGCAACTACACTCATTTGCTCAACCACATTAGCCAGTACTGGCACAGGTATTTTTTCCGAACATTGCTTTATGACAGTCTCGATCAATGGTAGCAACTTGGTCGCGGTTGAGCTTTTCTGTGACTCCCGACCTTGACGCAACTGCACCAACATCCGCTGCATCTTGTTAACCGAATTTTCCACTGTAGCAAAAGCGTCATCGACAAACGCCTGCTTGTGACCAAATTTCTTTGAGTTGGCGACTACCAGCGACAGCTGACCAACCACATTTTTGAGGTCATGCACTACATAGGCAGACAATCGATTGAATGCCTCAAACTGACGCGCATTGGCTAGTTCGGTGCTCGCCTGTGACAGGGCCAGATAACTGGCCGCCTGGGTCGCAACGGTCTTGAGTAAATCCCTGTCTTCCCAATTGATCTGCCTGTCGGCACGCGATTCAAGCAACAACATCAGGCCCATTAACTGCTTATTCTGAAACAATGGAACCACCAACCAGGCGCGTTCGATGCTGGTCAACCATTCTGGCAATGCCAACCCCTCGTAGACCTCAGGGGTTTTTTCATACTCATCCAGATCAAACAACCACTCTTTCTGCCGCAGATAGGCCACGAACGGGTCATCAGCAGCGATGATTGGGCAGCCAGCCGCATTTAACTCCACCCCCAACTCAAATCGCCCCGTATCACTTTCAAACACCCACAACACACCACCTGGGCTATCGACAATCGCTGCCATCGCTTGCAACACATGCTCACCCAGTCCGGGACCAGGCTCCTCGCTCGCCAGAGCACTAATGAACTTCAACCACTCGTCACGATAATCATATTTGTAATTAAAAAAATGCTTACTCAGGAAGACTCGCATCCGCGCCCGCATCTGACCGGAAAACATCAAGGCAAACAACAGCAAGCCAGCCCCAAACAGAAAGATCACCTGGGCCAGATTACCCCAGCTACCACCAAAATAACGTATGGCATAACCACCCAGGGCCATCACCAACAAATAGACCCCTGCCCCCAGAACCGCAGCACTGTGAAACACCACCCGGCGAGAGACAAAAATTTCTAATGACCATTGCGGATTACGCGCAGCCGACACGGCAATCAAGGGGACCACCAACAGATGGATAAAACCTCGCGCGTCCCATAGGCCGGGATCCAGACTCTGAAATAACACGGCGTTTGAGTAGAGAAAAAAATCGTAGGCAAACAGGGCGCCCAACCCCAGGCAAAGATACTTTATCGCCCAACGTTGCTGCGTTGGCGTATTACGAAACAGCTGTTCGACCAACACCAGCCCGGCGAGTGCCAGAATCAGATGTCCGGCCAGACGTGGATCATAACCCAACAGCTCCACTAAGGGCTGATTAACAAACCAGTTACCGGTATGCAACACAGCCAGGCCAAGCCAGACGACAAAAATCGCATAACCCAACCTCCTGCAACGCACATCAGCAGAACTAAATCTGACTCTATCAATGGCCAAAACTTTATAAAGAAACAGCAACACCGCGCCATCTCGCAACAACTCCAGCATGATATGCGTAATCGAAAGCGGCAGGCCATTTGCTAATGAATATGACAACATGGCGGCCCAAACAACTGACAGCAGGCATACCACCACCAACAAACCACCCTGCAGGCGACCACGCCAACTGGTCAATAGCAACAACGTCAAGGCTAGATAACACAGCGCTGCAAGGGCATAACCCCAGGCACCTGGATTTAAAATAAATCCAGCATCACTCATGGGGAAGCCCCCCCCAATGGCTGACAACAGAAATGATTAAATGCTTAACGGGCACCCGCACCAAAAATCACCACATCAATAGTCTGGAACATGATTAGGCAATCAAGAAACAGGCTGTAGTTCTTGACGTAATACAGGTCATACTGCAATTTTTCGCGGGCATCATCATCTGAAGCACCATAGGGGTAACACACTTGTGCCCAGCCGGTAATACCAGGTTTAACCCGATGACGCTCGGCATAATAAGGAATTTTTTCTGCCAGCTGTTCAACAAACTCTGGCCTTTCCGGGCGTGGGCCGATGAAGCTCATATCACCCTTTAATACGTTAAAGATCTGCGGCAGCTCATCAATACGACTACGGCGTAAAAACTTGCCTACACGTGTCACCCGACTATCATTCTTTTGTGCCCATTGGGGCGAGCCATCCTTCTCAGCATCAACCACCATACTGCGAAATTTAAACACCTGAAACAGACGCCAGTTCTGACCAACCCTGACCTGTTTATAAAAGATTGGCCCCTTAAAACCATTTTCGACAAAAATAGCTATTATCGCCATCAACATGACTGGCCAGGTCAAAAACAAAATCATACTACTGGCCAGAATATCAAAACTTCGCTTCACCGTTAACTGGAAACCGGCATGGTGAAAGCCATCAGAAAAGATAAACCAGCTTGGATGCAACGTCTCCAGACGTACCCTGCCAGTCTCACGCTCAAAAAAGCAAAGAGCCTCGGTGACATCAATACCGCTCATTTTGCAATCAAGCAGATCATCAACTGGGAAAGACTTACGCCGATCTTCTAAAGCAACAACAATTTCTTGAATATTATGCTGTTGGACATAGTCAATCAGTGGCACATCCAGATGAATGACTTTGTCCTCGGGCATCACATCATGCTCGCCAGAAACATGAACATACCCCAATATTCTGAAGCCAAACTGATCACTCTTACGCCGCAGCGAGTTAAACTGTTCTGCCCGTTTACCAGCCCCCAGCACCAACACATTACGTCGGAGAGCCTCACTACCAATACTATTAAAAAATATGAGCCTGACTACCAACACACCAGTCACAGCTATCGCAAATGACCAAGCAAATGCGCCACGACCGAGGAATAGATACGGAAACAGGTAAAACAACAAGCTCATCGCTGACAATGCAATAACCATGGATGCTGCCAACCTGAGCACCACGCCATTCAGCCCCTCACGATATTGATTTTTATACAAGCCCATCGCAGTCATAGAGACAAAAATTACTGAGCAGAACAACAACGCCTTTGGCCACAGGGGTAACAGCTCTTTATCAAATTCAACACCCCAGAAGCGGATTTCAACCCCCATATAGATCGCTGAATAAACCAACGCTATCTCAATCAATATCAAAAAGACGAATGAGGCAGGAACAAAATGTCTGAAGATTCTTATCATAATGGTTATCTAACGGTCATTATCGAGTCAGTCATATGGACTACGCACTAGAAACTATCCACGCAATACACCCAACTGCTCAAAGATGTGTATCCAACCCCTTACTCTTAAGCCCCCAGGCGAACAGAGAGAAAATTCGCTGATTAGCTTTACGCAATCTGTACACCACCACAGACAACAGCTCCTTCATAATTGGATAACCACAGTCTGGATGGGCATCTAGAAAACTAATCAGATCATCCGCCTTGATAGCGGCTAACTCCACATCGGTCAAACTAACAACCGTGGCAGAGCGCGGCAAATCATCAAACAAGACCAACTCGCCAAAGACGTCACCTTTGCCAAGCTCACCAAAACCAGGCTTGATCTTGCGCTGGTCATCCAGATCAACCTTGCCCAGCACGCGTAAATCACCGGCCAAAACCAGATAAAGCTCGCTGCTGAGGTCACCCTCAGAGAAAATAATTGAATTAGCCGACTGAGAGATACGCTGCCACAGTTCACCTTCTTTAAAATCAGGGTTTTCTAATAGCGTAAACAATAGAGAAGACACCCTACCCCCTAGTCAAAAGCAACCTTCTAATGAAGTATTTAGTATAACCTTTTAAAATGCATAAACAAAAACATGAAATTGCTTACTGACTCTGGGGCAAAGCTTTGGTATCTTTTCACCTTTGTATTTAATCCGCACTCTTTGAAGGATTTAAAACTTTAGAGTCCCGGTATTTGGCTCGAATTATGTTGATCTTGCCACGAGAACCTGCCTGGTGACTACCATATCTACGCCCCTGTTCAATTGGTCGCGACAACAACAGAATTTAACAACAAAATCAGAGGTAGATTTATGCTTTTACTCGAAGATGTCAAAATAGGCATGATTGGCCTGGGTTATGTGGGCCTGCCGCTGGCGGTGGAGTTTGGCAAAAAGATGCCTGTTGTTGGCCTCGATATCAGCCAAGCACGCATTGATGAATTAAAGTCCGGCAAGGACAGTTCACTTGAAGTTGAACCAGAAGAACTACTTACTGCCACACACCTTAGCTACACCAGCGATCCAGGCGAGTTAAAAGACTGCAACGTCTACATAGTCACCGTGCCGACTCCCATCGATAACCACAAGCGTCCTGATCTAAGCCCCTTAATTGGTGCCAGCCAGACCTTGGCCAAACTACTCAAAAAAGATGACGTGGTCATTTTCGAGTCTACCGTCTATCCTGGCGCCACCGAAGAGGTCTGTATACCCATTATCGAGGCTGGCTCAGGCCTAGCCTACAACAAGGACTTTTATGCTGGTTACAGCCCTGAGCGCATTAATCCGGGCGATAAAGAACACCGCGTTATCAATATCCTCAAGGTCACCTCGGGCTCGACACCAGAGGTCGCCGACTTTGTCGATGAGCTTTACAACCAGGTCATCGAAGCAGGCACCTACAAGGCTAGCAGCATTCGTGTCGCCGAAGCCGCCAAGGTGATTGAAAACACCCAACGCGATGTCAATATCGCTCTAATCAACGAGCTGGCACTGATCTTCAACCATCTAGGCATCGATACCGAGGAGGTGTTAAAGGCCGCCGGTACGAAGTGGAATTTCCTGCCCTTCCGCCCCGGACTGGTAGGTGGTCACTGCATCGGTGTCGACCCTTACTACCTAACCCACAAGGCGCAGGAGATTGGCTACCACCCGGAAATGATCCTCGCTGGTCGTCGCGTCAATGATGGCATGGGCGCCTATGCCACCCAGCAAGTGGTCAAGTTGATGACCAAAAAACGCATTCCTGTGGTTGATGCAAAAATCCTGATCATGGGCCTCACCTTCAAGGAAGACTGCCCCGATCTGCGCAACACCCGTGTAGTTGACATCATCGAAGAATTTACAGACTACCACAGCCACATTGACGTCTACGATCCATGGGTTAGTGTCGCTGAAGCCGAACACGAGTACAACATCACCCCTATGACTGACAAACCTGCAGACAATCAATATGACGCTATTATCCTGGCTGTCAGCCACCGCCAATTCAAGGATATGGGCCTGGATAAAATCAAGGCACTAGGTAAGGCAAATTCTGTCATCTATGACATCAAATATCTGTTTCCTGCAGACGCAGTAGACGGTCGCTTGTAGCAAACGTAGCAAACAAGGACACATGCAATGAAAGTTTTAATTACCGGCACCGCTGGCTTCATCGGTTCCAATGTTGCCCAGAGGCTGCTTGATCGTAGCGATGAGGTCATTGGTTTAGACAACCTAAATGACTACTATGATATCAACCTTAAGAAAGACCGCCTGTCACGACTGACCTGTAAAGAAGGTTTCACAGATGTGCGCTTAAATTTGGAAGATCGCGATGGTGTTGCCAAACTGTTTAGCGAACACAAACCTGACAGAGTCGTACACTTGGCCGCCCAAGCCGGTGTACGTTATTCTCTGATCAATCCACACGCCTACATCGACAGCAACATCCAGGGCACGACCAACATCCTCGAAGGCTGCCGCCACAATGAAGTGGAACACTTGGTCTATGCCTCCAGCAGCTCAGTATACGGCGCCAACACCAAGATGCCGTTTTCGGTACACGACAATGTTGATCACCCAGTCAGCCTATACGCTGCCTCGAAAAAGGCCAATGAGTTGATGGCACACACCTACAGCCACCTCTATCAACTGCCAACCACCGGCCTGCGCTTCTTCACCGTCTATGGCCCCTGGGGTCGCCCTGACATGGCTCTATTTCTGTTTACCAAGGCCATCCTGGAAGGCAAACCTATCGACGTCTTTAACTATGGCAAGTGCCGTCGCGACTTTACCTATATTGATGATATTGTCGAGGGAGTCATCCGCACCCTAGACAATGTTGCCAGCCCTAATCCTGACTGGTCAGGCGACAATCCAGACACAAGCTCAAGTTATGCACCTTTCAAAATCTACAACATCGGCAATAACCAACCAGTAGAACTACTGCGTTTTATTGAAATAATCGAAGAATGCCTTGGCATAAAGGCAGAGAAAAACCTGCTGCCGCTACAACCCGGTGATGTACCCGCTACCTACGCCAATGTTGATGATCTGATGAATGACGTCGGTTTTAAACCCGCCATGCCTATTGAAGATGGCATCGCCAACTTTGTCGCCTGGTACCGGGATTATTACAAGGTCTAAGCAAGGCTTCTCATTTAAGTAAAATTAACCGCGTCTCCAACAAGGAAGAGACATGAAAATTGCAGTAGTGGGCTCAGGCTATGTCGGGCTATCAAACGCAGTGTTGCTGGCGCAGAATAATGAAGTAATCTGCCTGGACGTAATGCAAGAGAAAGTCGACCTGATCAATAATAAAAAATCACCCATCTCTGACACAGAGATTGAATACTTTCTCGCCAACACGACGTTAGACCTAACTGCAACATTAGATAAAAAGCAAGCATACAGAGATGCTGAATTTGTCATTATCTCGACACCTACTGATTACGATCCAGAAACCAACTATTTTAATACTTCGACAGTAGAATCCGTCATTGAGGACGTCATCAAAATCAATCCGCCGGCTGTAATGGTGATTAAATCAACTGTCCCAGTAGGCTACACAGAGAAGATCAAACAAAAATATGGCAACGCTAATATTATCTTCTCACCTGAATTCCTACGAGAAGGCAAAGCCCTATACGATAACCTCCACCCCTCTCGTATAATCGTCGGAGAAATGTCTGCAAGAGCCGAGAAGTTTGGCGCGCTACTCGCGCAAGGGGCCATAAAGGAAGATGTAAAAGTTCTCTACACCAACCCAACAGAAGCGGAGGCCATCAAACTTTTTTCCAACACCTATCTGGCAATGCGTGTGGCGTACTTTAACGAACTGGATACATACGCGGCTACTCACGGACTGGATTCCAGACAAATTATCGAAGGGGTAGGTCTAGACCCACGCATCGGCACACACTACAACAACCCATCTTTTGGTTATGGCGGTTATTGCCTACCCAAAGACACCAAACAACTGCTGGCAAACTATCAAGATGTGCCTAACAACATCATAGAGGCTATCGTAAACTCAAACACTACGCGCAAAGATTTT
The DNA here is from genome assembly GCA_947259785.1 of uncultured Chromatiaceae bacterium. Lineage (GTDB taxonomy): Bacteria > Pseudomonadota > Gammaproteobacteria > Tenderiales > Tenderiaceae > Tenderia. The sequence continues at coordinate 19,396 of CAMYNQ010000010.1, read as the reverse complement.
ATCTCCGACTCCATATTAAAAAAGAAACCTCGCATCGTTGGCGTTTACCGACTAATCATGAAAAGTGGCTCAGACAACTTTCGTACCTCTTCCATCTTAGGCGTTATGAAACGCATAAAAGCAAAAGGCATTGAAGTCGTTGTGTACGAACCAGGCCTGGAAGAACCAGATTTTTTTAATTCAAAGGTAATTACTGATCTTGATGAGTTCAAGGCCATGTCAGACATCATCGTTTCCAACCGTATGAGCAAGCAACTGGAAGATGTAAAAGAAAAGGTTTTTACTCGTGACCTATTTGGGTCGGACTAAGCCACATCACTAACAGCATTCATCCCGCATCCGTTTATCGACAAGTTTGATACCATTAGGGCAGCGGGCAAAAAAGACACTATCGTCTTCGACAACGTAAATCATCTTTTGCTGAATAAAAAAAGGGCGGATAATACCGCCCTTTTTTATTCTTATCAAGCTTTAAGCTTATTTGTAGTAACTAATCATAGACTCAAGAGACTTAGCCTTGATCTTGGATGCATGACCGGCACAACCAAAAGCTTCGTAACGTGCCTTACAAATTTCAGACATCGCTTTTGTAGATTCCTTCAGGAATTTACGTGGATCAAAGTTGGATGGATTCTCAGCCAAGAACTTACGTACTGCACCGGTAGAAGCCATACGCAGATCCGTATCAATGTTAACCTTACGCACACCTGACTTGATACCTTCTACGATTTCATCAACAGGTACACCATAGGTCTGGCCCATGTCACCACCGTAGTTATTGATAATTTCCAGCCATTCCTGTGGCACTGAAGAAGAGCCGTGCATGACCAAATGAGTATTTGGAATAACCGCATGAATTTCTTTAATGCGATCAATACGCAAAACGTCACCAGTAGGTTTGCTAGTGAATTTGTAAGCGCCGTGAGAAGTACCAATAGCGATCGCCAGAGCATCAACACCTGTCTTTTCAACAAAGTCCTTGGCTTCCTGTGGATCAGTCAGCAGCATATCCATATCCAGCTTGCCTTCTGCACCATGACCGTCTTCTTCACCCATTTCACCGGTTTCCAGTGAACCCAGACAACCCAGCTCACCCTCAACGGAAACACCACCAGCATGAGCCATATCGACAACAGTCTTGGTGACATTAACATTATACTCAAAGGACGAAGGTGTTTTCATGTCGGCTTCCAGTGAGCCATCCATCATCACTGATGAAAAACCAGACTGGATAGAACGCAGACAAACTGCAGGCTCAGAACCGTGATCCTGATGCATAACGACAGGAATATGTGGATACTCTTCAATCGCAGCAGAGATCAGGTGACGCAGGAAGGGTTCGCCCGCATAAGAACGAGCACCCGCAGAACCCTGCATAATGACAGGCGCATCAACAGCATCAGCGGCCTGCATGATGGCATGAACCTGCTCCATGTTATTAACATTGAATGCTGGCAGACCAAAACTATGTTCACCGGCATAATCCAGCAATTGACGCATTGAAATTAGAGCCATTGTAATCTCCTCAAACTTAAAATTATTGTTACGAAACTATTTAAAAAAACTTATGCTTCTGTCGATGAAGGCTCGTGCATGTCACCGACACGAACAATCTTCATCGCATTGGTACCACCCATCTCACCCATTAAATCACCCTTGGTAATGATCACAAGATCACCATCACGCACAGCACCACGACGCATCAGCTCATCCACTGCCTCTTTGTTAATAGTCGCGTGATCCGTTGATGTAACAGCGAAACTTACTGGGCATACGCCACGATAAAGGGTTACCTTACGGCGTGTCTCAACATGCGGGGTCATGGAATAAATTGGAATTCCGGAACTGATACGAGACATCCATAATGGCGTCGCACCAGACTCAGTCAAACATGCAATTGCCTTCACACCCAGGTGGTTAGCAACATACATAGCCGACATAGCAATGGCCTCGTCCACGCGACTAAACTGGGTGTGGATACGATGATCAGAACTGCTGGCCAACTCTTCTTTTTCAGCGCTGATACAAATCCGTCCCATAGCAGCAACAGCTTTGACTGGATATTTACCCGCGGCAGTCTCGGCCGACAGCATCACTGCATCGGTACCATCCAACACTGCATTGGCAACATCAAACACTTCCGCGCGAGTCGGAATTGGATTCTCGATCATGCTTTCCATCATCTGGGTCGCAGTAATGACCACGCGATTCATCTGACGAGCAATCCTAATCAGGCGTTTTTGTACCGCTGGCAGCTCGGCATCACCAATTTCTACACCTAGGTCACCACGCGCCACCATAATGGCATCAGAGGCAGCAACGATTTCTTCGATATCCTCAATAGCCTCAGCACGTTCAATCTTGGCGACAATACCACCATGACCACCAGCCTCACGCAACAATTCACGCGCAAGGTGAACATCAGCAGCACTACGAGGAAACGAAATAGCGATATAGTCCGCTTTCATTGCGGCGGCTGTCTTAATATCAGCCCTATCTTTATCAGTCAAGGCTGCCGCAGACAAGCCACCCCCCATGCGGTTAATGCCTTTGTTATTTGAAAGAGTTCCAGCCACCTGAACCTTACAAATAATCTCTTGCCCAGCAACCTCTTCAACCCACAGTACAATACGGCCATCATCCAGTAACAGGGTGTCGCCACGATTCACATCATTTGGCAATTCTTTATACGTCAGACCAACACGTTCCTGATTACCATCCTCCTTACCACAGGCTGCGTCGAGAATAAATTTAGCACCCTCAACCAATTCAACCTTGCCATCTTTAAAGCGATCAGTTCGAATTTTAGGTCCTTGGAGGTCGGCCAACACACCTACTTGACGGCCATGAGCTCTGGCCCGGTTACGAACAGCCTCGGCGCGTTCAATATGATCCTCGGCAGAACCATGAGAGAAATTTGCGCGCACTACGTCTACACCCGCCTGAATCAAATCATCCAGAATCTTCGGGTCATCTGTAGCCGGTCCTAGGGTGGCAACAATCTTTGTGCGTCTAAACATATGTATGGATTAATACCTAATCATCATTATTGTCATTATAAATCAAAACCCCCGAGACAAAACCCCGGAGGTCATGCGTATTATTTAATTAGCAGCTCGTTCTTCAAGGATAGCGACTGCAGGCAGTTTTTTACCTTCCAGAAACTCAAGGAAAGCACCACCACCGGTAGAAATATAGGACACTTTATCAGCAATTTCGTACTTATCAACGGCTGCCAGAGTATCACCACCACCAGCAATTGAGAACGCATTCGACTCAGCAATCGCCATAGCAATCGCCTTGGTACCTTCGCCAAACTGGTCGAACTCAAAAACGCCAACCGGACCATTCCAGACAATAGTTCCAGCTGATTTTAGTACTTCAGCCAAGGCCTTGGCACTGTCAGGCCCGATATCAAAAATCATATCGTCGTCAGCAACATCAGTGGCACCCTTCAGTTCAGCCGCTGCAGTTTCAGCAAATTCTTTAGCACAAACAACATCAGTTGGCACCGGGATATCACCACCGCGCGACTTGGCATCAGCGGTCAGCTTCTCACACGTTCCTATTAGATCAGCTTCATAGAGCGACTTACCGACATTATAACCAGCAGCAGCGATAAAGGTGTTAGCAATACCGCCACCTACGATTAACTGATCAACAACCTTAGACAGAGACTCAAGCACAGTCAATTTAGTAGAAACCTTAGAACCACCAACGATGGCAACCATTGGCCGTGCGGGGTTATCCAGCGCTTTACCAAGTGCTTCCAACTCACCAGCTAACAAAGGACCTGCACATGCAGTAGAGGCAAATTTAGCCACACCATGAGTAGAACCTTGCGCTCTATGCGCAGTACCAAAGGCATCCATTACAAACACGTCACACAGAGCGGCATACTTCTTGGCCAAGGCGTCATCGTTTTTCTTCTCACCAACATTAAAACGAACATTTTCCAAAATAGCGACTTCACCTGCAGCAACAGTAGCACCACCCAGGTAATCTTTTACCAACTTAACGTCTTTACCCAACAAACCACCCAAGTGGTTAGCAACTGGAGCCAGCGAGAACTCTTCAGCATATTCACCTTCAGTTGGACGCCCCAGGTGAGACATAATCATCACCGCAGCACCGGCTTCCAGAGCTTTTTGGATCGTTGGTAGAGAGGCGCGGATACGCGCATCAGAAGTCACTTTACCGTCTTTAACTGGAACATTCAGATCCTGGCGGATCAGAACACGCTTACCAGCCAGATCTAGGTCAGTCATTTTAATTACAGACATAAATACATCTCCGCATGTTTTAAAAGAAATTTGTTAAAGCCCTATATACAAAGCAAGACCTTCAACAAATTTCTCTCTGTTATTTAAAAACCAGAAAGAGAGAAGGCACGGAAGCAACGCTCCCATGCCTTTTCACTACTTACTTCTTAGTTTGCCGCAACGTGGCGAACAAAACGCATCATATTACAGGTGTAACCGTACTCGTTGTCATACCATGCAACCAACTTAACGAAAGTACCGTCAAGAGCGATACCGGCTTCAGCGTCAAAGATAGAAGAGAAACCGACACCACGGAAGTCAGTAGAAACAACCTTCTCATCAGTGTAGCTCAAAGTTTCACCGATACCCGCAGACTCAGAAGCCGTCTTAACAGCTGCACAGATATCAGCATAAGAAGCATCTTTATCCAATTCAACAGTCAAATCCACAACCGAAACGTCAGAGGTTGGTACACGGAAAGCCATACCTGTCAGCTTGCCGTTCAGCTCAGGTAAAACAACACCAACAGCTTTGGCAGCACCTGTTGAGGATGGAATGATATTTTCCAGAATACCGCGACCACCACGCCAGTCTTTCATTGAAGGACCATCAACAGTTTTCTGCGTTGCAGTTGCTGCGTGAACAGTCGTCATCAGACCACGCTTGATACCGAAGTTATCGTTGATAACCTTGGCCAAAGGTGCCAAACAGTTTGTAGTACAAGAAGCCGCTGAACTAATTGTTTGACCAGCATACTCTTCATGGTTAACACCGTAGACGAACATAGGCGTAGCATCTTTAGAAGGTGCAGACTGAACAACCTTCTTAGCACCAGCATCAATGTGTGCCTGGCATGACTCTTCTGTCAGGAAGAAACCAGTACATTCCAGAACGATATCAACATCAACGTCGCCCCATTTCAAGTCAGCAGGATTACGTTCAGCAGTCAGACGGATTTTCTTACCGTTAACGATCAGCGCACCGTTATCAACAGAAACATCACCATCAAAACGACCATGTACTGAGTCATATTTCAGCATGTACGCCAGGTAATCGGCATCCAGCAAGTCATTGATTGCAACGATTTCCATATCTGGAAAGTCTTGCGCAACAGCGCGGAAAGCCATACGTCCAATACGGCCGAAACCGTTAATACCAATTTTAATTGCCATTGTGTATTTTCTCCCTCAAAGGTAAATAAAAATCTTTGCCCGCCTCTACCGCGTAAAGACGGGCTAATAATTGTTATTTAGAGTACGCCTTCAACAGCTGCAACAACGTTCTCTACAGTAAAACCAAATTCCTTGAATAGCTCAGCAGCAGGTGCAGACTCACCAAAGTGATCAATACCTACAACCGCATCAGCATACTTGTACCAAGCATCGGTAACAGCCGCTTCAACAGCAACTGTCGGAACACCCTTAATCAACACTGAAGAGCGATAAGCCGCATCTTGCGCATCAAACAGATTGGTTGACGGCATAGATACAACGCGAACCTTTCTACCAGACATTGCTTCAGCAGCGCCAGTAGCCAGCGCAACCTCAGAACCCGTGCCGATAATGATTACATCTGGAGTACCGTCACAATCTTTCAGGATGTAACCACCCTTAGCGATATCAGCAATCTGAGCATCAGTACGTTCCTGATGTGGCAAACCCTGACGTGAGAAGATCAATGTAGATGGACCTTCTTTACGCTCAACCGCTTGCGCCCAAGATACGGCTGCTTCAACCGCATCACATGGACGCCATACAGCCATATTCGGAATCATACGCAGTGTAGGAATCTGTTCGACAGGCTGATGTGTAGGACCATCTTCGCCCAGACCAATGGAATCATGAGTAAATACAAAAACACTGCGGATTTTCATCAATGCTGCCATACGCAGTGCGTTACGCGCATACTCAGAGAACATCAGGAAGGTTGAACCAAAAGGAATCAAACCACCGTGCAGAGCGATACCATTCATGATTGCAGACATACCGAACTCACGCACACCGTAGCGAACGTAGTTAGGTACTTCATTGTTATCCATCGGTTTGAAACCAGACCATTCAGTCAGGTTTGAACAACCCAGGTCAGCGGAACCACCGAACAGTTCAGGCAACATTGGCGAGTAGGCCTCGATAGAAGCTAGTGAAGCCTGGCGTGTTGCCGGGCTTTTCGCTTCAGCGTTAACGCTCGCGATGTAATCAGCCGATTTAGCCGCCCAATCGGCAGGCAAATCACCTGACATACGACGCTCGTATTCAGCTGCCAGCTCAGGAAATTCAGCTTTATAAGCTGCGAACCTTTCATTCCAAGCGGCTTCAGCCGCAGCGCCTTTTTCTTTTGCATCCCAACCTGCATAGATATCAGCAGGCACTTCAAATGCAGCATGGTCCCAACCCAATGCAGCCTTCGTCAGATTGATCTCTTCATCACCCAAAGGTGCGCCGTGGCAAGCATGGCTGCCTGACTTGTTAGGAGAACCAAAACCGATGGTTGTTTTACAACAAATCATGGTGGGTTTGTCGGTCATAGCTTTCGCCATGTCGATAGCTTTAGTCAACGCTTCGTGATCGTGGCCATCAACATCAGCAATTACGTGCCAGCCGTAAGATTCAAAACGTTTCGGAGTATCGTCAGAAAACCAGCCTTCAACATGACCGTCAATTGAAATGCCGTTGTCATCCCAGAAAGCAATCAACTTGCCCAGCCCCAAGGTACCAGCAAGTGAACATGCTTCGTGAGATATGCCTTCCATCAAACATCCATCACCCAAGAATACGTAAGTATTGTGATCAACGATGGTATGACCTTTTTCATTAAATTGAGCGGCCAATGCCTTTTCAGCAATCGCCATACCCACACCATTGGTAACACCTTGACCTAATGGGCCAGTAGTGGTTTCAACACCCGGCGCATAACCATACTCAGGATGGCCTGGAGTCTTGGAATGCAGCTGACGGAACTGTTTCAGATCATCAATAGACAGATCGTAACCAGTCAGGTGCAGCAATGAGTAGATAAGCATCGAGCCATGACCATTCGACAGAATGAAACGGTCGCGGTTGCTCCAGTCAGGATTGACTGGATTGTGGTTCATGTTGTCGTTCCACAATACTTCAGCAATATCAGCCATACCCATTGGTGCGCCCGGATGGCCTGAATTCGCTTTTTGTACCGCATCCATACTTAGGGCACGGACGGCATTCGCTAGATCTCTGCGAGAGGGCATAAAACTCTCCTCAACTTAAGGTTAATTAAAATAAAAACAACAAGTTACATCAAAAATTCGTGTCCACTCAAGGCTCCACGCCGAGCGAGAAAGGCGGCAATGTTACCACAAAACCCCCCCACCAACACCTGCCCTGTCAAAAAACCAAGAGTCACCTTTAGAAATCAATATATTACGAACTCACCCTCCCCTAACAAACACACTTCCAGACAAGCAAAAGGGAGCACAACATGAGAATTTACACTTAAAACAACAGATATTGACCACCCAAACTGTGTGGATATGATTTCCCAATTTCCAGAAACTTGCAACCTTTATCACAAGTCCTCCGAACTACGGCATATTTACCCCCCTAAAGTTTCCCTATAGAATGCCGCCTACCACGCAACAACAGCGTTAAAAAAACATAGCTAGCGGAGCAAAAACTATAATGTCAAACAGCCACTTATTTACTTCAGAGTCTGTTTCTGAGGGTCATCCAGACAAAGTTGCCGACCAGATTTCTGATGCTGTGCTCGACGCCATCTTTGAACAAGACCCCAAGGCACGCGTCGCCTGCGAAACCATGGTCAACACTGGAATGGTGGTGCTATCAGGCGAAATCACCACCTCAGCCTGGATCGACATGCAGGACGTGGTACGCCAGACTATCAAAGAAATTGGTTACAACAGTTCCGATATGGGCTTCGACTGGGAGTCCTGTGCTGTCATTACTTCAATAGATAAGCAATCGGCTGATATCGCTCAAGGCGTAGATGAATTTGAAGATCACGAACAAGGTGCTGGCGACCAAGGCCTGATGTTCGGCTATGCCTCAAACGAAACCGACGTACTGATGCCTGCGCCTATTCACTATGCCCACAAATTAGTCAAACGTCAGGCCGAAATTCGCAAAAACGGCACACTATCGTGGTTACGCCCAGATGCCAAGAGCCAGATCACCTTCCGCTACGAAGACGGCAAACCCGTTGGCATTGATGCCGTTGTCCTGTCTACTCAACACAGCCCTGAGATTGAAACTAAAGCGCTACGTGAAGCAGTGATGGATGAGATCATCAAACCCGTTCTGCCTGCTGAATGGCTCAATGCCGACACCCAGTACCACATCAATCCAACCGGCCGCTTCGTCATCGGTGGCCCAGTCGGTGACTGCGGGCTGACTGGCCGTAAGATCATTGTCGACACCTACGGTGGCATGGCCCGTCATGGTGGCGGTGCGTTCTCCGGCAAGGACCCATCCAAGGTTGACCGCTCCGCTGCTTATGCCGGTCGTTATGTGGCCAAAAATATCGTTGCCGCTGGCTTAGCCGAGCGCTGTGAAATCCAGGTCTCTTACGCCATTGGTGTCGCCGAGCCAACCTCTGTTTCGGTAGAAACCTTTGGCACTGGCAAGATTGATGATGCTCGCATCATAGAACTCGTGAATGAACATTTTGATCTGCGCCCCAAAGGCCTGATCACCATGCTCGACCTGCTACGTCCGATCTACCGTCAGACAGCCGCCTACGGTCACTTTGGTCGTGACGACATCGACCTGTCTTGGGAGAAGACTGACAAGGCTGATGCCCTGCGCGACGCCGCCGGCATCTAAAGAACCATACAAACATTGGCCAGGTTGGGAAAAATCATTCCCCAGCCTGCCAACTTAACAAATTCACATACCGCCCATATAATGGGCAACCCTCTTTTCGAGGAGCGCTGCGACAAGCTCATAGAAGCTTGCCAGGCTCGATAAGAGATTTTTTAAACAACGGCGCTCGGTTCATTCTGGAGACTAAACATGTCTGAATTTACCGATTATAAAATAGCCGACATCTCACTGGCCGATTGGGGCCGCAAAGAAATGAATATCGCCGAGACCGAAATGCCCGGTCTGATGTCCTTGCGTGAGAAATACGGCCAGGAAAAACCCCTTAAGGGCGCTCGCATTATGGGCAGCCTGCACATGACTATCCAAACCGCTGTACTAATCGAGACCCTGGTTGATCTGGGCGCCGAAGTACGCTGGGTATCGTGCAACATCTTCTCAACTCAAGACCACGCTGCTGCAGCCATCGCTGCTGCTGGCATCCCTGTGTTTGCCTGGAAAGGTGAAACCCTGGAAGAGTACTGGTGGTGCACCGAGCAAGCCTTCAAATGGCCTGGTGGTCAAACAGCCAACATGATCCTCGATGATGGTGGCGATGCAACCCTGTTGGTTCATAAAGGTGTTGAATACGAAAAGACTGGCGTCGTACCTGGCCCAGAAACTACCGACAACGAAGAAATGAAATGCGTCCTCGGCGTACTGGCTCGAGTCATGAAAGAAGATGCACAATTCTGGACCAAGCAAGCTGGCAACATCCAGGGCGTCACAGAAGAAACCACTACCGGTGTTCATCGCTTGTACGAAATGGTTCAAGCCGGCGAACTGTTGTTCCCAGCCATGAACGTTAACGACTCAGTCACCAAGTCAAAATTCGACAACCTCTATGGTTGTCGTGAATCCTTGGTTGATGGCATCAAACGCGCCACTGACGTGATGATTGCAGGTAAAATTGCCATCGTCTGTGGTTATGGCGATGTAGGCAAAGGCTGTGCCCAGTCACTAAAAGGATTAGGCGCAACCGTTATGGTGACCGAAATCGATCCAATCTGCGCACTGCAAGCAGCAATGGAAGGTTTTCGTGTTACCACCATGGAAGACGCCGCCGCGATTGGCGACATCTTTGTCACCACCACCGGCAACAAAGACATCATCACCCATGACCACATGGTGCAGATGAGAGACCAGGCCATCGTTTGCAACATTGGCCATTTCGATAACGAGATCGACATCACCAACATGAAGCAATACCAGTGGGAAAACATCAAACCACAGGTTGACCACATCATCCTGCCTAGCGGCAACCGCATCATCATGTTGGCCGAAGGTCGTTTGGTAAACCTGGGTTGTGCCACTGGCCACCCAAGTTTTGTTATGTCCAACTCTTTCACCAACCAGGTGTTGGCTCAGATCGAGTTTTTCGTTAGACGTGACCAGTACGAAATCGACGTTCACATCCTGCCGAAACATCTGGATGAAGAGGTTGCTCGCTTGCACTTGGAAAAAATCGGCGTCAAGCTGACTACACTAAGCAAAGAACAGGCCGACTACATCGGTGTTCCAGTAGAAGGCCCTTACAAGCCTAATCACTACCGGTATTAATCGATAATGCCGCTGACGGGGTGGTTTACCACCCCGTTTTCGTTTTACATCGATCAAGGAATACCGAACATGAACAACACACAATACAAAGCCTATAGCTGCGAATTCTTTCCGCCCAAGACTGACAAGGGCGCGGAAAAACTACGCACTACCCTGACAGAATTAGCAGAACTAAAACCAGCCTATTTCTCCGTCACCTTTGGTGCCGGTGGTAGCACCCAGGAAGGCACCTTTGACACCGTCAAAGAGATCCAGGCAAAGGACTATAACGCCGCCCCACACTTATCCTGTATCGGCGGAAGCCGTGACAGCATCCGTGAGCTGCTAAACAAATACATTGAGATTGGTGTCAAACGTATCGTTGCCCTGCGCGGTGACATGCCCTCAGGCATGCGTGAGATGGGCGATTTTCGCTTTGCCAATGAACTGGTAGAATTCATCCGCGCTGAAACCGGCAATCACTTTCACATCGAAGTGGCCGCCTATCCAGAAATTCATCCGCAGGCACCCAGCGCACAAAAAGACCTGGAGAATTTTGCCCGCAAAGCCAAGGCTGGCGCCAACGCCGCCATCACCCAATATTTCTACAACCCCGATGCCTATTATCGTTTTGTCGATGACTGCTGTAAACTGGACGTTGGGATACCCATCATCCCCGGCATCATGCCCATCACCAACTACAGCAACCTGAAACGATTCTCCGACATGTGCGGAGCTGAGATCCCACGTTGGATAGCTAAACGCCTAGAAGGCTATGCTGACGACAAGGAGTCTATCGTCGCCTTTGGTGAAGAGGTTGTGACCGAACTGTGCAACAATCTTTTAGATAACGGCGCACCCGGATTGCACTTCTACACCATGAACCAAACGGAACCAACCCGAACCCTATGGCAAAACCTGGGACTAGAATAAATAAAACCACCTCCGGGTGGTTTTATTTATTTACAACAAAAGAATTAATGCAGGCAACATTTCTTGTACTTCTTACCACTACCGCAAGGGCAGGGATCGTTTCGGCCAACCTTATCAGCCTCGCGCTCAATCGGCATCTGCGCCTGCTGTTGCAATGCCAAATAGATGGAACGCCCCATCTGCGCATAAGACGCCATCGCCATTTCCAAACCATCCACAGTCATTTCGGCTAGGTTCTCAAGCGGCATCGGCTCATCACGTCCCTCACTGGCATAGGCCCCGGCCAACTCCTTACTTGAAAATAATGTTAGCGCCATCAAACAAGCAGCAAGCTCGGCCTCCATCTCACCTAACAAATAGTGATCCCACACCTTACTCAACCAGTCATGACCGACCAAGAAGCCTCGTGCCCAATAGGCCAACGGTGCTTCATCGTCAAAATTTTCCATAGGCGGGCTTAAGACGTCCAACCACGTCGGCAAACATAACTTTGCAGAAATTACGCCATCGTTCACCTCGTTATAAGCCGCCATGATACCCTCCATCACCTTTTTGGCCTCTGCCTCATCAGTATAACCAGCCTCTTCACCATTGAAGACCAGTGGCATCCAGTCTGAGGGCGTGGTCATCTCCGGCGCGCAACACACAGCAAACAAAAAACCGTATAACTCGGGATAAATCATCGATTCATCAGGCCGCTCATCGGCAGCAAGAAATTTTGCAAGTTCGATATTCACATCAAAACTCCAACAATCTTAATCAACCCACCACATCCAGTTGACGGCCTCGAAACTGTACACCCAACTCGATGGCAATTTTGCGACAGGCCTCAATATCCACCCCCTCCAACCCATCAATCGCTGTCAAAGTAACGGACGGGATAACCGCTTTGGCCTTGTTGGCAAATTCCAGCATCGCCTGATAGGCACCGGGATATTCTTTCTTGGGTCGACAGTGTCGCTTATATACGTCTTCGTTCTGGGCATTCATGGAGATAGACAGCGCATCAATCAGACCAGCCAATTCCGGTGTTACATCACGACCCTGTACCAGGCTCGCCAGACCATCGCTGTTGAGGCGAATCCTCGCCCCCTGCTGTTTCAATTTTCCGGCTACCTGCAGCAACACATCCAGCCTTTGCGTCGGCTCACCCAGGCCACAAAAGACGGTCTCTTTATAACGCCCCGGATCACCCACTGCAGCCAGGATTTCACCAACCGATGGCTCAAACTTCAAACGCAGGTCATATCCCTGCACCTCAAAAGTTTTATTAAACTTGGGACAAAAGGCACAACGCAGTGTGCAACGGTCGGTGATATTGAGATAACAATTGCCATGCAGCTCATAGGCAATTACCTCATCAAGTGCACTATTGGTTTTAACTTGCTCAGTCATAGATTTACTTTACACCAACTGCCAAGTCACGCTTCCAATCCAAATTTTATCAATTGCGCTAACCATCATCCCGGCAATATCTTCGCCTGTCGCCGCCACTGCCCCCTCCAACCCCGGAGACGAATTCACCTCCAGCAATAACGGGCCCTTGGCTGAGCGAATAAGTTCCACCCCTGCCACTTCCAAATCCATAGCCTTGGCTGCCTGAAAAGCCAGTTTTTTCTCTTCAGCTGTGACCTTCACCACAGAAGCACTGACACCTTGGTGGATATTGGCGAATTGGCAAAACCAATAAAGGGGTAAGATATTGAATCAGGATTAAAACAACAAGTCTTTTAATTCAGCACAGCCTGATAGATTCAAGGGCACTAAGTATTAGGCAATTAACGACCCGCAATTAATCCCCACCCTTATCAGGGCCTGGCAAGACAGAGATATCTTTATCCGGAGAATGACGCCTGCTACCCAAGCGAAAAAACCCAGCAATCCGACTAAATAGCAGTTTGATACCGCGCCAGATCTGAGGCAACAACCAAGCCATTAGCACGATGGCAAGCACCAAAAATACAAGAAAAACCACAGGTGAATTAAGCGCCGTCCACAGACAGGCAATCACGGCGACATCCTCAGCCAACGATGCCGTCCAATTGGTCACTGGTTCGGGTGAGGTATTAATCAGAACACGACTACCCGCCTTGGTTGCATGGGTCGCAGCGGTCAAACCACCGCCAATCAGAAACGCAGCCAGCTCAGCCCCCTGGCCCAATTCACCTACCGCACCAGCGGCCAAAATGGCCCCGACAGGAATGCGAATAAAGGTATGAATCGCATCCCAGCCGGTATCGATCCCTGGGGTCTTATCGGCAAAAAATTCCACAAAATACATAAAACCGGCAGCAAACATCACCATTGGATCGCTGCAAATCTGCAACTCTTGAGGCAACACCAGATTCCCTGTACCACCCAGCCAGCCGAGCACAAAAATAGCCGCATAAAGATTGAGCCCACTGGCCCAGGCAACGCCCATACTCAATGCAATAATTTCTACAGTTTCCATATCAGCCCCCCATTCGTTTTGCTAACCATTTGCAACAATGGTAGGGCAGTTCACCCCACGAAAAAACACTTCAGCTCAAGGATTTACAATGTTTGACCATCGCTTTAGCACGCAGTGGCTGCCATCAAAAGATTGATATGATCACCTGAAACCCCTTTGAGGAAGTTTCTCGATAACCGATAGTCTGATTTCAAGTGACCAGTGATCGGCTCTATTGCCGCCCGCCTTTTGCATTGTTTTCGCTTTTTGTCGCGCGGGTATCGATTGTCTCTTTTTAATGGTTTTTTTAGCAGGGTAATTTTTGCTGAAACTCACGCCGCCCGCAAAACTCTTGATAATAAGAATTTAGCTTCCACTGTAGGACAGCTGCTGAGGATTAATAACCCAACTATCAACCGGATCGGTTTGCTCGGTGCGCCAACGTCTTTTGAATAATGAATCGCAAATCACTCTTCACAATATTGCCAGGAAATAACGGTAGATAGTTGAATCAGCGGATCAATAGGATTTAGCTGTAATAGCAGGTCATTACCGAAGGGGTTTGTTTGAATCGGATGAGTGGTCTTTCAGGGGCGACTAATCGCCCTTATTTGCACTACAATGTACAACAGCGCACAGCTGGGCCCGCAAAACGCCCGCACAATGCAGCTGATCGATCAAGGAATTACTACACTGAACCGGATTACCTTACCCTATCCACCCATGGGCTATACTGACGCCTGCCCGCTTAACGACCGGACTGCACTAATGGCTGCATGAGCTGCCACTTCAATTTCTGATTCTCGACCGGCTAATATCAGACGACCAAAAGCCCCTACCGCTCGCGCCTCAATCAAGGAAATACTCGAAGCTTTTTCTGCTTCATTAGCCGCATACACGATGTAGCCGGCAGGTTCAGTCTCAAGAATAAACATGCTCTGGCCAGGTAGAATCATACTGCCTTTGCGATCCTGACGGTTAATCAGCACCGCATGATCGGGAGTGATTGCCCTCACCGTCTCGCTCCAGGCAATGCGACATTTCTGGCGTTCTTCCTCACGCGTTGCGAGGCTGTGCAATACAGCTCGTCCCGCCTCCTGCACATCACTTTGGTCACGATGATGAAACACCATCGAACCAAAGGCACGTTCCACCACTTGCTGACCCAAGTGCACGCGCGTCGCTTTTAGGGCGACATCCGTTAAGCGATGAATCGCCATTCCGGGAGCGACTTCCATCCACAGACAGGCATCGCCGGGAACCGGCAAGAACCCTTGGGATACGGTACCAAGATAGGTGGCCAACTGCGGCTGCAGGGAATCGATGAAAATGTAGGTGCGCAGTTTAATCATGCATAAAATAATCCAGCTATACCTGTATGCCATGCAGATAACGCATCGCGAGATGCGTTATCTGGGCAATGGTGAACGCTGGTCATTAAAACACGAATAGTGCTCCGGCCTTCATTACACTTTTCGATACCACCCATAGAGCAAATCAATGACGACTCCGGGCAAGGCCGTGTTAAATTTATACACTATAAATCCGGTCATCCACAGGCGCCTCCGCCATGCATAGAA
Organism: uncultured Chromatiaceae bacterium; assembly: GCA_947259785.1. Lineage (GTDB taxonomy): Bacteria > Pseudomonadota > Gammaproteobacteria > Tenderiales > Tenderiaceae > Tenderia. Next base: position 3,801 of record CAMYNQ010000010.1, on the reverse strand, counting down.
AAAACCTAATCCAGCAACTGCTCGGCTATCGTACAGAGTATATGGAAGAAGCCGCAATGGTGGATCGCACATTGCGTTTTATTGAGGCCCACCAGGACTGTTTCAATCGCCATTTGGCCCATGGCCATGTGACCGGCTCCGCCTGGGTCGTGAACCCTGCGCGCAGCCATACCCTGATGCTGCATCACCGCAAACTGGATCGCTGGTTCCAGCCAGGCGGTCATGCCGATGGCGATCCTGATATGTTACAGGTCGTGCTAAAAGAAACATCGGAAGAAAGCGGCATCGACATCAACAATATCAAACTCCTATCAGAAGGAATATTTGATATTGATATTCACACCATCTACCCCAGCGCACACGATGATCGTCATGAGCATTTTGACATACGTTTCTTAGTTGAAATTGATGATCGGCTTGATATTCCGGGCAATGATGAATCACATCAAATCACCTGGATCCCCTTGACCCAGGTAATGCATTACAACAATATGCGCTCACTGTATCGCATGGTTAGAAAAACAGAACAGATGAACCGCCTTACTGGATAATCAATCCTTTGACACTATCAGCTGGCGCTTTATTTCTTTTCTCTGGAGAGACTTCGCCAACGCTCTTGATGAATCAGATCGAAATCCCCCAGCAGCTTATTCATTTTGGCCTCAATTTCTACCCCCTTGCCCTTAACATATTCAAGAAATGTCTGCGTAATAATCGACAGCTCTCTTTCTGTTGAGTAGACCAAGTACCACTGTCTCTGCAGAGGAAAGTCTTGGACGTCCAAGATATCTACTGGCCCAGTCGCACCTTCAAGACTCAGGGTATGCAATGACAACATGGATATACCCAAGCCACCGACAACCGCATGTTTAATTGCCTCGTTGCTGCCTAACTCCATTCGCACTTTAGGTTTTAAATTCAGCTCCCTAAATTTGCGCATTGTAATATCCCTAATGCCTGACCCTGGTTCACGCAAAAGCAATGGTTCCTGAGCAAGACGTTCTAACGAAATATCCTGTTCCTTAGTCAAGGGATGATCCTTGCCAGCAACAACAACCATTGGATTTGGGGCAAACGGAATAGACACTAAACCGGGTTCCTCTTGCGTACGCCCCATAATATATAGATCATCTTCACCGTGTTTCAGACGTTCATGAACTCTTTCGCGATTAGTGACTTTAAGCGAGACATCAATCTCAGGATATTCCTTGCAGAATTCTCCTAATATTTCAGGGGCAAAATACTTTGCTGTTGTCACCACACCGAGCCGCAACCGCCCTCGTTTTAGGCCTTTGTATGCTGCAATCGAATTTTCTAGATCATTTAAGATACCAAAGATGGCTCGTGTAGCTCGGCAAAGCTCTTCACCGATTTCGCTAGGCCGATGCCTGCGATCCACCTGCTCAAGTAGGGGCAAACCAATTGTGTCAGAGATTTTTTTGATCTGCATCGAGACCGTTGGCTGGGTGAGAAACAGCTCTTCAGCTGCCCTAGTATAGCTACCCAACCTGGCAATGGCCTCAAATATCTGCAACTGTCTCAGGGTAAGGTGCCTGAGCAACTGGTCTTGCAGTTCGCCTGTAACACCTAAATTGCGTTCTTCTTCCATCTTTTTTGACATATTGCTCACCTTGAGACAGACGGAATACCAGCCCGCTGGTTAATGTAATTATTCTAGTGGTCTGGAAAATTTTTCAGGCGATAAAACATCCACATCTGAAACAAATACCGTCAGGTGATAGCCACGATCAATTTGCCGCTGTAGACCATCCAGCAAACGCTGAAGTTTACTCTCGGGCAAAATGACTTTGATCATGATATTTGCTTCAAAGTCCAATGTACTAGCCACCTCGCCTGAGGCACCTTCGCCCCGCGCCCTGATGATCGTATAGCCACTCACTTCGTGCCGACGAAACATCTGGCTCAACTTATCTGCCAGTACATCGAGGGTGATAATGTTGACTAGCTTATGAGGATATAACTCAGCCATAAATCATTTCTCGCAATCTGATAAAGCAGGACTACGCACCCGCAAGATACGTAACAAACCAGTGGTATAGAGGAATACCAATCATAACATTAAATGGAAAGGTAATTCCCAATGACAAGGTTAAGTAAAAAGAGGGATTCGCCTCAGGCACAGCCAAACGCATTGCCGGCGGTACGGCTATGTAAGATGCACTAGCCCCTAATATCGCAACGAGGGTAGCGCCGCCGACACTAAATCCTAGAATGCTGTGGCCAACCACCGCACCAATTGCACCACCGATTACGGGCATGACCACGCCAAACATGCCGAGCACAATGCCCACTTTTTTAAACTCTTTGATGCGACGCGCGGCTTCCATCCCCATTTCAAACAGAAACAGGCATAGTGCCCCCATGAAGATATCATCAATAAACGGCTTCAGCTTATCCATGCCTGAGGGCTGAGAAATAGCGCCAATAATCATGGATCCGATTAGCACCACGACACTGCCATTGGTAAACGCTTCATGCAGCAGATTACTAAACTTAGTACTACTTTCACCATCATCATCAACTATGCTTGGCCGCCCACCATTGGCCTTGGCAAGCTGTTTCCTCGCCATCGCCGCCAGCAGCAAGCCAACGACAATGGCTGGCGACTCCATCACTGCCAGCATAATCAAAGGATAGGACTCATACTCAACGCCAGTGTTATCAAGATAGGCAATCGCCGTCAGGAAGGTACCCGCGCTCACCGAGCCATAGTGCGCGGATATGGCAGCAGCGTCCAATGGGCTTACCTTGCGTGTCACCACTAACGCAAAATAGCCTAAGATCGGCAGTGAAAAACCCAGTATCAAGGCCCAGACGATGGCATTGACCGCTATTGCCAAATCAGCCTTACCTAACTCATAGCCGCCATGCAAACCAATCGCCATCAATAAATAGATCGACAGCACTTTAGCTAAGTCAGGTGGAAACTTGAGGTCTGACCGGATTAATCTTGCAATTGCCCCAAGCGCAAAAAACAAAACCGCCGGTATTAAAAGATTACTGAGACTCGACATCACATATAAACCTTTGTGTAATTAAACACGCTGCTTTAAACAAAACGCCCTCATTATCAGCGGTTTATCACAATGATATCTAGTCGATATTTTCTCACTTAGCCATAGATATTTTCTATGCTACAGGCTTGTATTAGACCATGAGCCCAAATCATCATGATTCAATGAGCTAAGAGACTTCTCCGCCCCTGTGGATCTAAACACGATGTACTCCCGCCATAAAGCCTCTTTGATGCGGCAATAAAGAGAAATAACCCTTTATCAGACGGTTGTGGATTGAAGAGTCGAAATAGATCATCATCTTAATACGATGACGACCTCAATCGAGATTCACCTACATTCAGTGAGAAAGACTTTCTCTCTTAATAACGAAAAAGGGCAGAATCAATAATTCTGCCCGATAGCGGTGTAAAACCAAGCTGATTATAAAAATCAGTTGCTAAACTTAACCACACGAGTCACCTGGATATCAGAGACAAACACCACCCCAGAATGTTCGCCAAAAAACGGTCCTAACCCCTCAAGAATCGAATCGACCAGACTCTCAGGAACTGCAGCAATAATCATAATCAGCACATCATCTTCATTGAACATGAGGTGGCCCTGATGAAAGCCATGAGCACCTTTGCCCGATAGATTGTTGACGATGGTGTAACCTTTCACCCCGGCACGATCAAGCAGGTCGGTCGCGAAACTCTGGTGCTCACCATCCAGAATAATTTCGAGTTTCTTTAGCGGGCTTAAGTTTAGATTTTTCATTGTGCAC
>CAMYNQ010000009.1 GCA_947259785.1 uncultured Chromatiaceae bacterium | reverse complement strand
CACTAATAAAATGGCGGCATCATCCTGCTCTTGGCGCTCGATATCGGCCAGCGCAGAGTGCGACACGGTTAACAATGTGAGCAATACCAGTAAAATATTCAAACTCCACTCCATAAAACTGTTTACCGCAAAAATTTTACGGGGAACACGGCGGCGCTAACTTCATGTCGTTTATTTCATCTATAATTTCAGACAGCCTATGCACCTAGCCTCACCACTCATGTCTGCCGTATAACGGCCTGGGATAAAAGCAAATGCAACAGACAAAACTGATCATCGCCATGATCTTGTTATTGTTACTGGTGATATTCACCGTACAAAACGCATCGGTCATCACGATCAATCTGTTTTTCTGGCAGTATAGTATCTCCCGCGCCTTGATGATCTTTTTTGTCCTTTCAATCGGCGTCATCATCGGCTTAGTATTGGGCACTTACATTCTTACCCATCAACCCCCGAAGGACTCTCGCTAGTAATCCCAGGGGGCTATGATGTCTAAAACCAACTTTGACGTTTGAAAATCCAGATCTGTATACCAACCAATACAATCAAAAAACCGATCATCCATTCAAAACCAAATGGATTTTCCGAGCCGGGAATACCACCGACATTGACACCTAGCAACCCGGTAAGAAAACCTAAAGGCAAAAAGATTGCCGCCACCAAAGACAGCATATACATGCGATTGTTCATCTGTTCGGCCAGGCGGCTGGCCAGTTCCTCTTGCACCACGGCGGCGCGATCACGCACGGAGTCTAAATCCTCTACATAGCGAATAATCCGGTCGCTAACTTCTCGCAGGCGAATCCGGTCACCATCGGTTAACCATTTCACTCGTTCCTGACTGAGCCTTACCACCGCTTCCCTTTGCGGTGCGAGATAACGGCGTAATGAGATAACCTGGGTACGTAGCATCGCCAGTTCATGGCGTAACTGCGGTCGTTCGGACTCCACCACTTCGTTTTCCAGGCGGTCAACCTCCTCATCGATCTCGTCGATCATGCCCGACATCCTCATCATCATTCTGTCGGCCAACATCACCAACAAATCGCCGGATGTCGTTGGACCTTCCTGTTCGGAAATTAACAATTGTATGTCATTAATGGTCAGTAAATGGCGTTTACGCGTGGTAATGACCCGTCCTTCTTCGACCCAGATACGAATCGCTACCATATCTTCGGGATCAGCGCCTGGGTTCATATTCACGCCCCGCAACATAACAAGCAGGCCATTTTTCATCATAGACACTCTTGGGCGGGTCTCATCTGCCAGTAGGGCTTCTGCCACGACCTCGTCCACACCACTTTCTTCTTTGATCCAATGTTGGGCAGCCGGATGGGTAAGATCCAAATGGCTCCAGAGAAATCCGCCCTCGTCCTTCCAGGCTCGCATCTCCTCCCAACCTAATTCAGTACCTCCGCCAACTCCATCCAGGGCATAGGCTGCCACAAGACCTTTATCGGAATCCATTCTCATTTCCTTTTTTAACGCTTCCTCAAGCGGTAAATAATTAACTCTGTAGAAACATGCTATAAACAGTAAACATAATCAAATATATAACCTTAAGATTTATACCATGAAAATAATTGAAGTAATCACGCATAAAGACCATGTAGATTTAGTCAACAATATAGGTCGTAAATATGGTGCAGTCGATCAATGGCACAGTGGGACTTCGGACAATAACGAACGCCAAGTAATACGACTATTGGTCGATGACAACCACAGGCAAGCCGTGATGGATGCGCTACAAAACAACATAGCAATGCGTGATGCTAGCAGAATTGTAGTATTACCCGTGGAAGCCACCTTACCGCATTTAGAACAAGATGAATCTGAGAAAAAGCAGCGCAACGCTAGTGGCGCTACCCGCGAGGAGCTTTATCACAACATATCCAAAAATGCAGAGTTAAACAATAACTTTCTCTTGCTAGTATTTTTGTCCACTATTGTTGCGGCAATTGGATTAATTGAAAACAATGTGGCCGTCGTTATCGGCGCAATGGTCATTGCACCACTTCTAGGGCCAAACATAGCACTCGCTTTGGCCGCAGCGCTAGGGGACACGCCCTTGATGTGGACAGCGTTGAGAACCAACCTGGCAGGACTGGGCTTAGCCTTTTTACTTTCCTTTATTCTCGGTATTTTATTACCGATTGATTTAGGTAGTGGCGAGCTCGTTGCGCGCACCCACGTCGGGCTTGATTCTGCCGTATTGGCCCTCGCGTCTGGTGCGGCGGCGGTATTGTCTCTTACAACAGGCTTATCGAGCGTACTCGTCGGTGTGATGGTCGCTGTAGCGTTACTACCTCCCACTGCAACAGTCGGCCTCATGTTGGGGACCGGAGAATGGGGGCTTGCTCTCGGTGCGGCGTTACTACTGGCCGTCAATATCGTGTGCGTAAATCTCGCGGCAAAAACTGTATTTCTAGCGCGCGGAGTCAAACCACGCACCTGGCTGGAAAAGCGCAAAGCCAAACAGTCAATGATCACTTATATGGCTTTCTGGATTGTGTCGCTGACGGTATTACTCGTTGCAATCTATTTGCGAAAATAGCTGTTATAGTTATATTTTACTCAGACTTACTAGTGTGGTGTAACAGATAATGTGGGCATATAGAGCGTCACAAATTTGTTGCAACAAGGCACCGTTCGCAGGAAATGTCAGCACCTTTTCAAGAACGGTAACGCCGTTGCGGCAAATTTGTGGCGCTCCCTCCGGGCAAAGCGCTCATTACCCATCTGCGTTGTTGTATTTTCTCGACGTAGACCCGCTATGCCTTCAAAAACACGCCTAGCAGCTGGGTAATGAGCGCTTTGCTATATGCCTACATTATCTGTTACAGCACACTAGGTCGCTACCGCTTGTCTGAAGGATTAATTAACGATTAAAGGGATTAACACCGTGCACAAAACCGTCATTTCTTTATGTATTTTGTCAGTACTTGGCTTTTCTGGCTGCGCCTCCAAAACCCCATCATTTGGTGATCGGCTACTTGCCGACGGCGAATCGCAGATACAAACCGCAAAGCAGTGGGAAGAAGGTGAAAAGGAATCAGTAAAGGGAGAAAAACAAGTATTAAAGGGCAGAAAGATAGTTGAAAAAGGCCGTGCAGACTTACGAGAGGGAGAAAGGATTATAGCCGCTGGAAACATTGCGGTTCAAACCAACCGACAGGCATTTCAAGCGCTTTCCCAAACCGCTCATAATGCCGATTCAGCCGAGAGCGCATCGGACAGGGCCAGCAAGCTTAAAAAAATCGCCAAGGCCTGGAAAGTCGGTGAGGAACAAATTTCAGAAGGATACGAACTAATTCAGCAAGGCAATGCTAGAATTTCTGAAGGCGATACTGAGATAAGAGAAGGTCAGGCGTTGATCGAACGTGGTCGCCTAAAAATGCAGAACGCGGAGAGCCGCTACATCCCAACAACTAAATAGGCATACACTGACCGATTAATTAGGGAATTATTGTGTCCTTTACTAAAACCAATCCGTGAGCATGATGCCTACTCCAAAGCGCCTGGTTCGATAATTATAATCAACAAGCGTCTCAGCATAGCCGTCAAATATCTGGACATAAGCTTTAAAACCAGACTTGATGGGGAAACTCCAATCCAGCTGCACCGAAGTACGGTTATGGTCACTGCGCAGATTATTCCACAACCGTAATCCTGTAACTCTTTTATTTTTTCTGTAGAACAGGCTCAATTCACCATGACCGATATAATCGTCGATGTCAGGGTTGTCATCGTCTTCCGAGTCCTCGGGCAGGCGATACCAGGGCTTGAAATAGGCAACGATGTTTTTATGTTCAAGCACAAAGCTAAGGTAAAGACGATTCCAGCTTCGTGAAAGTGGCTCAGACTGTCCGTTGGATTGATGACCTATACCGAGGAGAATAAAGCTATTTCGCATACCGAATAATTCGTGATCAGTTTCAACCACGAGGGCCAGTTCGGGTTCATAATTGGTTTCCCGAAACGGCGAAGACACCTGACTGTTATACAGTTGCCAAAGCGATAGCTGAGTATAGCCAAACCACAACCCCACATCCTTGTCGGCGATATCGAGCCAGACAGGCACTTTAAAACTGAGTTGAAATTTCACCTCAATATTCTGAAGCTTGTCGGCCTGATCACCATAGGTTTCGCGAAAGGGTTCGATATTTGTATTTGCCATGTATGTAACCGGCATTATGTAGGTTGGCCGATGTGGCAAGATGATGAAATCACCGACAATGGATAATTTTTCCTCTTTTTTGATGCGCTCCCGCAAAGGCAACTTTTTATCATCGCCCCCCAACGCTGGCAGGCCTTCATCCTTTTGTTTTTCCGAATTGTCGTAGCATTCAAGCCGCTGAGTTGCATCTTTAATATTGACACAAGGATTATTATCAACAGCAGCAACCTGTGCTGGAAAGGTCGCCGTAAGTAAACTCAAGGCGATGATTCTGTGTATATGAGTACCCTTGGATCTCATAAGCCGTTGCCAGTAATTATAGTTCGTAATAATTTTTAATTAACTGCCAAGCTTCTTCAGCAGTTTCCACGTATTGAATCAATTCCAGGTCTTTCTCATCAATAGCTCCCTCCTCTACCAATGCATCAAAATTTATTATCCGTCGCCAATAGTCACCACCCAGCAACAACACAGGTACTCGTTTTATCTTACGAGTTTGAATCAGGGTCAAAGTTTCAAACAACTCATCCAAGGTACCAAAGCCGCCGGGGCAGGCAACAAGGGCCTTGGCACGTTTAAGGAAATGCATTTTGCGGATGGCAAAATAATGAAATTGGAAACAGAGTTCCGGTGTAATGTAAGGATTGGGTTGTTGTTCAAAAGGTAGGACAATGTTCAAGCCAATGCTTTTCCCGCCAGCATCTTTGGCGCCGCGATTGGCAGCCTCCATAATACCCGGTCCGCCACCGGTAATCACCACCATGTCGGCACCACCGGTGGCATGACCGTCGGCTGTTATCAATGCCCCCAGCTTGCGGGCTTCATCATAATAGCGGCTATTTTCGAGAATGCGCCTGGCAGCGCTTGTCCGTTGTCTCAACAATCTGTCTTGCGGCTGTTCAATTTGCAACCGTTCGGCCGCTTGCAGCCTTTTTTCTGCCTCTGCCCTCTCTGGAATCCTGGCGCTGCCGAAAATCACCACCGTTGATTCTATTCCCTGATCAATTTGCTCCAACTCTGGCTTTAACAGCTCTAATTGCAAACGCACCGGCCGCAGTTCATCACGCAACAGAAATTCCGTATCGGTATAGGCCAACCGATAGGAGGGGGAGCGCGTTTGCGGCGTATCGGCAGCCAGCCGCGCTGACTCAACATCGTCAGCCGCATTTGGAAACGGGCTGGTTTCAAGGCTCAAGTTTTCATCTACAACCATTTTACGTCCCCTGCATAAAGGAAATCATATGCTGGCATAAATTCCTATGCCGCGAATAGTGCTATGATTATTTCAGGGCGTTATAAAAAGCAAGGAGGCTATTCATGGCAACTCTTGAATTTATCGGCGCGGCCAGGCAAGTCACGGGCTCATGTCACTTGATCAAGACAGGCGCCACTACCATTCTGCTCGATTGTGGTATGAACCAGGGCGGCGCCAAGGCTGATGAGCAAAACGAACAAGCCTTCCCCTTCGACCCAAAACAGATTGATGCAGTCGTCCTGTCTCATGCCCATATTGATCATTCCGGGCTACTACCCAAGCTCGTCAAAGACGGTTTCAAAGGGCCAGTGTATTGTACTCCAGCGACCCACGACTTGATCGATCTCATGCTGAAAGACTCAGCCAAACTGGCGCAAAAGGATGTGGAGTGGTCAAATAAACATCGTAAGCGCGCCGGCAAAGAACTTTTGGAACCTTTGTATGATCTAGAGGATGTGGATACGCTATTGGCGCAACGCCAGGCAGTGGATATCGGCAGCAAGGTTTCCATCACGGGCGATATTAGAATCCGATTTCGAGAAGCGGGCCACATCATCGGTTCAGCGATCATCGAGGTCTTTATTAATGATCAACGCAGACAGACAAAACTAGTTTTCTCGGGCGACCTGGGAAATGATAGTCAGGTGTTGTTACGCGATCCGGACATAATCGAAAGTGCGGATGTTTTGTTACTGGAGTCCACCTATGGCGATCGTTGCCATCGTGATCTACCCACTACCCTGGAAGAGTTTTATCGCGCCTTAGATGATGCAGCCCAAGGCGGCGCGAATGTCCTTATTCCTTCCTTTGCCGTTGGCAGGACTCAGGAACTTTTGTATTACCTCGGGCTCAGACACCGTGCCGGGAAATTGCAGCAAAAATTTGTCTTTCTCGACAGCCCCATGGCAATCTCCGCCAGTGATATCTATCACCGCCATATTAATCTGTTCAGTCACGAGGACAGCCAGGCATTCTATACGGCAATCGAAAAAGGCTGGCAAGATTGGCTGCCCATTTTGCGCTGTACGCGTAGCACTGAAGAATCTATGGCCATCAATCGTATCCAGGGCGGGGCCATTATTATTGCCGGCAATGGCATGTGTACCGGCGGACGCATTGTCCACCATTTTAAAAACCAGCTATGGCGCAGCAACACCCATGTCATCATCGTCGGCTTCCAGGTGCAAGGTAGCACAGGGCGCGCTCTGGTCGACGGTGCCAGTCATGTCAAAGTGCTTGGCAATGACATTGCCGTTAAAGCCAAGATACACACACTGGGCGGGTTCTCGGCACATGCCGATCAAAAGCAGTTGTTGGAGTGGGCAGGCCATTTTAAAAAATCCAAACCTGAACTCCACTTGGTGCACGGCGAACTAGACCCTATGCTTGCATTGCAAAAGGCGTTTCATCAACAATACGGTTGGTATGCCAATATTCCTACGGCAGGTGACGTAGTACAGATCTAGGTCATTCAGAAGTTCCCTGGAGCAAACATCGCCTGTAAATAATTATTAAATTATGATTTTTGGGACAACCTATTCGTCACTCTGCACTACCGAATAATTAATCATTAGGTAAACCCCCGGCTATGCCGGGGGGACTCGAATAGGTTTGACCGAGGCTACGGTCACTTATCCTTTTGTTTCGACCAAGAAACGAGAGGAATACCTATGAGAGACTTTAAGAGTTTGGCTCATACGAGATGGGATTGTAAGTACCATGTAGTGTTTATCCCTAAGCGAAGGCGAAAACTGATATACGGCAGTTTGAGAAAAGCCTTGGGCGAGGTATTTCATGAGTTGGCTAGTAGAAAAGAATGCCGTATAGAAGAAGGCCATCTAATGGCGGATCATGTGCATATTTGTATCAGTATTCCACCGAAGTACTCAGTATCCAATGTTGTTGGTTATTTGAAAGGAAAGAGTGCTATTACGATAGCGAGACGCTTCAAGGGAAAACAAAGAAATTTCGCTGGCGAGCATTTCTGGGCACGAGGATATTACGTTTCAACCGTGGGCTTAGATGAAGAGATGGTTAGAGAATATATTCGCAATCAGGAGCAAGAAGATGCTCGGCGAGATCAATTGGCCTTAGGAATGTAGCGCCTTGGGCGCAATGAAAGCCCTTTGAGGGCGTAACCTAATAAGCCTCCGGCTCTGCCGGAGGTGATTTAACTAATTTATTATTATTAATAATCATAGGTATATCAAACAAGGGGAAAGACATGCGATACGAATCAATAAAGCTAGTAGCCGCATCATGCATTATCGTTCTTCTCGGCACAGGCTGTTCCACCAAAGCCCTGAAACAGGAAAATGTCGACCTAAAACAACAGACAGTCCAGGACCAGCAAACGATCCAAGACTATGCTGATAAATTGCGCGCCGTAGAAAACCTTTCCGAACAGGACCGGGACCGTTATCAAGCAGAAATGGAGGTAATGCGACGTGACTTGGAAAAAGCACTTGAGGATAATCAAGTGTTAGTCAAGCAACTGGATGACCTCACCGTTATCGAAATGAAACACAGTGTCCTGTTCGGTTCCGGTCAGGCAGACCTTAGCGGTCCCGGCAAGGCTATTGTAAAAGAGATTGCTGAGGCATTCAGTCGATTTTCCGGCTATCACATGAGAATTGAAGGGCATACGGACAACCTGCCGCTCAATGCCGCGCTGAAGCAGCGTTATTTTTCCAATTGGGAGCTGTCAGCCGCCCGTGCCGCCTCGGTAGTCAGATACATGATCTATGCCCTTCAGATTCCGGCCTCGAATCTATCCATAGCCGGGTATGCCGACAACCGCCCGGTTACTGCTAACGACAGTAAAAACGGACGCGCGCAAAACCGTCGTATTCGTGCGGTGGTATATAAAAACCTGAATGAACCTTAATGGCTAAAAAACGTAATCCTGTCTAGACTTTAACCTGCAATTATATTAGACAAGGGGCCATTTCAGGCCCCTTGAATAGACGACATTTCAGACACTATCTACTGTTCATTGATAATAGCAATCTCAACGCGACGATTTAGAGCGCGACCTTCCGAGGTCTCATTGCTAGCCACTGGTTTGGCTTCTCCGAAACCTTGTTTTGTGATCCGCTCGGCTGGAATTCCCCCGACCGCTTTCAAGAACTCAGCCACAGTCTCAGCACGCTGTTGAGATAAAGCCTGATTGGTTGAATCGTCACCACTAGCATCGGTGTGCCCCTCAACCTTTATGCGGGCATTAGGAAACTTCTTAATAGATTCTACTATTTTGTTCATCATCGGAAAGTTTTCGGCATTGATTTCACTTTGCCCCGGTGGAAACTTAAATCCATGGGCCGAGATCAACACATTGCTTCTCTGGCGATATACATTCGCCTCGTTCTCACCAAACAACGCCTGTACTTTCTCAAAACGCTCTTCCTGCTCACGTTCCGCACGCTTTTTTGCTTCGGTTTGCTTTGAAGACATCGCTAACTTTTGTTCATATTCTTGGCGAAGCTTTTCTTTCTCTCCTTGACTGGCGCTCATAAGCGCAGCAATTTGCTGTTCAGCGGCGAGTAATTGCTGCTTGGTCTGCGCCTGCTCCATATTTGCATTTGATTCAACCTTGGCTATTTCAGCCTTGGCATTCACTGCCTCGGCCTGGGCTAGGTTACGCTCTGACACGACACCGGATACTGATTGCTGCAAACTGCCTACCACTTTGGCATTTTCTTCATTGAAGGGTAACGCCCCCCCCAGGGGCTCATTAATCATGCTCAATTGATTCTGGTACCACAACACCATGTCTTCCTCAGTATAATCGCGGCGATCAAAATCCTTAATTATTTCCGTAATTGCAGCACTCTTCTCGGCTAACCATTTAGCATTTTTTGAGTGTGTGTCGGCTTTTTCTGTCTGACGGCGATCCGCATCAAGAATTGAAAGTGCAAGCCTCATTTCCTCCTGCGCTTGCCCCAATGTCTTTGGCGCATATTCTTCAGCATCCTCTTGTTCCGCACTTTCAATAGCTGCCTTAGCCACATCGACCAAGCCAGATTTCAACGCGGTTAGTTGCAACTGTGAATAGCCTTCAATCAACTGAGGTCGACGTTGTTTTGCCTGCTCAGCCTGACCCTTTTCTATCAATTGGGCTGTTGACTGAAGACCGTCTTCCAACTTTGCATACTCTTTTGCATTCAGTGACGGTGCCCCGGCTTTTTGCGCCTTATCACGCATAGCCAGTACCTCGCCCAGAAGCTTTTTACTAGTGAGAGTATCGCTATCAACTTTGTCCAGAACCTTGATACCATCCGCTGCCGATTGATTGGCTACGTCTACCTTGTTATTTCGTGCCGCAGCGATCGCCTTTTCTAAAGACTGATTTGCAGACTTAAATCCGGAAGGGGCGAGAAAATCCGATTCGTTCTGATCAGCTTCTCGCAATCGCGTGTCCAATAGCGATACTTGCTCATACTGAGACATGACCTGATCTTGCGTAAGTTTCGACTGAGTGGCACACCCTGTTGCAGTGACTGCGACCAAAAGACCTAGCAAATAAACTGCTGTTTTTGAGTTATTCATGGGAAAGTCCTCCCGTTTTTAACTAGCTTATTTAATTGAAGAACAACTTTGATTACAAATTCTTGAAATTTACAAATACGAGTGAAGTATAGTCCATATAATCTCCTTACGAATCCGGTCCATCACCGCTTTTTAATAATGGTTTTATTACGAGTTTATAAGTTTTGATCGGAAGATTTCGTTAGTATGTTTCCTGCAACAAACCTGTCCTAAATTAGGAATGGACATATGTCCATTATCCCTAGAAACTTTTTAATGAGAGGTGGATAATAGCCGTGTTACTCCTGTGAACTAGCTTCACCATATAAAGGGTTATCACATGGTTGAACAGCACTCTGATACAGAACTTCGCTGGCACAACTATAAATGTGAGGACGTATTCCATTCTTTAGGTTCCACCGAGAATGGGCTTTCACAACAAGAAGCCCGGCAGCGCCTGGATAAACATGGCCCCAACCGTCTACGCCCAGCTATTAAAAAAAGCCCGCTGGCACGCTTTCTAACTCAGTTTCATAATGTCCTAATATATGTCTTGTTGGCCGCCTGTGTTATCACCGCGATATTAGGCCACTGGATCGACAGTGCCGTCATCCTAGGCGTGGTGGTTATCAACGCCATCATCGGCTTTATTCAGGAAGGCAAGGCGGAGAAAGCGCTGGATGCGATCCGCCACATGCTCTCACATCAGGCGCTGGTAAAACGAGACGGAGCGTTTATCACGCTTCCGGCCGAGGAATTGGTTCCTGGCGATGTGGTGTTATTGCAATCCGGTGACAAGGTCCCCGCTGACCTGCGCCTGTTTAAGTCACGTGAACTGCGCATAGAAGAGGCTATGTTGACCGGTGAATCAGAACCAGCGGAAAAGTCCATTGAAACAGTGGGAGAGCTTGCCACCATTGGCGACCGGAAATGCATCGCTTATTCAGGAACACTCGTCACTTATGGTCAAGGCCAGGGAGTGGTGGTTGCCACCGGTGACATCACCGAAATCGGCCGTATCAGCCGTATGCTGCGCGAGGTTCAGGTACTGACCACTCCCCTGCTGCGACAGATGGCCATCTTCGCCAAATGGCTCACCATCGCCATCGGCATCGTTGCTATCACCACTTGCGCCTATGGTGTGCTGATCCAAAACTATCCGCTCGGTGAAATGTTTCTTGCCGCCGTAGGCCTGGCTGTAGCAGGTATCCCCGAGGGTCTGCCCGCCATCATGACCATTACGCTCGCCATCGGCGTGCAGCGCATGGCTAAAAAACACGCCATCATTCGTCGCCTGCCCGCAGTGGAAACGCTCGGCTCAGTTACCGTAATCTGCTCCGACAAAACCGGCACCCTTACGCGCAACGAAATGACGGTTAAGACCGTAGTTAGCAGCGCTGGACTGTGTGAGGTGAGCGGTAGTGGTTATGCCCCTTACGGTGCCTTCAGCCTGGATGGTCAGGCGGTTACCACCGATGAATTGCCACTGTTGAAAGAGTTGGCACAGGCAGCCTTGCTATGCAACGACGCCAGTCTGAACGAAGTCAATGGTCAATGGCAGATACAGGGGGACCCCACTGAAGGGGCGCTGGTAACACTGGCACTAAAGGCCGGGCTGGAGCGCAACTACTGCCTAGCCCAATACCCACGCACCGATGCCATCCCCTTCGAATCACAACACCGTTTCATGGCGTCGCTCCATCACGACCATGCCAGACATGGATTTATCTATTTAAAGGGCGCACCAGAGCGGGTAATGGAAATGTGCCATCAACAACGAGTGCGCGGCGAAGAGGCGCCATTGGATCGCACCTACTGGGAAGCGTCAATGGAGAAGATGGCCTCTCGCGGCCAGCGACTGCTGGCGATTGCTTTTAAACCCGCCAGCGATGGCCAACAAACTCTCACCTTCAACGATGTCCAGGCCGGGCTCACTCTGCTTGGTGTCGTAGGCATTATCGATCCACCGCGGGAAGAGGCGACGAATGCCGTGCAGGTCTGCAAGTCCGCAGGCATTCGCGTCAAGATGATCACCGGCGACCACTCAGCCACAGCCCGTGCCATCGGCGCACAAATGGGCATCGGTGATGGCATGACTTCCGTCAACGGTACCGAGTTGGATACCTATAATGAGCAACAGCTGCACGACGCAGTGCAACGCTCTGATATTTTTGCCCGGGTCTCGCCCGAACAAAAATTGCAGCTGGTCACCGCACTTCAGGCACAGGGCGAAGTTGTATCCATGACGGGCGATGGAGTCAATGATGCCCCGGCACTAAAACGGGCCGATGTCGGCGTCGCCATGGGGCAGAAAGGCACCGAGGTGGCCAAAGAGGCGGCCGAGATGGTGCTTACCGATGATAACTTCGCCTCCATCGCTCGCGCTGTAGAGGAAGGGCGTACCGTCTATGACAATCTTAAAAAATCGATTCTCTTTATATTACCCACCAATGGTGGCGAAGCACTGACCATCATCGCGGCAATTGTCAGCGGCCGAATGCTGCCGATCACACCGGCACAGATTCTTTGGATCAACATGATCACAGCCGTTACCCTGGCTCTGACGCTGGCCTTTGAACCGGCTGAGCGAAATGTCATGCAACGCAAGCCGCGAGATCCACGAGAACCGATACTTTCCGGTTTCCTGATCTGGCGGATTGCATTTGTCTCGCTGATTTTGTTGATTGGCACCTTCGGTCTGTTTGTTTGGGAACGGCAAAGCGGCTCATCCATCGAGCTGGCGCGCACCGTTGCCGTCAACACCTTGGTAATGTTTGAAATATTCTATCTTATCAGCGCCCGTTACTTGCTGGAACCGGCGCTCACCCGTGAAGGACTCACCGGCAATCGTTATGTACTCTACGCTATCGGGCTTTTGCTGATCATTCAACTGGGATTCACCTACCTACCGCCCATGCAAGCCCTGTTCGCCACAACAAATATTGGCATAGAGGCTTGGTTGCGCATCATCGCTGTAGCCTCATCGGTGCTGATATTGGTCGAGCTGGAAAAAATGGTACTGCGTAGATACCGACGCCCGGCACACCCTACTCCACCGGCTCAACAGGACTAATTGATGCTCCTTTTGGTAATTAACTGTGGCAGCTCTTCCATCAAGTTTGCGCTATTACAAATGGAGCATGAAACCGTACGGCTGTCTGGCATTGTGGAAGCTATCGGTGAAGCGCAAGGTACAATCATTCTGCGTCAACATGAAAACAAATACAAAGAGGATAAGGTTGAAACCACCATTGCCGATCATACTGTCGCGCTGGAATATGTTCTGGCTTTTCTCAGCCAACATGCCAACAACCTACACATGCTGGCGGGGATCGGTCATCGAGTGGTTCACGGGGGTGATTATTTTCACTCCGCAACATTGATCAATGATCAGGTCATCGACGCTATAGAAAAAACCATTCCGCTGGCACCACTGCATAACCCGGCCAATTTAGTCGGCATCAAAACGATGGCGAAGCTCCGCCCCAACCTGCCGCAAGTCGCCGTATTCGATACGGCATTCTTCCAAACTTTACCAGCATACGCTTATCGTTACGCCGTGCCGCAAGCCTGTTATGAGGATCACCATGTTCGGCGTTATGGATTTCACGGCACGTCGCACCAGCATGTCGCGCAAGCTACGGCTGACTATTTGGACCGTACCTTAGACACGCTTAACTTAATCACACTCCATTTGGGTAATGGCTCCAGCGCTGCCGCCATTAAAAACGGCATCTGCATTGACACCTCCATGGGCATGACACCACTGGAGGGATTGGTGATGGGTTCACGCTGTGGCGACATCGATCCTGCCCTGCCTTTTTATCTGGTCAGAAACAGCAATATGGACATCCATCAAGTTGAAACAATGCTCAACGAAAGCAGTGGACTTAAAGGCTTATGCGGCGTAAAAGACATGCGTGAAATTCTGCGCCTGGCCGAAGACGGAGATCAACAGGCTAAGCTTGCAATTGATCTCTACTGCTACCGCATCTGCAAGTATATTGGCGCCTACCACGTAGCGCTGGGCGGGACAGATGCACTGGTTTTTACCGGCGGCATTGGCGAGAACAGTCAGCAGATACGGCAAACAATTTGTGCGCAACTTAAAGTGCTGGGCATAGAAATAGACGCGCAAAAGAACGATAGTAAAATGAACAATGCGGTTGAAATCAGTACCACAAACAGTGCAGTCAACGTATTGGTGATTCCCACTAACGAAGAACTGGAAATTGCCCGCCAGTCATTCGCAGTTATTCACGATCAACATCGTCTTTTGAGTACTGGGAAATGAGTTTACTAGAGGGTTAGGTTCTCCCTAAGTACAACAACTAGTTGGTTAAGTCTTCACTAAGGGCGGCTGAACTATGGATTTAGAAAATACCATAATCGAAGACAACTAATCACTATGAATTTTTTATTTTTAGTACTCGGGGTGGTCTTGCTCACCGTTGGCGGTGAGGCCTTAATTCGCGGTGCGCTGGCCGCCTCCCAACGCCTCGGTATATCGCCATTGTTAAGCGGTATTGTCATCGTAGGATTCGGCACCTCGGCACCGGAGTTGGTGGTTTCTATTGATGCGGCACTAAATTCACAACCGGATATCGCCATAGGCAACGTTGTGGGCAGTAATATCGGTAATATTTTACTGATCCTGGGTCTCTGTGCCCTAATCACCCCCTTGGCGGTCAAACCGCTGGCACTGCGCCGGGACGCCGCAACCGTAATCACAGCAAGCCTATTGTTTCTGGTGTTGGTTTTGGCTGGAGGGAGCACACTAGGACGTGTGGATGGCGTGATTTTATTAATCGCCTTAGTAACGTACCTGGTGTGGGCCTATTGGAGTGAACGCTACCACGCCGCCCCTTCCGCCGAACTTCACAAAGCCGAAGCCGAAGAACTCACTACGTTGCCGAAGTCAGTCGGATGGATTGTGGTGGCTGTCATCACTGGTTTGCTACTGCTAATTTCAGGGTCCCAAGTGCTGCTTATGGGAGCCGTGGGTATTGCACAACATTTTGGAGTGTCTGAGGCGGTGATTGGCTTGACGCTGGTCGCCGTGGGTACTTCCCTGCCAGAACTTTCAATTTCGGTCATTGCAGCGCTGCGTCGGCACACAGATGTGGCGGTTGGAAACGTACTGGGTAGCAATATCTTTAATTTATTGGGCATTCTAGGCGTATCCGCTTTGCTTCAACCGCTGCCGGTCCACGCAAGAATTCTGCAATTCGATCAATGGGTCATGCTGGCAACGGCGCTTCTTGTTTTGCTTTTCCTGTACACGGGGCGTCGCATAAGTCGACTTGAAGGTGGGATACTATTGATTGGCTATGGCCTCTACTTGGGATTAAGCCTCACTGAATTCACTTAATGACAAATCATTTGTTTCACCACAGCGCATGCTTCAGCAAGGAAAAATTATTATGACGACCGCAACGAAAACCGAAACTCTAAACGCTGAACAACTACGCAAGGTCAACGCCTACTGGCGTGCCGCCAATTACCTCTCGGTCGGCCAGATCTACCTGCTCGATAATCCCCTGCTCAAAGAACCGCTGAAAAAGGAACACGTCAAACCCCGGCTACTGGGCCATTGGGGTACCACCCCGGGTCTGAATTTTATCTATGCTCACTGCAACCGCATCATCAAACAACAGGATCTGGATATGATCTATATCGCAGGTCCCGGCCACGGTGGCCCCGGCCTGGTGGCTAACACTTGGATGGAGGGCAGTTACAGCGAATTCTATCCGGACGTTTCCCTGGATGCCGACGGAATTAAGAAACTGTTCAAACAGTTCTCCTTCCCCGGGGGCATTGGTAGTCATGTCACCGCCGAAACTCCGGGATCAATTCACGAAGGCGGCGAGCTGGGCTATGCCCTCTCTCATGCATTCGGCGCGGCCTTCGATAATCCTGAATTGATGGTGTGTTGCGTGGTAGGTGATGGCGAGGCGGAAACCGGCCCGCTGGCGACCGCCTGGCACTCCAATAAATTTCTCAACCCGGCCCATGACGGAGTGGTACTGCCCATTCTGCATCTCAACGGCTACAAAATCGCCAACCCGACACTGCTGGCGCGCATGAGTCACGAAGAACTCGAGAGCCTGTTTGTCGGTTACGGCTACAAACCCTATTTTGTCGAAGGCAGCGATCCCGAAACCATGCATCAGACCATGGCGGCGACGCTGGATACTATCGTCAAAGAGATAAAAACCATTCAACACGACGCCCGCGTTAACGGCAGTCAAACACGCCCGCGTTGGCCGATGATCATTCTGCGCAGCCCCAAGGGCTGGACCGGCCCCAAGGAGGTGGATGGCCAAAAGAGCGAAGATTACTGGCGGTCCCACCAGGTGCCCTTCTCCGACATGGCCACCAACCCGGATCACCTCAAACTGCTGGAGAGCTGGCTGCAAAGCTATCGTGCTGAAGAGCTGTTCGATGAAACAGGCACGCTAAATGCGGAGCTGAGCGAGCTGGCCCCGCAAGGTTCAAGGCGTATGGGTTCCAATCCTCACGCCAATGGCGGCCAGTTGTTGCGCGACCTGAAACTGCCGGACTTTCGCGACTACGCCGTCAAGGTCGAACAACCCGGCCATGGCCTGGCCGAGTCGACCCGCGCCATGGGCCAGTTCCTGCGCGATGTGATGAAGCGCAATATGGGAAATCGCAACTTCAGAGTGGTCGGCCCCGATGAAACCGCCTCCAACCGTCTCGGCGCACTGTTCGAAGTGACCAACCGCACCTGGATGGCGGAAACCCTGCCGGAAGACGACCACCTCGCAACGGATGGTCGGGTGATGGAGATACTTTCGGAGCACACCTGCCAGGGCTGGTTGGAGGGCTACCTGCTCACCGGACGCCACGGACTTTTCTCCTGCTACGAGGCCTTTATCCATATCGTCGATTCCATGTTCAACCAGCACGCCAAGTGGCTTAAGGTGAGCAAGGAGATCCCATGGCGGCGTCCCGTTGCTTCGCTGAACTATCTGCTCACCTCACACGTCTGGCGGCAAGACCACAACGGCTTCTCTCACCAGGACCCGGGCTTTATCGACCTGGTGGTCAACAAAAAGGCCAGTATCATTCGCGTCTATCTGGCACCCGATGCCAACACACTGCTCTATATCACAGACAAATGTCTGCGCAGCCGCGACTTCATCAACGTCATCGTCGCGGGCAAACAAAACCAGCCACAATGGCTCGACATGGATGCTGCCATCAAGCATTGCAGCGCCGGCATCGGTCTGTGGGAATGGGCAAGCAGCGACCAGGACGGCGAGCCGGATGTGGTCATGGCCAGCGCCGGTGATGTGCCTACCTTGGAATTACTTGCGGCTGTCGATCTATTGCGCCAACACCTGCCTGAGCTAAAGGTGCGGGTAATCAACGTGGTGGACCTGATGACCCTGCAACCCAAAGAGGAGCATCCCCACGGCTTGAGCGACAAGGATTTCGATACCCTGTTCACCCCAGACAAACCGGTGATCTTCGCCTTCCACGGCTACCCCTACCTGATTCACCGCCTCTGCTATCGGCGCACCAACCACAAGAATCTCCATGTACGCGGTTATAAAGAGGAAGGCACCACCACCACGCCGTTCGATATGGCGGTGCGCAATGATATGGATCGTTATCATCTGGTCAGCGATGTCATCGACCGTGTGCCGACACTGGGCTACAAGGCAGCGCATCTGAAACAACTGATGCGCGACAAGCTGATTGAGCACAAACAGTACATCGCCAAACACGGCCAGGACATACCAGAGATACGTGACTGGAAATGGCCACACAATGGATAAAAATGAACGGCATAACTGAAAGTGTTTAACACTATGAGTAATAAACCCTCAATTGCCTACTTCTCCATGGAAATAGGCCTGGAAACTGCCATGGCAACCTACTCGGGTGGGCTGGGCGTACTGGCAGGTGACACTTTGCGCGCGGCTGCCGATGCCAAATTACCGATGGTGGGCATCACCCTGCTTAGCCGCAAAGGCTACTTCCGCCAGCGACTGGATGACGATGGCAATCAACTTGAAGAGGCTGTGCATTGGCCGGTTGATGATTACCTCGTGCCCGTCGATGCCCGGGCGGTGGTAGAGATCGAAGACCGCCAGGTGGCCATTCGCGCCTGGCGTTATGACATCAAAGGGTGCGGCGGCCACATCGTTCCTGTCTACCTGCTTGATACAGAAGTTGAAGGCAATTCTGACTTTGATCACAGCCTAACCGATCAGCTTTACGGCGGAGACGATTACTACCGACTCTGCCAGGAGACCGTTTTGGGCATTGGCGGCATCCGAGTTTTGCGCGCTTTAGGCCTGACCGAAATCGAGCGTTATCACATGAATGAAGGGCACTCGAGCCTGTTGGTATTAGAATTATTGGCCGAACAAACGCAACAGCAAGACGCTGCCCAAACCACTCAAAAGCATATGGCCGCTGTGCGTCAGCAATGCGTCTTTACTACCCATACCCCGGTGGCCGCCGGACACGATCGCTATCCCATGGCGGTGGCCTATCGAGTACTGAGACAATGTAATCCCTTTAACGACTGCACTGAAGAGATTTGTTGTGGCAATGAACTAAACCTCACCTATCTCGCACTGGCGGCTAGTCACTACGTTAACGGAGTTGCTAAGAAACATCGCGAGACATCGCAAAAGATGTTTGAGGGCTACCTCATTGACTCCATCACCAACGGTGTACACGCCTACACCTGGGCCAGTGATGCCATGAGAAGTTTATTTACAAATAAAATACCTGACTGGCGAAGCGATAATGCCGGTTTGCGCTATGCGATGAATATCCCTCATGAGGAAATTTGGCAAGCCCACCAGTCAGCCAAACATCAGTTGCTTGAGTACGTCAACAAAGTCTCCAACAGCGGTATGGATCAGCACGTGATGACGCTGGGCTTTGCCCGGCGCGCTACTCAATATAAACGCGCCACCCTATTGTTTAGCGATATCCAGCGTTTAATAAACATCACCGAACATTGTGGCCCATTACAAATCATTTTTGCAGGCAAGGCCCACCCCAAAGACCAGCAAGGCAAGGCGATCATTCGACAAATATTTGAGTTCAAAAAACAGCTCAGCGACCAGGTACGTATTACTTATTTGCCCGACTACGACATGGAGATCGGAAGATTAATGACCGCTGGTGTCGACCTATGGCTAAACACGCCCCTGCCACCGATGGAGGCCTCCGGCACCAGCGGTATGAAAGCCGCTATCAACGGCGTACCGTCCCTAAGTATTATGGATGGCTGGTGGATTGAAGGCTGCATCGAAGGCGTCACCGGCTGGGCGATCAGCAACTCTGAAACACCAAGCGATGCTGACGTGAAAACCGCCCACGAGGCTGACATCCTCTACGCAAAGTTGGAAAACATCATTATGCCGATGTACTACCATAATCGTGATGCGTATATCGAAGTCATGCGTCACGCCATTGCCATTAACGGCTCATTTTTTAATACCGAGCGGATGGTTGGGCAGTATGTCACTAAAGCTTATTTCACGTAACAGAAGCATTTGAGGCAGGGCTATACGCATGGATCAGTTTAAAGAGTTCATCGCAATTATTGGCTATGGGATCGAAGCGGTGGGTGTACTAATCATCTTGGTCGGCGCGACAATCGCAAGTTTTCATGCGCTTGTGTCTAAACGACATGAAGCCAACGAAGTCCGTTATAAAGTTTTCCGCACTACACTTGGTCGTTCAATTATATTGGGGCTTGAGTTTCTTATTGCCGGAGACATTATTCGCACTGTGATTGTATCCGACACATTGGAAAATATTGCCATATTGGGGTTGATTATTCTTATTCGTACCGTACTTAGTCTAACGCTATTTCTTGAGGTGGAAGGCCGTTGGCCGTGGCAACCCCAAAGTTGCCCAGACACACAGGCTAATACAGAAAAATAATGCTATTCAACGGTAAAGCGCTTCACTATACTCGCGCTGAGTACACGAGGAATAATAGCAATGCACCTAGACCCCATCATGCCTTACCTGGTTGGCGCGATCCTTGCGGTTTTGGTGCTGGGCATATTTCTACGCTACATTCGCCAGCCTTACGTTATTGGTTACTTAATTGCGGGCGTTATTTTAGGGCCGCATGGTATAGCCTTTGTTGAGGATGAAGCGCTGCTTGGACGCTTAGGGGCTATTGGCGTCGTCTTGTTACTTTTCTTCATAGGTATGGAGGTGACACCACGTAAACTGATCGACAACTGGAAAGTAGCCGTCATTGGCACCACCCTGCAAATAGTTATTAGTGTGGGTGTGGTATGGCCTTTAGGTGCCTATCTGGAGTGGCCGTTTGAACGCATTATTTTAATGGGGTTTGTCATCAGTCTTAGCAGTACCGCAGTGGTTCTAAAACTGTTGCAGGACTGGCAGGAGTTCGACTCAAAAGTCGGCCAAAATGTATTGGTTATTCTGCTTGCCCAAGATTTAGCCATCATACCGATGTTAATGATTTTGGCCGCTATGGGGGATAGCCAAACCGACGCAGGCAATATTTGGTTACAACTCATTGGCGCCATTGCCATTGGCAGCATTGTTGTTTACATTGCCTTAAAAGAGACCATCCGACTGCCTTTAAGCAACCTGCTTCGTGACGATCACGAAATACAGATATTCGCTGCATTGGCAATCTGTTTAGGCTTGTCATTGCTGACAGGGTTGGCAGGGTTATCCACCGCACTGGGGGCATTTGTAGCAGGAATGATTATCGGTGCGGCTAAAGAGACACAGTGGGTGCACCATAGTTTGGAATCATTCCGCGTTGTTTTTGTGGCGTTGTTTTTTGTCTCTATCGGAATGTTAGTCAATCTGGAATTTATTCAACAACACTGGGTACAAATCAGCGCATTGGTATTGCTGGTCATCATAACCAACACCTTTATCAACGGAGCAATCTTACGAGCGCTGGGAGAAAACTGGCGCGATAGCCTCTACGCGGGCACCATGCTGTCGCAGATTGGGGAGTTCAGCTTTGTGCTCGCGGCTGTGGGTATCCAGGCGCACATTATATCTGACTATGGCTACCAGATGACAGTAGCGGTGATTTCCATTTCGCTACTAATCAGTCCGCCGTGGATTATGTTCATCAAACACGTTTTGGGACGCACTCCTTCCACGACTCAACCGGCAAATTCAAGTTAACTTCCCTGTTCACAATCTGCAGTCAACTTTCTATTACCCATACTCCCATTTCACAACGCAACAGTTCACCACCATAATCAATGCATCTACCGTGACCGTAACTAGCGTTGTTGAAATAACAACAGCCCCATTTCTCCTAATTCAGGATCACATCCTCAAGCTCCCCATCCATACTTTCCATTATGGGTGAGGTTCAGGCATCAGGATCAGGTGCACCAACTTTTAGCATATTGGCTGGACCGACATGTTGTGGTCTTCTGCTCGTTTGATTGACAAAGGCATCCACGGAAAACCCGGTGGTAAACATAAATCCAATAATATCGGAGGTAGTGTGAATAACCATGGCCCGGCTGCAGGCGTTAATATTCTTAGGATAAGCATCCTTGATGAAATCAATATCGATTATTTGATAACGCCGCAACTTGAGCCCCGGGTTATGAATACTAACCCCGCCCGTGCCAATTTCCATCGCCCGGCTTACAGCCGCTATTCTCCCGCCTATTATCAGCCTTACCGTCGTATCTATCGATACCCGTTTATGCCACCGGTGCTCCATGAGCGGATATTCCTACTGCGAGAAAGTGGCATCAATTTGTTGCTCGGCCTGCAGCCAGTCGCCCAGTTCATCACCTGCGCTGAATCCACGCTGTTCAGCCAAATAGTAGGCTGCTTCACTCACCTTTTTTTGACGCTCCACGACCGGAGCAGTTTCACGTTTTGATATTGCCTTGCCAGTCGGTTCTGGCGTTGATTTCTGCCTTGAAGTAGCCATCTTGCATCTCCTTTTACAATTGGTGTTCATAAACTCTCTCTGGACAAGACCAGCTTCTTAAGATTAAGGCACTCAGCCGTATCTGACTGTAACCCTGGTTACAGATAGGAGTATGAAAATATTGAGAGAAACGGATAACCCAATAGAGCGTTCACGAACGCCTTAGAATAGCAAGGTATTATCCGCGCAAACGGGCCACCCGCTGACTCCCCTGCTGCCTGTCCGCCTTTTCCAAAAGCCGCTGAAAATCAGACACGTGCAACTTCCCATTGACAGTGTCGATCGCGCCATCGCGCCGCAGCTCGCCCAACAGGCGGGCTATAACAGGGCGCACCGTACCGATCATATTCGCCAGCTCCTCCTGGGGCAGATCGTGAATCAGACCAAGCCCGTGTGATGAACTATCGAAATAGCGCAACAATAGATGCGCCAGCCGTGTCATGGTGTCGTCAAGCGCCAGCTCACCAGCCAACTCACTAAGCCGCTCAATATAGGTCGCGGCAACATTGGCCATTGCGCTTCGTAACATCGAATATTGCTCCATCCAGCCCAGCCATCTTTCGACCGGCGCCGACAACACTTCAATCTCATCCAGCGCAGTGATTTGCAAATCGTGGCCGCCGCCGTCAATCAAATTCAGGACATTGAACCCCTCCCCCAGGCCAAGCAGGAACAAGGTCAACTCCCGCCCGTTCTCAGGCCGAAGCCGTCCAATTTTGACACGGCCTTTTAGTAATAGATAAAACCGTTTCCCTGTTTGATCAGGTTTATTGAAGCAATACCCCCGCGGCCAGCGCTCGCGTTGCATCACCGGCAACATATTCAGGAGCGTTTGATCGTCGACCCCCATGAACAAGGGCGATCCACACAAGCGCTTATAATCCAGAATGGACTGCATTGCGACATAAGATTGAGGCTTCGTTTCCGCCGCTGCCAAACCATGATCCATATTATTCCCCTTCCCTTCACCTATCCAGTCCGGTGGATAAATCCGTCAACCTCAACGCTGTCATTTTGTTACGTTTTAAAAATAGTCCGAAAGTGATACACATGCAAAGCAAGCACTGCCTTGTTTTACCGCCCAAGGGCCGGATAAAAGAATATTTTTAAGATGGTAGTCACATCCTTTGAGATAAGGCGGGGAATTAAAAATACACGGTGAAACCTGTGATCACAGATCAAGCCAGCTAAGCCGGCCTGCCTGGGCTATATCATTCCCATTTCACCCATATTGGGTACACCCGTCTTCCCCTCCTCCGGCAACTCGGCAACGGTCGCCTCGGTGGTGATCATCAACCCGGCAATGGAGGAGGCGTTTTGCAAGGCGACACGCACAACTTTTGTGGGATCGAGCACGCCCATTTCCATCATGTCGCCATACGCCTCACTCTGTGCGTTGTAGCCGAAATTGGCCTCACCTTCTTTGACCTTGTTGAGCACTACGGAAGGTTCTTTTCCGGCATTGGCGACAATCTCACGTAATGGCTGTTCGATAGCCCTGAACACAATTTTAATGCCGATCTCCTGATCATGGTTGTCACCCTTCAACCCCTTTCGCTGCACCGCTTGCAAAGCGCGCACCAGCGCGACACCGCCACCGGGCACCACCCCTTCCTCCACAGCGGCGCGCGTGGCGTGCAGGGCATCGTCAATACGGTCCTTCTTCTCTTTCATGGCGATTTCGGTGGCGGCGCCGATTTTGATGACTGCCACGCCGCCCGCCAGTTTGGCGACCCGCTCCTGAAGCTTTTCTTTGTCGTAATCGGAACTGGCGTCCTCAATCTCTTTACGCAGCTGAGCGACACGGGCCTGAATCTCTTCAATCGCACCATTGCCGCCTACAATCGTGGTTTCATCCTTACTGACGACCACTTTGTTTGCCGTTCCCATATCGTCGAGGGTCACTTTATCCAGGCTAAGCCCCAGCTCTTCCGAGATCAGCTGACCACCCGTGACAATGGCGATATCCTTTAGCATCGCCTTGCGCCGGTCGCCAAATCCCGGCGCCTTGACCGCCGCCACTTTGATTATGCCGCGTATGTTATTGACCACCAGTGTTGCCAGTGCCTCGCCCTCCACCTCTTCGGCGACAATTAACAGCAGCTTGCCGGATTTGGCCACCGTTTCAAGCACTGGCAGCAGGTCGCGGATATTGGAGAGCTTCTTGTCATAGAGCAGGATATAGGGCTCCTCCAGTTCGGCGCACATTTCATCGGGCTTATTGACGAAATAGGGTGACAGATAACCACGATCGAACTGCATCCCCTCCACCACCTCCAATGAATTTTCCAGGCCGGAACCCTCTTCAACGGTAATGACGCCCTCCTTGCCCACTTTTTCCATTGCATCGGCAATTAACTGGCCGATGGCCGCATCCAGATTGGCGGAGATGGTGCCCACCTGGGCGATGGCCTTGCTAGTTTCACAGGGGATGGATATTCCCTTCAACTCTTCCACCACGGCGTTGGTGGCGCAATCGATTCCCCGTTTCAGGTCCATCGGATTCATTCCCGCGGCCACCGCTTTGAGCCCTTCGACAAACATCGACTCGGCCAACACCGTCGCTGTGGTGGTACCGTCGCCGGCAAGCTCCGAAGTATGGGCTGCCACCTCTTTCACCATTTGAGCACCCATGTCCTCGAATTCGTCCGGGAGGGTGATCTCCTTAGCGACGGAAACGCCGTCCTTGGTCACTGCCGGAGCGCCGAAGGGCTTTTTTATCACGACGTTGCGGCCGCGCGGCCCAAGCGTCGCCTTCACCGCACGGGCAAGAATCGTTGCACCGCGCGCCATGCACTCACGCGCCTCGGCGCCGAATAAAATCTGTTTTGCAGTCATCGCCAGTTCTCCGAATGTGAATGGGCTAAAGGTCCAGCGCGGCCAATATATCGGACTCATGCATGACCAACAGGGCTTCGTTCTCCAAATTGATTTCAGTGCCGCTGTATTTTCCAAATAGAACCTTATCTCCCACCGTAACGCTTAAAGGCACTAGCTTGCCGCCGGCTAGCAGGCTACCCTTGCCAACCCCGACAACCTCACCCTGCTCCGGTTTTTCCGCCGCAGTGTCTGGAATGACGATTCCACCCTCTGACAGGTGGGCCTCTTCTGCTCGGCGAACAATGACATAATCGTGTAATGGCCGGATCTTCATTTCCTGCTTCCCCCCCCCTTGAAACACTTCTTCCTTAGAATCATCCTCCTGTTAAAAGACGTCAAGCTGTAACTTTGGTTACATTCAGACGCCATTTATACGCCGAGAATTCAACTAGAAAGCGTTTAAGTACCGGGGCAATATTTCCGGGCGTTCATCCCACACCCAACGAAGGGAGATAACCAAAATGCTGCATTCAGATAAACGTAAAGCAATGGAAAAAGCACCCTCCAGCACTCCACAAGTCTCTCGCGGGCTAACCCCCTTTGACGAGTTAGATCGGTATTTCGCCGAACTCGAACAAAACATGCTTAACCGTGGCTGGCTTCAACCGTTCTGGCCATCGCACTCGGTATCGGCTATGCCGTTTGAAGGGCGTACCCCAAGGGTGGATGTAGTCGATTGCGATGACCATATCCTGGTCAAGGCCGAGCTTCCCGGCGTTGACAAAAATGACTTGGATGTCGACGTTTCGGAAAATACAATCACGTTCAAAGCCGAATCCTCACGCGAGGAGAAAGAAGAGGCGGGTGATTACTACCGGCACGAGATCGCCTGCGGCAGCTTTTCGCGTTCGATTACCCTGCCGACGGCGATTAATGCCGACAAGGCAAAAGCCAAGTTCAAAGATGGCGTACTTGAACTGACTTTGCCAAAAACGGAAAAGCCCAGCCGCAAAAAGATTAAGGTTGAATAACCGTGGACCTCGGAAAGAAAGGCAGGCATGCGATACTATCGCATGCCTGCCTGTTCCTCCGGGGTGCATTTCCTATATGCGATCTACACGCAAGCTTTGAATACCGAGTTCGTTCACTTCTTCAACAATAAAACGATAACCCGCCTGGATTACGGATTCGCCTTTTACCGGGATATGGCGCAGATGCGCGATCACCATTCCGCCAACCGTATGCGCTTCCGCAGATGAGAGCGCCACATCGAGAACGGCATTTACTTCGCTGACAGGCACACGGCCATCCATGCGAAAGGCGTCACTTTCTATCTGCTCGATATGGTATTTTTGCCGCGGCAGATAGCCTTCAAAAGTGTAACCGACATTCATCACTTCTCCGACCACTTCCTCCAGAATGTCTTCCTGGGTAACCATGCCGACAGCAGAGCCGAACTCGTCGACTACGACAGCCATATGATCCTTGCGCTGCTGCAAGAGCGGCAACAGTTCATCCAACGGCTGGTGTTCAGTTACATAGTGGGCAGGCCGGATGAAATCGGATAGCGGTTGTTGGGATAATTCCGGGTCCATCAGTTCCCAGATGGTAAAACTGACAACGCCAACAATCTGGTTATGCTCATCCTCGTAGACAGGCAGGCGGAAATGGGCCCGCTGCCGCGCCAGATGTATTGCTTGGTGGGTTGTCTGATGAACGCCAAGCGTGATCATTTCAGTAATTGGGATCATTACATCGCCGACGGTGACATCCGCGTAACGGACAACGCGCATAATACGGTCGCGGTCAAAAACTTCGATGTTAGCGCCCCGCTCGGTCATCTCGATCACACTGCGTATCTGCTCGCGGTTCACATATAATTCCCGGTGGGCCATATCCACTCCGGCTAAGCGGGCCGCCATGCGCGCACCCCACGAAAAAACGAATACCACCGGGTAAAACAGCCAGGAAAAAAACCGCATTGGATAGACAATGGCAGGGGCCAGGGTTTCCGCCTTTTGCTGGTAGGCGCTTTTAGGCACCACCTCACCAAAAATAAGAAACAGCGGCGTGAATATCAAAAAGGCATATAGATCGCCGTAGTCGCCAAAAAAACGGATCATCAAGATGGTGCCCAGCGTAGTCAGCGCTACTAGCGACAGATTGGTACCGACCAGGGTGGTGCCCAATAGTATCTCCGGCCGGCGAAACAACTTCAACACAAGCGCGGCGCCGCGATTTCCCTGGTTGGACAGGTGCTGAAGTCTCAGGCGATCGGCATGCACCAGCGCGATCTCGGAACCGGAAAAAAAGCCCTGCAGCAGGAGCAGCGCCACCATCGCCAGAACAATTAGTACGATATCCATCTGATCACCCCGCTAACCGATTTCATCCAAACCGGCATTTTCATGCTGCTCACCAGGCGTAGTCTCTGCTTCTCCACTACGCCGCTTGCCGGCACTCAAGCGGACGATGCGGTTACCTTCCATTTCAAGCACTGTCAGTTCAACGCCTTCGATGGTAATAACATCACCCACCTGCGGCAGCCGGTCGAGCGACCGCAACACGACACCACCGATGGTTGTCATGCGCGGGTCATAAATACCGAAATTGGTCAGGTCGTTAAAGGTGGTCAGTTTCATTCCCCCCGCCACCTCAAAAATATTCCCTCCTTGTTGGGCTAAGAAGGTTTGGGGGAGCGTTTCAGGGGTGATTGCACCAAAGATAAAGCTGAGCACGCTTTTCAGCGTCACCAACCCATCAATGCCACCGAATTCATTCAGTACCGCTGCCGCCTGCACCTTGTGATCGAGAAAAAAATCAAACATCTCATCCACCTTTTTGGTGGGTGGCACGATGACAGGGGATTTCAATACTCTTCCAGTGTAAGAGTATTGAAATCCATATCATCCAATAATCGCTTCAGGATATCTTCCGCGTGAATAAAGCCGATCAGGTTATCCCGATTGCCGCGGCAGACGGGTAAGCGTGTATGCCGCAAGGAACGGACTTGGTTAACAATTTCCACCACCGGCGTATCCGCTTCGATGAATGCCACTTGAGTGCGTGGAATCATGATTTCAATTACCTCAGTGGTACCGGCATCGAGCAGTTGATAGATCAAGGCGCGTTCTCTTGCGCTGAGGTCACCGCCCTTGGCCACCTCGTCCACCAGGGTACGAAACTCATCCACCTGGAGAATGTTCTCCGCCGCTGTCTCCTCACCGACAATCCAGGTGGTAACGCGATCTGATACCAGGCGAATCACCCAGCGAAACGGCGTGATGAGTTTCACCCAAATCGTTAGCGGAAGCGCGATAATACGCGTGCTAACCTTGACCGGATCGGAAATGGCGATGGTCTTTGGCGTTACCTCACCGAACAGCAATAACAGCGGCACCATGATAAACACATTCAGCAACCCGCCTACCTCTACACCATAAAGCACCACAAGAATACCGGCCATATTGGCCGTCGCTGCGACATTGATGATTTCGTTACCGCAGAGGATGGAGATGATCAACTGGCACGGACGCTCCAACAGATCATGCAACGTGTCGAAACGGTGATGCTTCTCACGCCGCAGTTTCTGCATATCGAGACGCGACAGTGAAAACAAGGCCGTCTCGGAACCTGAAAAAAAGCCGACGCAATCAACAACAAGATTTGAAGTACGATGCGGAAGATCATGTCCGCTTCCAGAAGACGCCGCGCATCAACTGCCAAGAGGGCATTCAGGTCCGTCAAAATATTTTCCATGTGCGGACGTTTAACCGTATATGCATATAGTCACCATAGTATGTTAGCACTTCGCCTGCCAATTCCCCATGACAACCGGCGTGGCGCATTGCCCATCAAGCTTGCCGTTTAAAAAGCGCCACGGGTTGAGATACCGCGCAACAGACGGCCAAGGATATCGGCACCGGTGATCACCCGCTTTTCGTAACTCCATAACAGGATCAAATCTTCATCAATGACATCATCAGTCAGCCGCTCAGGTCTAACTTTCAGCCTGGTAATCACCTGGCCCAGCAGTGTCTTTCCATCTCGCACAACAATTGGTTTGTGACAGAATCCGTTGGGGTCCACCATTTCTTCCGCTGTCAGCGCAGCACGCAAAAACGCATTGGCATTCAGTACCAACTGCGGCTCGTTACTACCGTCGGTAACGATAACCCATTTCTTGCCGGAAGCATTCACCTGTTTCAGAAAGGGATCTGAAGCCGAAGAAACATATTGTGGGAAAACGGGCATACCGCCGCTAACCGGCAACTCAAATACGCTTTGAGGATGGACAACCTCACCCTCCTGAGTCGCCAACAGGTCGTCAAAGGCAAGAAAATTGAGTGCACCCATGCCTTCGATACGATCGATGTCGCTTTCATCGGCATCGATATGTTTTTTAATCACCGCGCGCAGACTGTGCTCGTGAAAATACTGCACCCCCTCCTTGCCCAGCCAAATATCCAGCGCTAAAGCCGATGGCTTTGCTACGGGATACAAAATCAACTGATAGAGCCGTAACAAAGGTGAAAGCAACGCCCCCATACGCAAAGCGTTGCGAGAAAAATAGGCCTGAGGCGTAATCTCGCCAAAAAAGGTAATGGCAACCGTTGAAAAAAGAAACGCGCTAACACCCGCCATGACCGAATCTGAAAGTAGCGTCAATAACACATTAATCGAAACATTGCCCCATAAGATAGTGGTGAGCAAGAAATTGGAGTCCTTGCGCATTGCCAATATTTTTTTGGCCGAGTTATTGCCGCTAGACGCCTCCACTTCCAGTCTCAATCGACTGACCCCAAACATGGCCAAATTCAAGCCGGAAAACATCGCAGACTGGCTTAAACAGAACAGGATGCCTAACCAAGTAAAGACATCAACTGACAGCGACTCCATATGTTGGTTCCCCTAATTCATACATCCAAACACAACAATGAGTAGTACTTGCACTCACCAGACGTTACAGCATGCTTGACAACATCGTCGCAATACCGAGGAACGCAAAAAAACCGACAATATCAGTTACGGTGGTGAGAATTATGGATGAAGATTGGGCCGGATCTTGTCCCAATGAAGATAGCGTGACCGGAATTACTACACCGGAAAATGCCGCTGCCACCATGGCTATAACCATGGAGATGCCGATAACCATCGCCAGCCCTAACGATGAACTCCACATTAATACTCCCAGAGCGGTAAGTAAGGCAACAGATACTCCATTAATAAACGCGGCACCAACCTCTTTCTTTGCAACCCGCAACCACTGACTAGAGCCAATTTCTCTCAGTGCCAGACCACGCATAGTTACGGCGAGCGCCTGGGCACCGGTATTTCCTGATTGTCCTGCGACTACCGGCAATAACACGGCTAAAGCGGTGAACTGTGCAATAGTGCTTTCAAACAAGCCTACAACTGAGGCTGCTAAAAAGGCCGTCAACAGATTAATCGATAACCAGGGAAGGCGTTTTCGCACTACGAAACCTACACTAGACAATGCACGTTCTTCGCGACTGGCGCCTACCATTGTGAGTATATCGATGCTGCTCTGTTCGCGTACTGCATCCATCAGCTCATCGTAACGGATAATACCAACCAAACGTCCGCTGATATCGACTACCGGTAGGTCAGTAATACGTTCCTTCTCCAATTGCGAAACCACCTCATCTCGAGTAGCAGTTGCCATCACTACGGCAGGCACCGATTTTGCCAACTTTCCCAGTGTCTCACTTCCTTCAGCCATGGCTAACTGGTGAAGTTCAACCATCCGGATCAACCGCCCCTCCTGGTCAACCAGATATAGCTGACGGGTAAAGCGGGGTTTGAATTTACGAATACGGTGCAGTGCCTCCCTGACTGTCAGGGTTTCGTCAAGCAACATAAACCGGGGATCCATCAAAGAACCAGCACTCTCTTCCGGGTATTGGACTAAAGCATTCAATTCGCGCTGACGACGGCTATCCACCAACGTCAACCAATGTTGTCGCTCCTCTTCCGACACTCTGACCAATACACGCGCCAGGTGTACCGGAGAGCCGCGCTGCAAAACGATTTTTACCTGTGACGACGATAATTGTTGCAATACCGTTGTAGCCTTATCGAGTGTTAACCCATCCCACAGCGCAACCAGGCTTACAGCGGGTTGCATCTGCAAAAAGGACACTGTTTCATCCATTGTTAACTGATTAATTGCGTGCAAGGCTGGTACTGGGTGTTGACGTAAAAAGGCTTCGTTCAGTGCTTGTACTACATGACCAGCGTTCCCGCTCATCGCCGCTCTCCTTTTCTGGCCCCGGCCAAACTAAACATACTGTCCAGCAACTGAATAACACTCAACCAATAGAGCCCAACAAGCGAAACCAGGCCTCCTCCGGTGTCACGATAAGTGCGATCGCTGCGAACACTTAGTTCCTGCACATGTAAATAATCAAGCACCCCCACTAGGGTGTTATCGCGTTCTATTACCGGTAGACGGCGCCACCGTCTCCAAGCAGGGTGTAGCAATAAAGATTCAGCCATGGCGTGGACGGACAGTGCCTGCGTGTGACGATTAATGACATCCCCTAGCTGGGCATGACGACTTACCGTTATCAATCGCCCTATCCCTATCTGCCCTACCAGTCGGTGCTCATCGTCAACCACGTAAATTTCGCATGCCGGAGGCTGGTCAAAACGTTCAATGCGGCGAATCGCCTCGGCCACCGAAATACTCACAGGCAACATAGAAACATCAGATTCCATCAAATCACCTGCCGAGACGCGTTCATAATCATAATAATGGCGCATACGTCGTAGATTTTTTGATGACATCTCCTTAGAAATCAATTCCTGATGTTGCGGAGTGATAAAACGAAAAATCCTTGCCGCATTAGATGCTTGTATTTGAGCTAATATCTTCGTAGCAATAACAGGCGTCGTCAACATTAAGCCTTGTGCAGCTCGTTCCGGTAACATCGCGGCCACCACCGGCGCAATTAATTCAATCGGCATACTATTGAACAAAGCAGCAACATCATCGGCAGCAACTTCCTCTAACACACGAGCTGCCTCATAGGGATAAAGCTGAAGATAATCTGTAGTCAGGGGGTAGTCCTTTTTCATATCATTCCCCCTTTTCGACGATAGTTGTCACTTCTTCATCAAAGATCTTTGCCGGTACGTCGACGCTGCCTGATTCCGTTTCTATCATCACCCGAGATACACCAATATCGGAAATGCGCCCCTCGAATGCTCCGATTCGCACCTTGTCACCCACTTGGTAGATACTTCGAAGCTGGTTTGCTGCGATGATATTACTAACGTGGATGCGTGACCCAAGACCAAAAGCCAGAGCAAAACCTCCCAACGTGGTCGCCAATAAAATACCTGCCACCACGGTCAGAAAAGCAGTATCAAAGCCAACTTGCTCGATACCTATGATTACTGAAATTAACAAGATTACAATTTGTGCGGTACGGCCTAACACATCGCTGTGAGAAAGATCGGCGGAAGCAGCACCCGTTGTGACAAGATCACGCACAAGAGAGCTAACTACAAAGCCGACAAGGACGATCAGCACTCCGCCAGCAGCCAGTGGAAGGAAGGCAACTATCTCCATCAACCAAGCACCGAAAACTGCTAAACCCAGGATTTCAGTGGCCAGCGTGACAACAATCAACATGAACAACCAAAATACCAGCTCACCAACAATTCTAGTGGGAGGCTGCCTCGGTTGTAGTTGAGTCAGACCCTGTTTCGACGTGAAGCGTTGCCAGAAACGATCCAGGCGGCTGATCCCCTTTACCAACAACATGCGCAACAACTTAGCGGCAAACCAGCCTACAACCAGTACGAGCAATGCGATTATCACTTTGGGCAGTTGTGCTTGGGCTTGCAACAGCATAGCCTGAAACGTTTGGGTTATACCCTCAAATGTCGCTGCTTCATTCATCGCCTAACCTCACATTGATACACACCGAATTTCGATGAGTTGATAATTAAGAACTAAGCCTCGTCAGCTTGATCCTCGCTATATCGCTTATGCAATACCATAGGTACAGGCTTGGCTCTCATGCGCAAATTCAGCATCTCAACACAGAGCGAAAATACCATTGCAAAATAGATGTAGCCTTTAGGTATATGCATCCGTTGCATTCGCCAGTAGAAACAGTCCACCTCTGATTAAAATCAGGTCTCGTCCGGTAATCTCTTGGCCAAATACCGCGAAGAGTGGCGCCACCTAACCCATTACCTAGGCTAATTCCAGTAGCTAAGCAATACGGATGATCATCGCCAATGGCATGCTAATCTGTCGATCGCGATCAGGTATATACGCTGACAATCAGCCCACCAATATGGGTACGAGAATAATATTCTCGTTCCCTAGCACAATCTCCAGGGGTGTTAATGTGACAAGCGCTAACCAGGCCTGGTGGTTCCACGATCCACTCAAACACATTAACAACTCCTATTTGTTGGAACTAGATAAATGAGTTATAGACGACAAACTAAGTCATTGTCTTCCGAATCACGCTTACTCAGTAACCAATAGGTAATGCCCAAGCTCAGCGCTATTAATGCATAAGCGGCCATAATACCGGCATCATACTCTTTCGGGTCTAGCACGAGAAACTTGCGTGCTAAAGCGATGATGGCGATCAATACAACGATTTTGACTTGGATCAACAAACCTTTTCCTTCCAGCACGGCATTGATTGAGTTGCGAAACTCAAAAGCTATCAACAAGGTCAGCAACATGCCGAAAGTTGCCTGAAAGGCTTTAAACCCAGTGTTGTCAGTCACCTGATCCAATAGTAGTTCGTAAACATTCTCTACCAAACGAACTAACGCCACCAAGATGATAATTGCCAAAATAAAGCTGACAAACAACATCACAATATATTCAAACCGTTCAAATAGACTCAGTTCAGGCCAAAGCATCTTCAATTTTTTAATGCCCTTGGCGGTAGATTCTTCAGTTTCTGTTCTTTCCATGATCAATTTTCCCTGATAAAAGCTATTTCAACAGTAAATTTCGTAAAACCAACGGAGTGATAATCGTCGTTAACAAGGCCATCAGGACCAGCGCCACATAGGCTGGCTGATCAATAACGCCTTGATTCAATGCTATCAGCGCAACGATCATCGCTACTTCGCCTCGTGGCACCATACCAAATCCTAATACTGTGGAATCGCGCCAGTTCATGCCCAGCGCTTTGGCGGGCAGACCACAGCCTACGAGCTTGGTAACAATGGCAACAAGTGTGATCACCAGCACGAAACCCATTAGCTCCCAGGTCATAGCACGCACATCCGCAAGTACTCCCAATGAAACAAAAAACACCGAGGCAAAGATAATGCGAAGATACTCTGCACCCTCTTTAAAT
Organism: uncultured Chromatiaceae bacterium; assembly: GCA_947259785.1. Classification (GTDB taxonomy): domain Bacteria; phylum Pseudomonadota; class Gammaproteobacteria; order Tenderiales; family Tenderiaceae; genus Tenderia. The sequence goes on along the minus strand of CAMYNQ010000009.1, from coordinate 10,059 downwards.
GACTTACTATTCTTTAATCCTACGCCTTCCAGTGACACACCGGCAACAAATGCCCCAACGATCGCTGAAAGCCCAATTATCTCTGCCGACATGCCGTAGAAAAATGCCACCATCATGGCGAAAATAAACACCATATCCGGATATTTAATTGCCATGGCTGATTCATCGATACGAGTGACCAGACGGCTCAAGAGATACTTACCAAGCAAAGCACCAATACCTAGAAACAGTATCGCTTTTAACAAGATAAGACCTGAGGACAGTACGGAAACCGTGCCGGTTGCCATCTCATTGGCAATTGACAAGGCCGCCAGCGCCAACACATCATCAATCACTGCTGCGCCTATGATCGCTTTGGCGACGGGACTACTCAGCTTGCCCATTTCACGCAATGTATCTGCAGTAATGGCAATACTAGTCGCCGTTAGCGCCACGCCGATAATAACGGCACGATGATGTTCAAAATCGTAGGCTAATGCCAGGAAGTAACCGCCGATCCAGGGCACTATCACTCCCAAAAGACCGATTACCAGATACTTCAAACTGGCAATGTCTTTAAGCTTAAATTCAAGCCCAACCACAAACAGTAAAATAACCGCACCCAAATGAGCGATACTGCTGACAAATTCGGTGTAGGTCACCCAGCCCAGAACACTGGGACCAATCGCAAGGCCTACCAAGATCTGCCCCACTACTGCCGGCTGACCAATGCGAGAAGAGAGCAAGTAGCCAGCCAAAGCAACAAACAATAACAGGCTCATCTGGAACTCGATGGAATGTGCTAAATCATGCATGGTGGGCCCTCCTTCTGAAGAGCAAAATCAATAATGGTGGCGCTTTATAGAGTAGATCTACAATCTAGTCAAAGCATATTTTCACTATGACCTAATACTTGTTTCTAAGATCACCAGCTATGATCTAGAATTCCTTATGAAGTACCACATTCAACTGAATGACTCTGACCTTAGTCATTGCACTCAAAAATAGTAAGTTCTACTGTTAGAAAAGGCATTTTTATCTGCTTTTTAACTTTCTAATTTAATTCACCTCAATTAGTAAAAATTAACTCTTGATGCACATTTGACACCTTCGATACCTTATCAATAGTTACACCCCCACATTACTTGTGGACCCTTGTTGGCCCCGCCAACACCCTTAGCGCCCCACAGAACCGTGCAATAGGGGTTCATTATCCAACTCCATTTTCCTAACCCTGCCGGGGAGCGTTTTCCCTGCAAGGGATACCTCTCTGCATTTTTTCTAACTAACCAAGAGAGGTGTTTTATGAATATCGATGGCGTTTTAACCATTCGCACTATCAATGGCTCGAACGGGCCGTTTAATGTCGGGCGTCTGATTACTGATTTGGGGGAGTTTTCCGTGAAGGATACTCTGCTAGAGCAGTATGAGGAGGGCCGTTATGAGGGGAATTTCAATATCACGCAGATATTCCCTTCGTCTTACTTCGCCGGTGGGCGTTTTGTGGTGGAGGTTCGTGCCACGCTCAAGAGCCTGAGTCTCGATGGTGTGGATGATCTGAAACCGGAGGATACGGTCGTTGCATCTGAGCCTGATCCTGCGGATGACCACCCTACCCCAGCCAAGACTGCGGAGAAATCCGAACAACCAGCCGAGGCAAAACCGGAAAGTGAGGTCGTCACTGAAGAAGATGAGAGTGATGAGTCGCTGTTTGGAACGCTGTGGCCACTGGGCACCCAGGTCAAACTGGACCCTACGGTGGATCGCTTGAAGTTCCGCCTGCAACGTAATCGTCTCAAGGATCTGGGGTACACCTTCGATCCGCGAGAGCAGATATGGAGCAAGGCAACGACTCACTAAGACACTTCTTCTCAATCAACCCAGCCGGGGACATGCGCCCCGCCGGGCGCTGTCTCCCGCTTTATAAGGAGACTTATATGAACCAAGCGCTCATGCAAATCGACGCTATCCCCGACCTCTATGCCGATGCGGCGCTGGTGGATGCGTATGACAAGCTGTTATTCCTTTCCCTTTGGGGCCGGGATACCGCCATTCAAGAGTTTTTGGCCGGTATTTCCCTCGCCAATGAGGAAGGTGGCATCAATAGCTTTTTTCTAACCACCGGCAAACGCGGCAGCGGTGAGCCACTGCGTAAACTGGTACAGATTGGTGAATCCAAACGGCTAAACCACCACTCGGGCCGTATGCCTGCCAGCAATGTCTTTGGCGGCGACATGGCGCATTTGTGGGTGTTTGATCGACTGGTGACTGATCCCGATCTAGCTAACCGCCGCACCATTGCCATCTCTCGTATGGTGGATACAGCGTCGGTCAGTACGGTATCTCAGTCACGCATCTGGCACTTAACCAAGGCAATCTGCCATTTGCCACTGCTGGATCACTGGGCTGAAACCATCATCAAACGCTTCTACGAGCGGGAATGGATCAAAGACTTCAACGGCATCGGTGTTAACGGTGCCTTGATTGATCTAAGCCTGAGCGAGGAAGTTGAGGATGAGATCAGCACCTTGATTCGAGACGGTGTGCTTTGTCTTAATTAACCGTGATAGCCCTCATTCTTGGGGGCTTTTCACTTAATCTGCTGCGATAGCGAATGCTTCCCCGGTTGGGTTCTTTTTCGAGGGCCGGTCGATGGGCGTTGCCCTTAGCGGCGTAACCAAGTTTGGTTCCAGCAGATCCTCAAAACCACTAACATCCCGCATATGGGGCGACAGCCATTGATCTATCATTTCCTGATTACTGGCATCCAGCATCATGGGAAAAGCCTTTTCGTGGATACCCTTGAATTTGGGATGTGGCGGTAGCGTGATGATTGAAGCAGAATGCACCATCTCCCCCGTGGCATCATGCACCCAGGTACGATACAGGCCGCCAAAGGCGATGGCCTCATTAGCTGCCTCTAACAAGTAATAACTCTTCGTACCTTCCAAGCCTTCGACAAACCCCGAAGCTGGAATGATACAGCGCGACTGCCGAAACGGCGTGTACCCCACCGATCTTGGACGATTCAGCTTGTCGTAACGGGTATTGAAAGTGGCATAACGGCTATTGGGTTTCCAGCCGGTATCGGTACATTCCAGCAACAACCACCAGATCGCATCATCAATACGCCGTTGCTGCTCATCCTCTCGGATAATCGAGATAACGGAAGTAGGCACGATGTCATCGTTAAAGCGGACCTGCCAGTTGCTGGTATCGATACCCACCTGGCGGCATAGCTCATGAACGGCGGGATCATCGATCACGTTATAGCGGCCACACATTGCACCCTCCCCTTAATTTTTCCTAGCAAAAATCTTTTCCCATTGCCCTGACCATCAGCCACTGGTTACTGTCAGGCTTTACCGTGCCACTGTTTGTCAGTGGAACCGTTGCTGGCTCTGCCAGCGCCCCAGCGTCTCTTCGAACCGTGTAACAGGCGCAACGATCTTCAGGTCGTCGGTTCTTATTCTACTCATCCATCCACCTGCGGGGTAATTCATGCCCTTCAGGGTCATTGTTCCTCGCGTTTATTCACTTTTAAAAACGAGGAGAAACACCATGGGTTGGTTATTTACTCAAGGCGCTTCCAAGGCCGATATCGTCCGTAAATTGGTCTCTAAAGAGGAAAACGACAAACGTCGTTGGGAGACGATTGCTCACTGTGTTCGCGGCAATGTGCTGTGGGCCGTGAATCAAATCACCTACAAACAGGATAACCGGCAAGAGCGTTTTATTGTCTGTTACCTGCTGCGTAGTTCTAAAGACTGTGGTTGGGGCTATAAGGACATGACTGAGAGCATGTTTCCTTATCAGTTCTCCTGCCCGCTCAAGTACCTGGATATGGCACCCGTCGCCAATGAAAAGTGGCGGGAGGAAGTCCGGGCTTATCATCAACGCCGTAACCGCAAAGTGCAGATTGGTCAGAAGGTCGGCCTGCTCAATGCGTCCATCCCTTGGGTGGTGATTACATCAACCAAGCCCTTATTGGGTGTTTATGCTGGGCTGCGCTATCGCGTGCCCCGTCGCATGTTGGGCGATGTGATTGCCGCTTAAATCGTAAAACCCTACCGGGGAGAACCTCTCCCCACTCGGGGCGGTGTCTCCCCCGGTGATTCTTTCACTTTAAGGAGATACACCATGGCTTTAATGTTTCAGCGCCTAGCGCGTAATTTTATTAAGAACGGCTACTTCCCTACCGATGCCGACACCCTGTCTCGGGTGCTGTCTGCACTGACACCACCCAAGGCTGGGCAGCTTCGTATTCTCGATCCCTGTGCGGGTGAAGGCACGGCCCTGGCCGAATGCAAACACCACTTGGGAGCAGAGCAAACCGAGGCCTTCGGTGTGGAATACGACCGCGAACGTGCCTGGCACGCCAAGCAGATTCTGGATCGCTGTATTCATGGCGATATGCAGGACTGTGTGCTCGGCCAACGGCAGTTTGGTCTGCTGTGGCTCAATCCGCCTTATGGTGATCTGGTGTCTGACAAAGGCAGTACCGGTGATCGATTCGGCGGCAAGGGTCGCAAGCGGTTGGAAAAGCTGTTCTACAACCTCACAGTGTCTTCGTTGCAGTTCAACGGTGTAATGGTGCTGATTATCCCCCGCTATACCCTGGATAAGGAGTTGGTGGGTTGGATCAGTAACCACTTTCACCGCATCGAGGTATTCAAGGCACCAGAGCAACAATTCAAACAGCTCGTGCTGTTTGGTGTGCGTCGTCGTACCAAAGAGGCAAGGCATGACAACTCGGGCGCTAAAGAGCGGCTACTGGCGATGGTCAACGGTGAATTGGAGCCGGAGACACTGCCGGAAAGCTGGTCAGCGGAACCCTATGTCGTACCCGCCTCACTGGGCAACGATGTCAAATTCAACTACGTAAAACTCGACAGCAATCAGCTGGCGGATGAGATCCAACGCAACCCCTGTTTATGGGATCAGTTTGATCTTAAATTCCGCTCGCTGGCGTTGGAAACATCGCGCCGACCGTTACGAGCCATGTCCAACTGGCATCTCGCCATGGCCTTAGCTGCCGGGCAAGTCTCTGGCGTGGTTCGCTCTCAGAGTGGGCAGCAGTTTCTAATCAAAGGCGGTACACACAAAGAGAAAGTCAGATCAGTGACCCAGGAGATAGACGAGGATAACCGCCTCACCTCCACCACGGTACTGACCGACCGCTTTGTGCCCGTCATACGCGCTATCGACTTCACCCCTGGCCCTGACTATGCACGCGTGGTTGAGATCAGGTAGTTACTTCACTCACCCCTGCGGGAGAACAGCTCTCCCGCCTGGGAGCACCTGTTTCTCCCATTACCATTTACCAAGGAGAATCAGATGTCAGTACATACCTTCACTACCCGACACGGCAGCGATGAGATTGTGGTCACCATGGGATGGGATCGCCCGCTACAGGGCTATTTCATGACCATTACCAAAATCAACTCTCCGCCAGAGGGAGACACAGAGGATGAAGAGGAGCACTTCCTTTTCAACAATCTGGAGCAACATATTACGCATCCAAAAGATATCGAGGGCTATCTGTTCGAACTGGCGCACCAGCGTATCAATGTTCCCGAGCAAATGACCAGCGAAGTCATCATGGATGGCGTGAGAAATGTTGGAAACAAGTGTGTCAGCCACCGTTTTGAAAACGGCAAACATGTAAGAGAGCAAACGCTTTAAATAACCGTGCGCTAATAGAGCACATCACTTCAACCCACTACAGGGGCAGTTTCCCCCTGGTGGGACTGCCCTTTTCTTTTTTTCAATCAAAGGAGACGGCAGTCATGAATGCAGTTGCAGAAGCAATCCAAATCGATGAAACCGATGCGGAGCTAGAAAATCCCAGTGTCATCCCGCTTTCCCAGTTCGTTACCGAGTTTGGTGACGATCTGTTAACGGCGGTCTCACATCAAAACCCGCCGATCTACGACGGCATCCCCAATACCCATCGGGAGCTGGTCATGGATGGTCTCAAGCGAGATCCGTTCGATGCCCAACGCGATGTTGTCCAAGCCGTGACCCGTTTGCTGGTCGATGAGGCGGAAAAAGCCGCCATCATCAACGCTGAGATGGGTACCGGCAAAACCATGATGGCTATCGCTACAGCGGCAGTCATGTATGCGGAGGGCTACCAACGTTCTTTGGTCATTTCACCACCCCATTTGGTCTATAAGTGGCGGCGGGAGATCCTGGAGACGGTTCCCAATGCCCGAGTCTGGGTACTCAACGGCCCGGACACCCTGTGCAAGCTGCTCCAACTCAGAGCAGCACTTAGGTGCAAGGAGTCCGATTCACCGGAGTTCTTCATACTCGGTCGGGTGCGGATGCGCATGGGTTCCCACTGGAAACCCGCCTTTGCCGTTCGTAAGGTGCACACCCGTATACCTATCGAATCCGGTAACGAGCGTTCCGCCACCATCGTCGAAACCGAGGAGCTGGTCAGTTGCCCCCGGTGCGGTACCATCGTCAAAGACAGCGAAGGCAATTCACTAACGCCCTTGCTGTTTGGCCATGGTTCGGTGCGTCAGCAGTGGTGCGAATGTTGTAGCGAACCACTGTGGACGTTGATCCGGCCCGGTAACAAGCAGAAGTCCCGTCGGGAGCTGCTAGTTAATACGATGTGTCAATTACCGACTATTGGTAAGAAGACAGCGGATCGTCTGATCGGGAGTTTCGGAGAAGAGTTACTCTCTGGGATGCTGGAAGACAATCTCTATGAGTTCATCAATCTGATGGATGATGAGGGAGAGCTAGTCTTTACCGACAGGCAAGCCACTCGCATGGAACGGGCTATGGCATCGCTTGAAATCTCGTTTGGGCAAGGCGGTTATCAGCCCACCGAGTTCATCAAGCGTTACCTGCCCGATGGCTACTTCGATCTACTAATCGTCGATGAAGGTCACGAGTACAAAAACGACAACTCTGCCCAAGGCCAGGCCATGGGTGTGTTGGCCAATAAAGTACGCAAAGTGTTACTCCTGACCGGAACGCTCATGGGCGGCTATGCGGACGACCTCTTCTTTCTGTTGTGGCGAATCATGCCACGACGAATGATTGAAGATGGTTTTCGTTACAACCTCAATAGCGGCAGCCTGGGTTCAGCAGCAATGGCGTTTATGCGCCAACACGGAATCCTGAAAGATATTTATAAGGAGACCGACGCCAAGAACCACCGTACTGCTCGCGGTAAGAGTATTACAGTGAGAACCCAGAAAGCACCGGGCTTTGGCCCATTGGGTGTAGCCAGGTATGTTCTACCCTTTACGGCTTTCCTGAAACTCAAGGATATCGGTGACAACGTGTTACCGCCTTACAACGAGCACTTCACGGAAGTCGAGATGGAACCGGAACAGGCCGAACGCTACATGGCACTGGAAGCAACCTTAACCGATGCGTTGAAAAAAGCGTTACGCAGCGGTGATAACAGTCTGTTGGGTGTAGTACTGAACTGCCTGTTGGCGTGGCCGGATACCTGCTTCCGCGAGGAAGTGGTGAAGCATCCGCGCAGTCGTCAGTTGTTGGCATTCATACCCACCATCATAGGCGATGAACCGTCTCCCAAAGAGGCGGAGCTTATTCAACTATGTAAGGCTGAAAAAAGCCGTGGCCGCCGTGTATTGGTCTATACGACTTATACTGGCAAGCGTGATACCACCGCCAGATTGAAAAATCTGTTGGAGGCTGAAGGCTTCAAAGCTGCGGTACTACGAGCGAGTGTAGACACATGCAAACGGGAAGATTGGATCTGCGACCAAGTCGAACGCGGGGTGGATGTCATCATCACCAATCCCGAGTTGGTTAAAACAGGTCTTGATCTGTTGGACTTTCCGACCATCGTGTTTATGCAATCGGGCTATAACGTGTATACGTTGCAACAAGCAGCCCGACGCTCATGGCGCATTGGCCAAAAAGAGGCTGTGGATGTCTACTTTCTCGGCTACAGCGGCTCGGCACAAATGGCGTGCCTGTCGCTGATGGCAAAGAAAATATCCGTCAGTCAGTCTACTTCGGGAGATATGCCGGATACGGGTTTGGATGTATTGAACCAGGATGGTGATTCGATTGAAGTGGCTTTGGCCAAGCAGTTGATCAATTGATGTGATGTGTAAACCGCCGGGCTTTTGTCTGGCGGTTTTTTTAACTTCTTCAGCTAGCCAAGAGCTGTCATTGCGGGGAGAAACAAGGAAGCAATCTCCTATTTCAATGACTCTGACCCTTTGATTCCTAGGTGAATAGCCTCTTTATGAGGCATGTTGAACACATAACGATATAGAGGCTCAGCAGATTCACTTTTATCCATTTCACTGTCCATATATGCTTACATATCCCATATTTAAGAAAAAATTCCGTGATGCCGATTGTTGGCTTAATTTTTATCCGAATACCTTTCCCGAAGGGATTGGATTCGTTTTCCAATAAAGGGTGCTTTTGTTAGTAAGTCGGGCGCATGGCGTAATAATGTGACGACAGTCCCGAACCAAATAACCTTTCCTAAAAATACTGTTGCCAGGATTAGCGGGAATGCAAATCCAGCAAGTACGGTTGTTGCAATCATCAGTCTTGGCGGTGTGGGGAGCATTGAAAAAGCGAGTAGACCCCACAGTCCATAGTTTTTAATAAACTCCTGTATCCACAGCCACTCTTCATATATCTCACTTGTTGTGGCAGGTTGAACGGAGGAGATATATGACTCTACGCTCAAAAGTAGTGTTGCTAAAATTGCAGCACCTACTACCGCTGCTAATGAAAATGATGCAACAATCAATAGTGCTCTTTTAGGCTGTAACAGAGCCAGAGCCATTACGGAAGTTTGAGTTGGCAGGGCCGGGACAAAAAAATCACCGACCGAAACACCAGACAGTGCAAATATGCTATAACGTCGTCGGCCATGAAGTACCAGCCAATCCATTATTCTTCTTCCCAATGAACGCTTCATCAGTATTACCGCCTTTTACTACAATTTGATGAGTAGCTTTTCTGCCAAGTTAGGCATCAACTTTCTAAGGAACATGAGTCCTTTTACTTTTCCAATGTGAATCTCTTCACAGCGTTTTTCTATGCCATCTGTGACTTGTCGCGCAGCTTCGTCTGCGGAGATCTTTCCTTTTCCTCGGCCTCGGGTCATATCGGTGTCGACTAGTGCCATTATGACTTCTGTAATTAATACACCACTCTCATGCATGATGGACTGCTGGCGTAGTGATTTAACAAATGTTCTAAGGCCTGCTTTATTCGCGCAATAAATAGGGGAGGATTGTTTCGGGGCTATTGCCAGTCCTGATGTTATATAAACGACATGCCCACCTGCATTTCTGACGTTGTCCATAAGTGAGCGTGTTAAATCAACTGGCGCAAGGAAGTTGATTTCTGTTTCCTCTGTGACACTGTAGGCTTCATCTGCAGGCGTGAAGTAATCGCGTGCCTGCTGTATTCCTGCGTTGTGAATGATTAAGTCAAGTGGCACTCCATTCATTTGCTTTCTGAATTCAGCTCGCTGGGAGGGCCTTGCCATGTCACAAGCAATCCACTTGATATCTGGTAGTGCTTCTTGAGCAGTTTTGACTGCCTCTTCACTACGTCCTGTAGATATGACTGACCAGCCTTTTTTGATGTAATGCTCAACAAGGGCTCTGCCTATACCGCGTGTACCACCTGTTACAAGAACAGTCTTTTTGTTATCAGTCATTTTGATCACCTATATACATCTGCTGAGGTTGGTGAAACGATCTTGCTAAGATCTAGTGGTGTGTCTAGTTTGAAATTGCCAACATACTCTTTGTATTTTCCATTCTTTTTATGCTCTCTTGGCTCGATTAAGCCACGGATTTCTGTTAGTTCAGGTTTGTCATTATTAAATACAAACTTTAGTGGTCCAAAAAGGATTCGCCATATAGGGTTGATTGGTGTCACACTGACTACGTTTGAGTTATTTTCATTGTTCATGCTAAAGCGTATGATCTTCCCCCGATAAAATGGACACCCCATATTTCTACGCTATACCCTTCTCAAAATCCATGGGTGATTGATAATTTAATCCTGAGTGCAACCGAATCTGGTTATAAAACTTATTTATAT
>CAMYNQ010000008.1 GCA_947259785.1 uncultured Chromatiaceae bacterium | reverse complement strand
GTCGAGTGAAGAGTGAGTTTGGTGTGCCCACCTACGCCTATCATGTCAGTGGTGAATACGCCATGCTCAAGGCGGCCAGCCAGAATGGTTGGTTAGATGAAAAGGCGGTGGTGATGGAGGCGATGCTCTGTTTCAAACGTGCTGGCGCTGATGGCATTCTGACCTATTACGCAAAACAGATTGCTGGCTGGTTAAAAGAAGGCTAGGACTGACAGCATAAACAACCTGAAAGCGGGCCTGGTGCCCGCTTTTTTGTGGCATCCGTTATACTTCCTGCATTAGCAACAAGTGAGATCACTCTTGTGAAAAAAGATTCTTATGCTGTCATGGGTAACCCTATTGGTCACAGTAAATCACCGCAGATTCATGCATTGTTTGCCGCGCAAACAGGGCATGACATTAATTATGAGGCTTTGTTGGTAGAACTGGATGGCTTCAAAGCTGCGGTAGACTGGTTTCAGGACGAAGGCGGCAGGGGGTTGAATGTTACCGTGCCTTTCAAACAACAGGCTTGGGAGCTGATCAAAGATCGCAGTGAGCGCGCCGAGCTGGCTGGTGCAGTGAATACTATTTCAATTCGAGAAGACGGCAGTCGTTACGCAGATACCACCGATGGCGTTGGTTTGGTGCAGGATATCACCGTGAACAACGGTATTGATTTGAAAGGTAAGTGTGTATTGGTGTTGGGGGCGGGGGGCGCCGTGCGTGGTGTGTTGCAACCTCTGTTGGAGCAAAGGCCACAGTTCGTGATAGTGGCAAATCGCACTGCATCGAAGGCGGTGGATTTGGCTAAGCAGTTTAATGAATTCGGTGATGTGTTTGGTTGTGGTTTTGACGTCTTACCTGGACAACAGTTTGACGTGGTGATTAACGGTACCGCCGCCAGTCTTGAGGGTGAGGTGCCACCTTTACCGGATGACTTGCTGTATGAGAATGCCAGTTGTTACGACATGATGTATAGCGCTGAGCCGACGGCCTTTCAAACATGGGCCCGTGAACATGGCGCCGCCCAGTGGTTGGATGGTCTTGGCATGTTGGTAGAGCAGGCGGCTGAGTCTTTTTTTATCTGGCGCGGCGTCCGTCCAGACACCAGCATGGTAATCGATAAATTGCGCACTGAAATGCAAGGTGGAAATCAATAATGGCAAATATTGGTAAGAAAAATCGCTTGCGCATAGTGAAGTCGGTGGACTTTGGTGTTTATCTTGATGCTGGTGAGCATGGCGAAATCCTGTTGCCACGACGCTATCTGCCCGAAATCTGGGGTGTGGGTGACAAGCTTGATGTCTTTATCTATCTCGACTCAGAAGACCAGCTGATTGCCACTACCCAGCGGCCGCGCATCATGGTTGGCCAGTGTGCTTATTTGAAGGTCAAAGAGGTGAATGACTTCGGAGCCTTTCTCGACTGGGGGCTGAGTAAAGATTTGCTTGTGCCATTCAGCGAGCAGACCACGAAAATGAAAGAGGGCAATGACTATGTGGTCTATTGCTATCTTGATGAAGACAGCGACCGTATTGCCGCCACCACTAAACTGCATGAATATCTGGATGAATACGGAGATGATTTTAAACCAAGGCAGCCAGTGAGTTTATTGATTTGTGGCCGCACCGACATGGGTTACAAAGCGGTGATCAACAATACCCACCTCGGCCTGATCTTTAAAGGCGATGCCTTTAAACCGCTGAGGTATGGCCAGAAAGTAGATGGCTACATCAAGGCAATTCGTAACGATGGCAAGATAGATCTATGTCTGCAACTGCCGGGTCAGGAAGCGAAAAAAGAACTCGCAGATCAAATTCTCGATCACCTCAAGGCCCAGGGAGGTGTCTCAAGCTTGACTGATAAAAGTCCGCCGCAAGAGATCTATGAAAAGTTTAACGTCAGCAAGGGCAGTTATAAAAAAGCCCTGGGGGCCTTGTATAAACGGCGCATGATTGTGATTGAGAAGGATCAGATTAAGCTGGTTTAGTTGCGAGTTAACATATGCGTCACCTGGTTACTATTTTGTGCCTATTCTGCCCATGCTTGTTATTGGCGGTGGAGCAAGGCGGTGAGGTGGAGTGGCAAGCGGTTGAAGAGGCTGACGGCATTCTGCTGTATTCCAGTCGTGTCGCCGGCACTGCCATTCTTAAGGTCAAGGCCATTGCTATTATCGATGCCGACATTAACAGTGTCAGGGCCGTTATTGATGATACGGCACATTACGCCGATTGGATGCCATATCTAATTGAGAGCCGTGTGCTGGAACAGATTTCAGCCACAGAAACGCTATTCTATAGTCGCTTTGATGCCACGTGGCCGGCGCGTGATCGTGATGTTGTCTTCCGTGTTCGTGTCAGTCAGCATGAGGATGGCAGCGTCACTTACCAGCAACAGTCGCAACAATCCTCACTCATGCCGGTGCAAGATGATTATGTCCGCACCAGCCTGATGCAAGGTGGTTATCGCCTAATACCTGTTGATGAGAATCAGACCCAGGTTGAGATGCTGTTGCATGCCGATCCACGCGGCAAGCTACCGCTGTGGATTGTAAATATTGTTCAGCAGAGGCTTTCATTAGAATCGTTGAAGGGTTTGATGGCCCAGGTGGCTGTTCTGGTCAATTAAGCTTGTAGTTGTTTGATGCTGTGGTCGGCCCATTCAACCGCGCTCAGATAGAGTGTGCCTATATCAAAATTGCAGTTGTCTGGCGGGATGACCTGGTCCCAGCTGCCTTCTTCGTAATACTTGACCATTGTTAGAATATTGCCGATCGCACCTTCATGATTCAGCAGGGCGGCGCTTAGCTCATCATTCAGGGGGAGCTCTTTCAGGATCTCTTCCATGGGGGAGGCAAGCAGGGCTTCGAGCATAGAAAACAGGCCTGCGGTAAAGCAAACCTCAGGGCTGACGCTGTTTAGGCCTTCAGCAAGTTTTTCAGCAAATTTGGCACGAATCAGGGCAAGCTTGATGAGTTCGCTTGGCTTGTCATCAAAGTTTGCCATGGCCATCAGTGTGGCCAGGTGCTTGATCTGCCTGAGGCCGAGAAACTGAACCGCGGTTCGTATCGATTCCACTTTGCAGGGCAGATTATACATCGACGAATTGGTGGTTTTGAGGATGCGATAAGATAGGGCAAGATCGGTGCTGATCAGGTTTTCGATTTCATCTAGTTCTACTGCCGGATTCTGTAGTTTTCCGATCAGTTGCAGCGTTACCAGGCGGTTGGCGGGCGGCCGACGCCCTTGAATGATATGCGGGCGTGCAATGAAATAGCCCTGGAAATAATCGAAGCCGAGTGCCTTGCAAAACTCGAACTGTTCCATGGTCTCAACCTTTTCGGCCAGCAGACGGCAGCTATTTCTCTTCAGACGGAGAACCTGTTCCTCGATCTCTGGTTCGGACAGGGGTAAAATATCAACCTTGATGATGTTGGCCAGGTCGACCATCGGTTGCAGTGATTCATTATAGAAAAAGTCATCCAGTGCAACACAGAAACCATCGTCGGCCAGTTGCCGCATGGCATTGAGGACGTCGGCTGATGGTGTGACATCCTCCAGTACCTCCAGAACCACGCGCTCCTTGGGTAGTTGCCGTGTATCTCCGTGTATCAGCAGGTCTTGGGTCAGGTTGATGAAGGCACGTTTATCTGCAACGATTTTGTCCAGCCCCATTTCCAGAAAGGCGTTGATGATGACTTGAGAGGTGGCACTATTGCCATCGGTGACATTGGCATCATGTTTGTGCCCATCACGAAATAGTAACTCATAGGCAAACACGCTAAGTTTACGATCATAAATGGCTTGTCTGGCAAGATAGAAATCTTCCATGGATGTTGAATGTCCTTATTTCATATTTATAATAAGATTTAGCGGCATTGCACAGTAAAAACTTTACAAATAGTCGATAGTTATATTTTTGGGCACACGTTATTTTCATCGCTGGCAAAACCTTTTGCCTCTTGGACGAGGGTGTTGCAGGTGTTAGTGATAATGATGTTGCTTTCTTCAGGTGTATGGTTGGAGGCAATATTGCGAGTAGCTAGGCTGATTGCTTGTGTCTAAGCTAGTCATAGTTATTTTTTAAGTTGATGTAGTGTTGGGCGGAATATTCAAGGTACTCCAGCTCTTCCTCAGTTAACGACCGAATCATTTTGGCGGGATCGCCCTGCCAAAGGTGCTCACCTTCGATGACCTTGCCTGGCGGGACAACGGTACCGGCTGCAACAAGCGCCCTTTCTTTTACTATAGCGCCGTCAAGGATGATGGCGCCCATGCCGATAAATGCAAAATCCTCGATGGTGCAGCCATGTAGAGTTGCGTTATGGCCGACAGTAACATTATTGCCAATAGTAAGAGGATGGCCGCCGGGGTGGAATTTATTGTTGGCAGTGACATGCAGCACGGCGCCGTCTTGGATGTTGGTTCGTGTGCCAATGATGATGCTGTGAACGTCACCACGGGCGGTCACGTTAGACCAGAGTGAGCTATCTTCCCCAATAATGACATCACCGATGACAACAGCATTATGATCAACATAGGCGCTGCTGTTAATTGTTGGGCCAATCCCTTGAAAAATACGAATATTCATAGTGTTTTCATCTTATATCGATCAAGTGTGGTTAATGAGTCATGTTTGCATGAGTTTAGAGTATCGTTGGCATTAACAGTCACCAAGGCCATTTCATTTAACAATCATTAACAATTTAAAGTGCCGTTTCATAGGGCGTGATTTTCTTTTAACTGTTCTTCATAGCGGCACGTTTGCTCACCGGCTTGAGTGCCAGCGTGAATTTCCAACTGACTTTTTTGATGGCATGAATGGGTTGATAATGAGGGTTTTACTGGTGTCGAAACTGATCGTGAAGTTTTGTTGGTTAGGCCGGTAATTCTTTATTAGGATGAAAGTACTTCATAAATACATCCAGCTGTAGGAATTGCTATTTGGCGAATATTCACTTCATGTGTTTGTTTTTCAGGTCGACATAATGCTGGGCTGAAAATTCCAGATAGGCCAGTTCTTTTTCAGATAGCGGCCGTATTTTTTTTGCCGGACTGCCTAGCCACAGGTAACCGCCTTCAATATCTTTGCCTGGAGCAACTACGCTGCCGGCACCGACCAGGGCCTTTTCTCTAATTATTGCGCCGTCGAGGACGATGGCACCCATGCCGACCAGGGCAAAGTCTTCAATCGTGCAGGCATGCAGAATGGCCTTGTGGCCGACGGTGACACCATCACCGATTGTGAGCGGGAAACCACCGGGATTGAATTCATTGTCGGCGGTGACGTGCAGTACCGAGCCGTCCTGGATGTTTGTTCTTGTGCCAATGCTGATCTTTTGCACGTCGCCGCGGATGGCGACGGTAGGCCAGACCGAGCTGTCTGCACCGATAGTGACATCGCCAATGACCACGGCATCGGCATCGATATAAGCGTTGTTGGCAATGTTGGGGCTGATCCCTTGAAAGCTGCGTATGCTCATCAGTGTTCCTTTATTTGAGTGTGACCAGTTCTTCGGCGCTGGTGGGGTGGATGGCAACGGTATTGTCAAAGTCTGTCTTGGTCGCTCCCATTTTAATGGCAACGGCAAAACCTTGCAGCATCTCGTCGGCACCATGACCGACGATATGGCAGCCGATGACTTTTTCATCTTTACCGACGCAGACCAGTTTCATAGCGGTTTTGGTTTTGTGTTGAGTCATGGCGTGATACATGCCGGTGAATTTGGTCTGATAGATTTTGACCAGCTCACCGTATTGCTCGCGCGCCTCTGGTTCGGTCAGACCGACGCTGGCCACTGGTGGATGCGAGAAGACGACGCTGGGGATGTTGTCGTGATCCAGTTTGCTATCAACTTTGCCGGCAAACAAACGCTCGGCCAATTTGCGGCCGGCAGCGATGGCCACCGGCGTCAGGGTAGCCTTGCCGGTAACGTCACCAATGGCGTAGATGTTTTCGATATTGGTGTTTTGATATTCGTCCACCGGGATGAAACCACGTACATCGCAGATTAGATCAATACCTTCGAGATTGAGCTGGTCTGTATTGGGAATGCGGCCAATAGCCCAGATCAGGCAGTCATAGACGCCAAGCTCGGGGCCGCCCTCGGAGACCATCACCAGATTGTCGTTCTTTCCCAGCGTCACGGTGCTGAGGTTGATGTTGCTATGGATGTTGATGCCGTCCTGCTGCATTTGTTCGCGCACTGTTTCGCGAATCAAGGGGTCGAAGCTGCGAAGCAGCAGGTCGCCGCGCAGCAAAATATCCACCTTGCTGCCGAGGGCGTTAAGCACACCGGCAATCTCAATAGCGATATAACCACCGCCGACGATGACTGTTTTTTGCGGCAGTTGATCCAGTTCAAAAAAGCCGTCTGAGGTAATGCCTAGTTCTGCACCGGGTAATTTGGGTTCTAATGGTCGGCCACCGGTAGCGATGATGATGTGATCGGCCGTGTATTGCTTGCCGTCCACCTCAATAGTATGGGCATCAACAAAGCGGCCATAACCGGGGATGAAATCGACCTTGGCTTTGATGAGATTGTTGAGATGGATCTGGTTGAGGCGCTGCACATAGGCGTCGCGGCCTTGTTTCATCTTGTTCCAGTCGAAGCCGTTGTTGTCTATAGAGAAACCGTAATCGGCGCCATCTGCCAGACTGTGGCCGAGGCTGGCGGCATACCACATCACCTTTTTTGGTACGCAACCGACATTGACGCAGGCACCGCCGAGACGGTCGCCTTCGATGACGGCACAGTGAGCACCAAGGCTGGCGGCCTGTTTGGTGGCGGCCAGGCCGCCGCTGCCAGCGCCGATTGCGATAAGATCGTAGTGTGTACTCATTAATATCCTCTGTTGGTTAGCCGATAGAGCAACTTAGTAGACGATTGAAGGAACAGGAGAACCCCATTATGGAAATCAGTATATTTATTATTCTAGGCATTGCCCTGGTGATTGTGGTCTATGCCATCATGATCTACAATAATCTGGTCAGCCTCAAGCATAACGTATCTCAGTCCTGGTCCAACATCGATGTGTTGTTGAAACAGCGTCATGATGAACTGCCCAAATTGGTTGAGACATGCAAGCAATTTATGGGTTACGAGCAAGAGACCTTGGAAAAGGTGATGCAGGCCCGTTCGCAGGTGGCCAATGCCCGTGCCGCTGGTGATGTCTCGGCCCTGGGGCCGGCTGAGAGTATGTTGCGCATGGGGCTGGGAAATCTGTTTGCCGTGGCCGAGGATTATCCTGAGCTTAAGGCTAGCGAGAGTTTCCAGCATCTGCATACTCGCATTAGTGGTCTGGAAAACCAGATTGCCGATCGGCGTGAGTATTACAACGAAAGTGTTAATAACAACAATGTCCGCATTGAGCAGTTTCCGGATGTGCTGATAGCAAACTTTTTCAAGTTCGGCCCGCGTGATCTGCTTGAGTTCAGCGACGAAGAGAAAAAGGATGTGGATGTAAAGGCGCTGTTTAGCTAGCTGGTTATGCTGTCGCGACCGTTGGGACTGGCCCCCGCCGAGTATTGGATTGTTGTTGCCATCGCTGTGGTGGCGACCCTGGCCTGTTTTTATTTCGGCTGGCGTAACTGGCGCCGCGCCCGCATCATCGAAGATGCGCCCACCGCCAAGATCCGCTCGGCCCATCAGGGCTATCTTGAGCTGGAGGGTGATGGCCAGTTGATGGATGGCGAACCGATCATTGCACCGCTCACCAATCACGTCTGCCTCTGGTATCGCTATAAAATAGAGCGCAAAGATACCTATCACACCAAGCACGGCAGCCAGACCCGCTGGGTCACCGAGCGTCAGGAGATCAGCGACAACCTATTTCATCTGGTCGATGATACCGGTAAGTGCATTGTTGACCCGGATGGCGCCGAGATCAGTACTGACGAAAAGGTGGTCTGGTATGGCGATAGCTCATGGCCGCAGAATTCGCCGCTGCAAGGTGGCGGCTCGATGTTTACCAGTGACCGTTATCGCTACAGCGAATGGTTGGTGTTGCCTGGCCAGCCCCTATACGTGATTGGCCAATTCAAGACGGTTGCCCCGGCGCAGCTTTATAACAGTGCCGAAATCACCCGTGACCTGATTCGTGACTGGAAAAAAGATCAGGCACAAATGCTGGAACGATTTGACGTCAACAAAGATGGCAAGATCGACGAGGATGAATGGCAGTTGGTGCGCAAGTCGGCCAAACTGCATGCCCAGGCCGAATCTCGTGAGCGGGCCAAGCAGCCCGATATCCACATCATCGCCAAGCCTGACGATGAGCAGCATCCTTTTCTATTATCGATTTATCCGCAGGACAAGCTGAGCAAACGTTTTCGTCTGCATGCCTATCTTTATCTGGCCGGATTTTTTGTTGCCGGCAGTATTGCCGCTTGGCTATTGCAATTTCAGCTACACTAGAGCGTATTTACTGGCACACCATTGTGCTAAAGTTTGGCCAGATTTTCCAAGAATATAGGACGAGATGATGAGCAACCCTTTGCTGGATATGGACGGCCTGCCGTCGTTTTCCAAAATCAAACCTGAACATGTTGAGCCAGCCCTTGATGCCTTGTTGGCTGAGAGCCGTCAGGTGGTGGAAGACCTGCTAGCGGCGACAACTGAATACAGTTGGGACAATCTGGTGCAGCCGCTGGAACAGATGGAGGAGCGTCTTGGTCGTGTCTGGTCGCCGGTGTCGCACATGAATTCAGTGGTCAATAGTGATGAGCTGCGTGAGGCCTACAATGCCTGCCTGCCTAAATTGAGTGATTATGCCACCGAGATGGGCCAGCATGAGGGGTTATACCAGGCCTTTAAACAGATTGCCGATAGTGTCGACTACGAGAGACTGGATAAGGCACAGAAAAAGATTATCGATAACGCCATGCGTGATTTTCGTCTTTCAGGTATTGATTTGTCCAAAGATAAACAAGATCGCTATAAAGAGATTATGCAGGAGCAGTCAGGCCTGACCAGCAAGTTTGGTGAGAACGTGCTTGATGCTACCAATGCCTGGAAGATTAAGATCAGCGATGAGGCACGCCTAAGTGGTTTGCCTGAGTCGGCACTGGGCATGGCCAAACAGATCGCTGAACGTGAAGAGCTGGACGGCTGGGTCTTTAATCTGGAATATCCTTCTTACCTGCCGGTGATGACCTACGCTGATGATAGAGAGCTGCGTCGCGAAGTTTATAGCGCCTTTGTTACTCGTGCCTCGGATGAAGGCCCGCATGATAAAAAGTATGACAACAGCCCGGTGATGGAGCAGATTCTGGCGTTGCGCCACGAAGCGGCGCAGCTGCTTGGCTTTGAAAATTATGCTGAAAAATCCTTGGCCACCAAGATGGCGCAAAGTACTGATCAGGTGCTGGCGTTTTTGAATGATCTGGCCGAGCGTTCTTTACCACTGGCAAAACAGGAACTGGACGAACTGCGTGCTTTCGCCAGGCAGGAACATGGCATGGACGAGCTGGAGTCCTGGGATGTTGGTTATTACTCAGAAAAGTTGCAACAGCACAAATACGCCATTAGCCAGGAAGAGTTGAAACCTTATTTTCCTGAAGACAAAATTTTGAGCGGTATGTTTGCCGTGGTCGAGCGCCTCTACGGTTTCAAAGTCAGCGAACGTAGTGATGTGGATGTTTGGCATCAAGACGTACGCTTTTTTGATATTAAAGATGGTGACGAAATACGCGGCAGTTTTTATCTCGATCTTTATGCGCGGCCGCAAAAACGCGGTGGTGCCTGGATGGATGATTGCATTACCCGCATGCAGACGGTTGAGGGCGTGCAGGCACCGGTGGCTTATCTCACCTGTAATTTCTCGGCACCGATTGGCGATGATCCTGCTTTGTTTACCCATGACGAGGTGTTGACCATGTTTCATGAGTTTGGTCACGGCCTGCATCACATGCTGACCCAGGTGGACTACCCCAGTGTCGCCGGTATCGGTGGTGTGCCCTGGGACGCAGTGGAATTGCCGAGCCAGTTTATGGAGAACTGGTGCTGGCAGAAACAGGCGCTGGCCGATATTGCTGGTCACTATCAGACTGGTGAGCCGCTGCCGGATGAGCTGTTCGATAAAATGATTGCTGCCAAGAACTTTCAGTCGGCCATGCAAATGGCTCGGCAGCTTGAATTTTCCATCTTCGATTTTCGCATGCACCTGGAATACGATCCTGCCAAGGGAGGGCGTATCTACGAGATTCTCGACAGCGTGCGTCAGCAGGTGGCAGTGATGCAGCCGTCACCATTTAACCGTTTTCCACATAGTTTTGGCCACATCTTTGCAGGTGGTTATGCGGCGGGTTATTACAGTTACAAATGGGCCGAGGTATTGTCGGCCGATGCCTTCGCCGCCTTTGAAGAGAGCGATATCTTTGATCGTGAAACTGGATTGAAGTTTTTGGCTACCGTGTTGGAGCAGGGCGGCTCGCGTGAACCGATGGAGTTGTTTATTGAGTTTCGTGGCCGGGAGCCAAGCATTGATGCCTTATTGCGCCATAGCGGTTTAGCGGCGTAATAGTGGCCTTGCCTAAAAAGTTAAGCGCAGTCTTGTTGCCGGTTTTGTTGTTGCCGGCAAGTTATAGTCATGCCGATACAGCTTATATTACCGATTCCATCGTAGTGAATATTTATAAAGATTCCGAGTTAACGGGTAAGCCGCTGGAAAAACTCCCCAGCGGTGCGCTGGTGGATGTGTTGCGAAGCAGCGCAGGTGTGGCCGAGGTAAAAAGCGGTTCAGGCAAAACCGGCTGGGTGCGCACGACTTTTTTGAGCAGTAATCTGCCGAAGACGATTCAGCTGGAAAATGCTGGTCACGAACTTAGCAAGGCTAATGCCGCGCTGGATAAGGCCAAAAAGAAAATAGAACAATTGCAAAAAGAAAGCAGCAAGGCAGGCAAAGATAGTGGCTGGATGAAGGCCGAAATGGAGAAGGCGCGCAAAAAGGCAGCAACACTTGAGGCACAGCTAAAGTCCAAGCAGGGTCAGGCCAGCAAGGTCGAGCAACAGGCCGAAACGCTGGATTCTCAGCTTGCCGAGTTAAAGGCAAAGAATGCCGACTTGGAACAACGTCTGGCGGCGACTTTTTTGATTAATCGTGTGGCAGAGGTTGGTGAGGTAGCAGAAGAAAATGTGTCGCAGCCGCAGGATGAGTTAACGTTTCCTTGGAGTGTTTTTGCTGTCATTCTGGCTTTGGCTATTGGTTTTGCGGCAGGTTATTACTGGCTTGATCGTCGTGTCAGACAACGCTTTGGTGGTGCGCGGGTTTATTGACCCGTCTTGCTAAAACGGCGTAGAAATGATGCAAACAATAAGCCGAATAGAGATACAAAACCCAGGCTACCACCGCTGCCGGTGCCTAGGTCCAATTTGTTTTGCCCTTCCAACGCAGAGTCAGTATCACCGGTAAAGATGCCGCCTTCTGCCTGATCATTGTCGGCAATGCTGTTGCTGGTGATGAATACTGCCCCCATAAACCTGATCGTCCCGTTGGCCACGCCATCGTAGTCGTTGAGGCCGCCATCTTTGATCTTTATTAAGAGGCATTCATCGCCGGTGGCTAATGGGTTGGCGTACAAAGCTGGATTGACTGTAAGTCCCGGAGAATAGTCGGCGGTGGCATCAAGGTCAGGGCAATAGTCGTTCACTTTTTGTGCGGTGTGAATTTGATTGTCGCCATTTGTATCTGTAACAAATTCTTCCCAGGTTCTCGTGTTTCTGAAAGTGATGAATTTCGGCTCGCCTGATTGTGACGCCGGGGTGGGGGCGGCCTGTGGCAGGACAATCAGTGCAGTATCACCTGCGTTATTCAGGTTTGTAATTTCTATGTCTATGACTTGTCCATCGCTACTGATCACGTTTTCAGGCACCGATGCCCCGCGCAGGTTTTCAGCGATATATGTCTCTAGTCGGGCATAAGTCTTTCCGGCGGCGAAGGCGGTTGGGCCAATGTTGATATGCAGGCCAGGACTGGTGGCAATTAACAGCGGGTATACGGTTAGATTGCTGGCGCTTGAAGAGAGTGCCCAGCTAAGTTCAATGCTATCGATGCTGTAGCTGTCTTCAATCTTTAAATTTGAATCAAACAGATAGGGGGCATAGGCCTGCATTAATGAAGGATCGTTTTCGATGGCATCGAGAAAGTTGGGGATGCCATCGTTATCGTTGTCATAAAAGCCTTCTTCAATATCGCTACTCTTGTCATCATCGCTATCAATTTCTGTTAGCTCGAACTCAGTTTCTAGCAGGTTTAGCAGCAGGTCGTGAGAACTGGCTTTGCCTGCAGTATCGCTAACGGTCAGTCGGATAGTGTAAAACCCGGGGGTTAATCCCTGTGTTTCAAATTCAAAAGTCTTGCCAGTTGTGCCTGTGATAGGGATCAGGGCGTTGTCACTGGCGCTCCAGTCATAGCGGAGGGGGTCGCCATTGGCATCATAGGCGCCCGCGCTGCAATTAGGCATGGCACAGATCCTTACCTTGCCTGCATCGGTTGTGATATTGCGGCTGGTATTGCCGTTTTGGCTGGCATGTAGGCGTGCCAATGGTGCATGGTTTTGGTCGGGTTGTGTGATTGTTATGGTCTGAGACTTTGTAATGAGCAGGTCAGTCCAGATACTGTTTGCGGGAATGCTGGCGTTATCCAGTGTTAGGGTGATTGTTTCACCTACATCTACATCAGGGTCTGGATGAATATCTATGGTGAGCGATTTTTCTAATTCACCTTCATTGAAGGTCAGGCTAGTTGTGGGGCCGACTAGAGAGTGATCATTGCTGCCGTCGTTGGTTCCACCACCATTGTTGTTGCTGTTATCAATGTTGAAATTGATAGTGAAGGGGTAGTTAGCTGCCTTGCCACTCAAATGGGCGGTGACTGTTGCAACACCGCCTTCGCCCACTTCCTGGTCGAGGCCCAGGTTGATGCTGGGCAGAACGGTTATGATTTGATCGCCGGTATCCTGGTTAAGTCCCAAGTCTGTCGCCGTCCAGGTGATGGTGTGACTGCCGGGAGCTAGCGGACCTATTTCGCCGCTCGGGGTGAAAATAAAGTTGGTGCCGTTATCCTGGATGATAATCGGGTTGGCTATATCGGTCAGATTTGGCTTAACAATCGGCAGTTTGGCATCGATGGGGGGCGGGTTGGTTATGCCGCTGCTAATTACCGGGTCGGTTGTGTCGATGACCGGATCAGGATTGTTGTTTGGGTCAGTGATGGCGACGACATGAGATGCAGGTAGCCATAATAGTATGGTGGCAATGCTGTAAATAGACGGTTGTTTGCTGGAAGTACGCTGCATCTTGAATCTCGTTGAACTAATGTTGCCTGACCACGTAGATTCCTGTTGCGGTAGTTCGTCGCAGTGTCCCGGCTGAAGATATTATGCATCAGGCGGCCAAACAGCGCAGCCCATAATTACATTCGACCCGTTTGGCCGGGCTTAGTTCAGGTGCCAAGTGATGGCCAGGTGCACCTGGTTAAATTTGGCTAACAGCGTTGATGGCGCCGTCTTAACAATAAAAGTGTCAGCAGCAGAGGAGAAATAGCACCACCACCGCTATTATCTTTGGACGCGCTATCCAGTTCAGATGCATCTGTGGCTGCGAGTGATTCGGAGCTGTTCTCTGTTTCGGTTGTGATCTCAGGTTCAGTTTCGATGATGGGTAATACACCACCATTGAAACTGATGCGGCCGTTGCGGTAACCATCGGCGTCATTGGGACCTCCATCTTCCAGGCTGAGTTGCAGGCATTCAAAGCCCTCGATCAGGCCAGTTTGATACTGGTTAGCCCCGGCAGGTGGGCAGTAATCACCTTCTCTCAGGGCCGAAGTGATCTGATTGTTGTGGTCTTCTAGCATGTTTTTCCAGCCAAAATCAGGATTGTAGTTGCGCACTGCCCAGTTATAGCCTTCGCGGGCAAAAGCTGCCGATGTCTGTGGAATGACTAGTTTGGCGCTGTCACCGGCTTTTGCCAAATAGCTGATCTCCAGACTGACCATGAACTGGTTGCCGTCATTCTGAATGGGGTCTTCGGGATCGAAGCTTGGGTCGATCAAGTTGGCCAGGTCATCTAGATCGGCCTCGTTATAAATATAGATATCTTGTCCGTTGATCTGAGTGGTGAGGCTTGGTGTCATGCCAAAGGCTTGTCCAAACTGACTAAAGCTATCCCAGTCGATGGCTACATTCTGGGTATGTTCATAGTTCCACAGATGAACACTGCCGGCGCCAAGCTTGAGCCCCGGTTCGATGGCAATCAGCATCGGGTAGTTGATGTGCTCTTTGGTGCCGGTGACCGACCAGCCCACCTCGCCGTTGGCAGGCTCGTGCTGGTTGTTGATGGTTTTACCTGTCAGAGATTTATAGTTGCCTTGCCAGAAACCGGGGATCAGATGTGTTGGTTCGACCACATCCAGGTGGTTGGGAATACCGTCGTTGTCATCATCCTGATAGCCCTCGCTGCTGTCATCAATGCCGTCGCCATCACTATCGTCTGTTTCAGAAAGTGTCGGTGCTGTGCCAATACGCAGCCACCATTCTGCAGAAGAGGGTTGGTCGGCCAAGACGGGGTCGGTCGCAGTGACATGGATGCGATACAGGCCAGGCGATAAGTTGCTGGGATCGACATAAAAACTGCCCTGGCTGCAATCAGCGCTAACCAGGCTATTGTTGCTTTGGCTCCAGTCGTAAGTAGGGAAGCCCCAAGAGTTCTGGTTGCGGGGGATGGCTGAAATTCGAATTACGCCATTGTCGGTAGTCACCAAGGGGGTAATCTGGTCGTTTTGAGCGATGAGAAAATCGAGAGTCAGTGTTTGTGGTGTGTCGCTGATGGTGACCGTGTGCTGTGTCTTCTGGCCAGCGACAGCATTACTGGGTGTGCCCATGGTGAAGATTACGGTTTCGTCTTCTTCGGTGGTGCCACTGCTGAAATTGTCAGCGATAACATCGAAGGATGTCTGACCAATGGTGCCGCTATTAATTGTTATTAGACCGTCAATAGCATTGTGATCGGCGGATGAGGGCTCCATTACACCTATCTCGACGTAGCTGCCGCTAGTGGCTGTGCCGCTGACTGTGTAGGGAATCAATACTGGATATTCTGGGGCGGGGCCATTGAGGTAAGCCGTGACTGTAACGTTTTTCCCTTCAGCAGTCATTTGGTCAACCGTAAAATTGACCGTTGGCAGGATGTCGATTTGTTGCTCGGCACTACCTTCATTCCCTGCATTGTCCTTGGCCTGCCAGGTGAGGCTATGGCGACCGGGAGCTAAGGGGCCAATCACGACATTATTGCTGCTTGAAAAATCGAAGCTTTCGGTTTGGTCATCGCTGACTTCGGGCAGCACGCCGCCGTTGCTCGGGTCTAGATCAAAAAAGTTTGCATGGCCGTTGACTATGGTGGTGATGTTGACCGGGGCAGTGACCGTGGGTGGGGTAATGTCTGCTTGGATGTCTATGCTGGTTATGGCATTAGCGCTGAAGCTACTCATTTGTAAACCATAGGTGGGGACAAAGCCACTGCTGCTGTCTGTACCTGTTGGGGTGGAGTAGCAGGCGCTGTCTATTGTATCTCCAACCAAACTGAATGTGTTTGTTGTGCCGGTGGCAAGGTCTTCATATGAGCTATAGCCAAACTCCTGAGCGACACCATCCGCTGTGGACATATCCTGACCAACCCAAACAGCTTTGATGCCAGCTTCGCTGTCACCAGTCGATTCAATCATTTTTGTCTTGTCAGCCAGTCCAGTCGTTATTCCTGTTTGTACATATGGCTCATCAGAGAAGGTGAGTGGTTGCGGTGGGCTAGTGGCAGCTTTATCGGTGATGATGGTCTGAAAAAAATCATTATCTGAGGTGTTTGTGATTTGGCGTTGATAGAAGCCATCACCATTTGTTGTTGTGTCACAGCTAAAACCGACTGGACATGTTGAAGTAGCAGTAGGGATCGTTGTCCCGCCAGCGATACTCCATTGATCAAAGCTGCCTGTCGGCGACGCCGCAACTGCACTACCACAGCAAAAAAAAGCCGCAACGCAGCTGGAAAGTTTGTTGACCCCCGTCATTACCTACACCCCAAGTTTTTATTGATATTTTTATTCATAATATAGGGAAATGCTGATGAATGAAAATGTTTTGACGAAGGGACAGCCTTGTCTGTTGTTTGTTATCCTCACCAATCACATTCAAATCTAAATCGAATAGATGAAATACAAAGACTTACGCGATTTTATCGCCCAGCTTGAAGCCCAGGGGGAGCTGAAGCGCATCGCTCAGCCGATCGACCCCAACCTGGAGATGACCGAGGTCTGTGATCGCACCCTGCGCAGTGAAGGGCCGGCTCTGTTGTTTGAGAAGCCTGTTGGTTCTGATATCCCGGTGCTGGGCAATTTGTTTGGTACGCCACAACGGGTGGCAATGGGCATGGGGGCTGATTCGGTTGAGGCCCTACGTGAAATTGGTAAGTTGTTGGCGGCCTTGAAAGAGCCTGAGCCACCCAAGGGTTTCAGGGATGCGCTGGACAAACTGCCGCTGTACAAGCAGGTGCTGAACATGGCACCGAAGCTGGTGAAGAAGGCGCCGAGCCAGGACAATGTGATTGAGGCTGATGATGTTGATTTGTCCAAACTGCCGATTCAGACTTGTTGGCCGGGCGATGCTGGGCCGTTGATCACCTGGGCGCTGGTGGTGACCAAAGGCCCGCATAAAGAACGGCAGAATATGGGTATCTATCGCCAACAGGTGATTGGCCGCAACAAGGTGATTATGCGCTGGTTGGCCCATCGTGGCGGGGCGCTGGATTTTCGTGACTGGCAGCAAGAGCACCCGGGAGAACGCTTTCCTGTCGCCGTCGCCCTGGGCGCTGATCCGGCCACGATTTTGGGGGCGGTGACGCCGGTGCCAGACTCCTTATCTGAATATGCCTTTGCCGGTCTGTTACGCGGCAGCAAGACCGAGTTGGTCAAATGCCTAGGCAATGATTTACAGGTGCCGGCTTCAGCCGAGTTTGTGCTGGAGGGGTATCTGGAACCGGGCGAGATGGCCGATGAAGGGCCGTTTGGCGATCACACCGGTTATTACAATGAGGTGGATCGTTTTCCGGTATTCACCATTGAACGTATCACTCATCGCGATAATCCGATTTATCATAGTACCTATACCGGCCGGCCACCGGATGAACCGGCTGTTCTGGGGGTGGCGCTGAACGAAGTGTTTGTGCCTATTCTGCAAAAGCAGTTTCCTGAAATTGTCGATTTTTATCTGCCGCCGGAGGGCTGCTCCTACCGCATGGCTTGTGTCAGCATTAAGAAACAGTATGCTGGTCACGCCAAGCGGGTGATGCTGGGGGTGTGGTCATTCTTGCGACAGTTCATGTATACCAAGTTTGTTATTGTGGTGGATGATGACGTCAATGTACGCGATTGGAAGGATGTGATCTGGGCCATGACTACGCGCATGGATCCGGCCCGCGATACGGTGATGATAGAAAATACGCCGATCGATTATCTCGACTTCGCTTCGCCGGTGTCGGGGCTGGGTTCGAAGGTTGGTTTTGATGCCACCAACAAGTGGCCAGGGGAAACCACGCGTGAGTGGGGTGAGCCGATTGTAATGGACGAGACGGTCAAACGGCGTGTCGATGAGTTGTGGGCTGATTTGAAAATTTTTGATTAGTGTTAAATTGTTTTGCCTGGCGATTGGCCGGGTGATTCACAACTGGGGAAAGAGAGGGTAAAGATGGATTCAAAACAAGGGGCTTTATATACAATTTTGGTATTAGGCGGTATCGGCGTGTTGGCTGTGTCGTGTTCTGATTCAGAAGATGATGGTGATCATTATGGTGCCAAGGTCGAGCATGAGGTTGAACATGGCAAAACAGTTGCGCATAAGGTAGATGAAGGGCATGCGGCTGCACCAGCTCATAATGCTGAGGTTGAGCGCAAAGTTGTGGCTGCGGCTGATTTCAGTCATGACATGGGGTATGGCGCTTCAGGCGAAGCCTGTGTCGGTTTTGGCCCGCAAACACCGCGTGATATCGATAGTCTTGGTGGTGAAAACAAACGTGTGTTCTCTATGGCACCGCCATCAACTGAGATGAATCTGTGTAACATCCATTTTCATGAAAATGCCGAGCACAAAGCGAAAGACTTTTCTATCTACGCGGGTGACGGCAACCACGGCTACGACAGTGGTTATCAGTGCGGTATCAGTAAAGAGCTGAGCAAGGCTGAGTTGGCACCCACCAAGGGCGCCATCTGTAAAGGCGAGCATGGCGATTTGCAGCCGGGTGACACCATTGAAGTTCACTGGGTGCACTCTTCAGCTAATGTCAAACCAGGTCCAACGTTGGGGTCTTGTTTAGACGATGCAACCATGAATCCTGCGCTGCGTGTAGAGACTCAGGTTTTCACCCTGGTGAATGATTCAAACGCACTGGACTTCAATGATCTGGATTACGATGGCAACATGGTCAACGGTTACCATCAGCCAAAGGCCCTGCCGACTAACACGGGTAAGCCAGTCGAGTTCCTGGGTTCAACGACTGGTCCTAAGTACTCAGAGCAGCAGTGTTCGCCGCTGCAGGTTGGCTGGAGCGTTCGTCCTCAGTGCGCCAAGCTTGATATTAACTCTGTCGGTGAGTGGTGTAAGGACAATGCCTTTGACGAAGACCACGCTCACGGCGTTCGTAAGCTGGTGACCAATCCAAAGCTGTTGTCTATTATTAATTAAAATCACAAAGTTGTATTTTTAAAATTTACGCGGGCCTTGGTCCGCGTTTTTTGTCTGGTTTATTAGGTAGGACGGGCAAAAACACTATTTAAATGTGTATTCGTAAGATATTATATTGCGTGCCTTTGTAAGGTCGTTGCTAAATAGATATAACAATATAAGAATTTTTAAACAAAAAAAGAGGGAGTAGGGAAAAGATGAAATTTGGTATAAAGGGACAGATTGTCGTTGCTTTGGCATTGGCTGTGGCATCTGCGAGTGTGGTTGCTGGCGAAGGCCACGGTCACAGTAAAGGCCACGACAGTATGTCTGGTGAAGCTTGTGTCGGTTTTGGCCCTCAGACACCGCGTGATATCGATAGTCTTGGTGGTGAAAACAAACGTATGTTCACTATGGCGCCGCCATCAACAAAAATGAACCTGTGTAACATCCATTTCCATGAAAACGCCGAGCACAAAGCAAAAGACTTTTCTATCTACGCGGGTGACGGCAACCACGGCTACGACAGTGGTTATCAATGTGGAATCAGCAAAGAGCTGAGCAAGGCCGAGCTAGCGCCAACCAAAGCAGCGATTTGTAAAGGTGAACATGGTGACCTGCAGCCGGGTGACACCATCGAGGTTCACTGGGTGCACTCTTCAGCTGACGTCAAACCCGGGCCAACGTTGGGATCTTGTTTAGACGATGCAACCATGAATCCTGCGCTACGTGTAGAGACTCAGGTCTTCACACTGGTGAACGATTCAAACGCACTGGACTTCAATGATCTGGATTACGATGGCAACATGGTCAACGGTTACCATCAGCCAAAGGCCCTGCCTACCAATACCGGTAAGCCGGTCGAGTTCCTGGGTTCAACGACCGGTCCTAAGTACTCAGAGCAGCAGTGTTCGCCTCTACAGGTTGCCTGGAGCGTTCGTCCTCAGTGCGCCAAGCTTGATATCAACTCTGTCGGTGAGTGGTGTAAGGACAATGCCTTTGACGAAGACCACGCTCACGGCGTTCGTAAGCTGGTGACCAATCCAAAGCTGTTGTCTAAAATCAAATAATAGCGCTGGATTGCATTAAGTTTTGTGCATTTAAAATGGCCGGCCTAGTTTTCACTAGGTCGGCCGTTTTTTTTTGGTTTGAGATTTAAGCTTTAGTGGGTACTGCTGCTGCCGGGTGTTGGTGTGCTACTGGCAAATAATTGTTCGGCATCGACGCGATCAAATTCATATTGCTGATTACAAAATTCGCAGCCAACCGAAATCTTCTCCTCTTGCTCGATAATTTCATGCACTTCGTCCGGGCCGAGGGCGCGCAGCATGTCGGCTACCTTGTCGTGTGAACAGCTGCAGCGGAAGCTGATTGGTTCGGCTTCAAACAGGCGTACTTCTTCTTCATGAAACAGGCGGAAAAGTATCTCTTCGGTGGAGAGACTAAGCATCTCTTCGTTGGTTAGGGTGGTGCTGAGAGTTTCGAGACGGTTCCAGAGATCTTGATCCGGGTCTTTGCCGGGCAGATGTTGCAGCAACATACCGACTGCCTGTTGGCCATCGGCAGCCAGCCAGATGTGGGTCTGGATCTGCTCGGATTGTTTGAAGTGGTTTTCGATGGCCCGTGCCAGTGAGCCGCCGGCAAGATCGACGATGCCCTGATAGCGTTCGTCGTTTTTGTTGTCTATGGTGATGGTCATGTGGCCGTCACCATAGAGATTGTTGGCTTGCTCTGCCAGCAGTGTTTCCTGCCAACGAGCCAGGCCACGGATCTGACGCTGACTGTTGCTTTGGGCGACCAACATGTTGATTGGGCCATCGGCTTGGGTCTGCAAGATCAGTGAGCCATCGAATTTGATGGTGGCGCTGAGCAGGCTGCTGGCGACCAGTGCTTGGCCCAGTTGTTGCCCGACTTCGGCAGGATAATCGTAACGCCCTAGGGCGGTTTGATAGCTGTTGCCAAGGTGGATGAAGGTGCCACGCACATTGCTGTTTTCAAACAAAAAGCGTTGCAGGGTGTCGCTATGTTGCATGACTGATCCTAGGCAGTTTTATTGGGGGCGCAAGTATAACGCATCAATGACTGGGGCTGACTAAGCTGGCGGCGAAGATTTAAAACAAGCGTTAAGGCCTGATTCAAGATCCGGGTAAGCCAGCTTGACCTGTAATTCGTTTAACATTTTGCTGTTGTCCAGCCGTCGCGACTCATGCAAATAGGAGAGCATGACGGCAGAGAACTCGGCCTCGGCCTGTTGCCAGTCGACCTCAATTGGCGGCGGTAGCCCGGCGTGATCAGCGACGCGAATAAAGTAGTCGGACATGCTGCTGGGTTGATTATCGCAAATGTTATAAATACAGTGTTGGTTTGGCGCCTGGGCGGCGGCTTGGCAGATCATGGCCAGGTCATCGGCGTGGATGCGGTTGCTAAAGGGGGCGTCGTCGCGACGCAGAATGGTCATGCCTTGTTTTAAACGTTGCAGTGGTAGTTTGCCAGGGCCATAGATTCCACCGACACGGAGAATGACACTGGCGACATGGTGTTGTTTACTCCACTGTGTCAGCGTTTGCTCTGCTGCCAGCCGCCGCTTGGAACGGTCGGTTGATGGTTTGAGTGGGCTTGCCTCGGTCACCCGCTGACCCTGGCAGTCGCCGTAGACACCGCTGGTGCTGATGTAGATGATGCGATCAGGCAGGGCAGCGGTTGGGATGGCAGCAAGAAAGTTTTCCAGTCGGGTATCCGTTTCACCTTGCGGTGGCGGTGGCGCGAAATAGTAGACGATGGCCTGCTTGGTGGGCAGCTTAGGCAGGCTTTCCGCTTGACCTAGGTCTGCTTGAATATGCCCGGCTCTATCATTGGCTTGGCGCGCCAGTGTGAAAACCTCGGCTTGCTGGTCATGCCAGCGCTGCGCAACACGTTGGCCTATATCGCCAAAACCGACAATAAATATTTTTTTCAGGGTTTTGCTCCGGGCTTAAATGGTGGAAAATCTAGCGTTAATTTAGTTGGATAGCTTACTAGGAAATAGCCATGAGTTTCAAAGTTACGCTCGAGCCGAGCGGTCACAGTTTTGACATAGAAGAAAACGAGGTGGTGTTGGATGCCGCCATTCGCCATGGTCTGTCGTTGCAATATGGTTGTCGCAACGGTGTCTGCGGTGCCTGCGTTGGCAAGGTGGTGGAGGGCAAGATTGGTTATGAGAATGGCCTGCCCGGCGCCATCAGCGAAGCCGAGGATGCGGTTGGCCAGGCCCTGCTGTGTTGTGCCAAGGCCAAGACTGATTTGGTGATTGAGGCGCATGAAATTGGTGCTGCCAGTGAAGTGAAAGTGCGCAAGATGCCGTCTCGTGTCGTTAAGCTGGAACGGCTGGCAGATGATGTGATATGTCTCTATTTGAAACTGCCTGACACCGAACGGATGCAGTTTTTGGCTGGACAGTATATTGACATCCTGTTGCAGGACGGTCGTCGGCGCAGTTTTTCAATTGCCAATGCACCGCATAATGATGAATTTATCGAGCTGCATGTGCGCCTGATCGAGGGGGGTGAGTTCACAGGCCATGTCTTTGAAACCATGCAGGAAAAGGACATCCTTCGTATCGAAGGGCCGTTTGGAAACTTTACCCTGCAGGAAGCATCTGATCGGCCAATGATCTTTGTCGCCGGTGGCACTGGTTTCGGTCCGATCAAGGGCATTATTGAGCATGCTTTGCAGGAGGGTGTGACGCGGCCCATGTTTCTCTACTGGGGCGTTCGTGCCAAAGCGGATCTTTATTTAAACGATCTACCTGAGGCCTGGCAGCAGCAGGAAAATGTTAGCTATGTGCCGGTGTTGTCCGAGCCTAAAGAGTCTGATGAGTGGCAGGGTCGAACCGGGCTGGTGCATGAGGCGATGATGCAGGATTTTGCCAGTCTGACCAGTTACGAGGTCTATGCCAGCGGTCCGCCAGTGATGGTCGAGGCGGTACGCCAAGGTGTGGCGCTGAAGGGGTTGGCCGGTAAGTATTTCTATTTCGATAGTTTTGAGTTTGCCAACGACGGCAATTGAGTCAACTATTGGCGCGAATCAAAAAGCCCGTCAGGTTGATGCCTGGCGGGCTTTTTTGCTTAGGCCTGAGCTGTTTGCAGTTGAGTGTGTGGTTGCGGCTCAGCTGGATTGAAGTGTGGTCGTGGCAGGCTGGCGCGCTCAACCAAGCCGCTTTTTAATTCAGGCTGGGGGGAGTGTTCTGATGTTAGGGCTAGGCCGCGGCGATAACATTCCAAAGCTTGTGGCTGTTCATTGAGGAAGGCCAGTAGGTTGCCTAATTCTTGATATGTTTCAGCGTTGGGTGTGATCTCCAGGCTTTGTTGCAGGTAGTCACGCGAAACTTCCCATTGGTGGGAGCGCATCGCCAATCGACCGAGTGACAACAATAACACCGGATTGTTGCCGTGCTTTTTCAGCCAGTTGCGGCCACGTGTCAGATTAATCTCGGTGTCACCATCAAGCAGGCCGTAGATGTAGACTAGGGCATCGCTCCAGTCCTTGTTGATGCGGCTGTAAAGAATTTCGTCCACCGCATCAGCCTGACCAAATTTGATCATCGAGCAGGCAAAGTCGGCGATGATGTCTTCCTTGCTGCGCAAATCCTTAGGCATGCTGTTCCAGGTCTCCCACAGGGCTGTAGCATCTTTGTGTTTGGCGACATGATTTATCAGGCCGGAGTAGGCTAGATGCTCGGTGGCGAAATATGTTGTCAGTGGTAAGGCTTTATTTTGTTTTATTTCGGTCAACAGTTTGACCAGGGCTGGCCAGTCCTTGCTATCGGTGTAGAGGTGGGTTAGCAAAGTCAGCACCGCCTGATTTTTGTGTTGGTTGCTAGGCAGGCGATTGAGGGTGGCGATGGCCTGCCCCGGTTTGCCAAAGTCGGCCTGAATCTGGGCCTGGGCAATGGTTAGTGCCAAGCTGTCTTTAGGTGTCTTTTGCTGCGCCAGCTGGATGTAGCCGTCGCGGCGGGTTTCAATCCCCTGGCCCTGGGCGGCACGGGCAGCAGCCAGGTAGGCCAGTGGTGCCAGTTCTTCATTGCGGGCGCATTTGATCAGCAATCTTTCCGCGGCCTGCCACTGTCCCAGGTTGAGTTTCATCATGCCTTTGGCCAGTTGTTTGCGGCCGACATCGGCGCCGTGACGTTGGCGCCAGCGGCCCATGCGTCGTGGCAGCAGGCCAGTAGCGATCAGCAGGCGGAAGGCGGCGTATAGCAGCACGAAGCCAATTAGCATGGCTACAGCAAACAGAACAAAGCTGGTTTCGATGGTCCAGTCGCGAAACGACAGCATGATGTAGCCAGGATCTTGCATGGCATAGACCGCCAGATAGGCAGCGCCTAGCAGTACGATGATGATAGCGATGATTAATTTCATGGCGCAGTCACCTCTGCTTGTTGTTTGCTGCTCCACGTGTCCAGTGCTTTTAGCGATCTTGAAATATCAGGCAAGGCTGGACTTAGCTCCATGGCCTGATAAGGAGCAATGCTGGTAAGCAAGTTGGCGGTGTTGGCGGCTGAAGTGTCGAAGTAGCTTTCAATCCAGTCTTTCGCTGTGTTGAGGCTGGACTGAAAGGTTTGGCTGTCACGTTGCAGCAGTGCCAGGCGAGCGCTCTCCAGCTTCAATTGCAGATTTTGTTGCAGAAAGAAACGCTGTCCCGGTGGCAGCAATGCGGCACCCAGCTCAGTGTTGTTGCGACGGATGGTGACCAGCCCCTTGATGTCGGCCCAAATCTTATTGAAAAGGCTACTGGCGTCGCTGACTTCGGTGGCCGTCGTTGTTTCTGTTGCAGCGTTTGCTTCTGCCTCGTCATTGCGCAGGGGCAGGCCATCAATGCTGACTGCCAACTGGCTTAGGGTCAGGGCGATGCCGCTGATGTCGAGACTACTGACATTACGCAAGGCGATGATGTCATCGGTAATGATTTGTCGAGCCTCAAGCAGTGCAGGGTCGGCAGCGTCGCGCAGACGCTGATCTGCGGCGACCAGTGCAGCGGCAGCAGCGGCCGGGTTTTGATTGAGTTGGGACTGGTGGTTGGCGATGTTGATCAGGTGACGAGCCTCGGCTACCAGCAGGTTGTCGTCTTTGTTGGTGCGTAGCGAGTCACTGAGCTTGCCGAGTGACTCGCTGATAGTTACGTCACTTTGCTGTAGTTCGCCAATGCTGCGGGCAAGTTCGTCATCCAGACCGCTGACCTTGGTCTCCATGGTGTCGAGGCGATTTTGCAGTAACTGGTTGGTACTTTGCACGGTTTTGGTGATGGTGAGGCTCGATTCTGAACCGGACTTTATGCTGTTGATGTTCATTTCTGTGCTGTTGATGCGCTGCTCAAGAGCGCCTTGCTCGCTGTTGATTTGTTGCCAGGTCTTGTAACCAGCAGCAAAGGCGAGGATGGTAATTATCAGGGCGATGATGGCGATGAGAATGGCCATGCTACTGCCTTTTTTGGTCGTGGAGTCAGCACTGTCATTTGATCTGGTTGTTGTTGACGTCTCAACGGGTTCTGTTTTTGTCGTGCTTGTTTCGGATTGTTTTTCTGCAATTACAGGTGTTTCCGAGTCTGTATTTTTTTGTGCTTTAGGCATCACTCAGTCCTCAAAATCATCAATGGTTGTTATTGTGTTTGTTACGCCAGGCCTGTGCGGCGTTGACTAGTCCCAGGTCGCTGCTTTGTTTGCTGATAATGGCGGGCAGGCGAAAGCCGAGCTGTTGCGCCAGTTGTGCAGTGCGCTCGCTAATGACGATTAACTGACTGGATAGTAGCCAGTCACGTTGCTCATTGTTAGCTGCCATGTCATACAGGTTTTGCAGGCTTTCATTACTGGTAGCGCTGATCAGGTCGATGGCTGGGCAGCGGTGTCTCAATTGCTCAAGATCGCCAGCCGGACGAATGCGACGATAGACTTCGGCATATTCAACTGTAGCGCCACGTTGTGTCAGTGTTTGTGCCAGCAATTCACGCCCCCCCTGGCCGCGAAAGATCAAAATATTGCGGCCTTCGATTTGTTGTAGCTCTGTCATGGCTAGCAGGGCCTCGCTGTTTGCGCCTGAGTCGGGGCAAAGTACGGGCTGCCGCCACTGTTGTTCAATGGCTTTACGGCTGCTGTTGCCGACTGCTACCAGTTTCAACTTAGTTGGAAGTGTGTCACCGATCAGGCGGGCAGCCCCCTCCACTGCATTGGTACTGATAAAAACTGCTATGTCGAACAGGTGCAAACGCTTCGCTATTGAGGCTGTTTTTTCTGTTTGTTGTACCTCAAGAATTTCAAGGCTGGGAAAGCTGATGGCCTTGCCGCCTTTAGCCTCGATCAGCTGACACAGTGGGCCGGCCTGTTTAGCCGGTCGCGTTACTGTCACTGTTACACCTGTGAGGTTCTGTGACTCAGTCATGCTTATCGACAGGTGCCATCGGCAGGCGGTAATGCTGTCTCAGATACCGAAGCTTCGATCCTAACATCAAACCTGATTGCCATGCTACGTCTTACTTTTCAGCGGCTTGATAAAGGGCCGAGAGGATTTCTTTGGCACCGCGGGAGAGTAGGTCGTCAGCCAGGCTGAATCCCAGTTGTTCTGCCTCGGCAGCCGGACCGGAGATTTCACCGCGGATCATCTCGCTGGCATCGGGTTGGCCTACTAGAGCGCGTAGGTGCAGGGTGTCGCCATCGAGTACAGCATGGCCGGCAATCGGTACCTGGCAGCCACCTTCGAGGCGGTTGTTCATGGCCCGTTCGGCGATGACGCGGGTATAGGTTTCGTTGTCGTTGAGTGCCGCCAGTAGGCCGTTGACCCGCTCGTCATCGCTGCGGCATTCAATGCCAACCGCGCCTTGGCCGATGGCAGGCAGGCTGATGTCTGTTTCCAACAGTTGGGTAATGCGGTCGTTGAAGCCGAGGCGGATTAGGCCAGCGGCGGCGAGAATGATGGCGTCGTACTGGCCT
The DNA here is from genome assembly GCA_947259785.1 of uncultured Chromatiaceae bacterium. Classification (GTDB taxonomy): domain Bacteria; phylum Pseudomonadota; class Gammaproteobacteria; order Tenderiales; family Tenderiaceae; genus Tenderia. The sequence continues at coordinate 20,761 of CAMYNQ010000008.1, read as the reverse complement.
TCGTCGAGCTTACGCAGGCGGGTGTTGACGTTGCCGCGTAGGTCGATGATTTCCAGGTCGGGGCGTCGCTCACGTAGCTGACACTGACGGCGCAGGCTTGAGGTGCCAATTTTGGCGCCCTGGGGTAGGTCATCCAGACTCTTATAACTATTGGAGACGAAGGCATCGCGCGGATCTTCGCGTTCGCAGATCACCGCCAGGTGTAATCCCTCAGGGAATTCCACCGGCACGTCTTTCATGGAGTGGACAGCGATATCGGCATCACCCTCAAGCATGCAGACTTCCAATTCTTTGACGAATAGGCCCTTGCCACCAATCTTGGCCAGTGGGCTGTCGAGGATCTTGTCGCCCTGGGTACTCATGCCGAGCAGCTCCACTTCCAGGCCGGGGTGGGCAGCCATCAGGCTGTCACGGACGAATTCCGCTTGCCACATGGCCAACGGGCTTTTACGGGTGGCGATACGAATTGTTTGCTTCAACATACAGTTTCCTTTCAACAGAGCGTATATGCTACGACCTGTGGCTTAGGGAAGCAAATCCAGCGACCCGTTTTCAGGTCGCTGGAGAGGACTGGGCTGTTTAACCTAGTGTGAGATATAAGCTGGCAGAGTTTGGGCTTGAATAACCCAGTCGGAGACGGATTTTTCGCTGGGTGTTTGTCGAACCAGTTTCTTCTCCTGGTTTACTTCATACATTTTTATGGCGAGGTTTTCAGCATTGCGAGTGGCCAGTTCTTTCACGGTGTCGACACCTGCAGCCTCAAGCAGTTCTGAATATTGAGTTGAGATGCCGTTGACGCGACACAGATCTGCCAGATTGGTCCATTTAAGAATGTTTTTTTCGCTCAGGCCTGTTTTTTCAGCCAACTGCTGGCGTCCTTTTTTGCTACTGGCTGTCTCTAATAGTTTGTCTGGGGTGGTGATATTTACTTCGCGCAGAACCTTACCGGTTTTTTCGCCGATGCCCTCGATGTCTTCAATTTTATTTGCCATTGTTATGGTCTCCTCGTGATTGTGTTTTATATGAAATTAATAAACTGAAATTAAAAGAATTTTTTGATATTTCCCAGAAGACCGGCGCCAGCATCTGAATTGCCGAGCAAAGACATGAGGCCGGAAGTGTCACCTAGTTTGTTTTGTACGGCGCTCATGATGAGAGGGACAACTGTTGCAAGCCCTTTTTGTGTCATCTCGCTGCTGATACCGACTTTTGACGCAAGGCTGGCAATGTCAATGTTGCCGATAATTGAATCGCTTTTTTGTTGGACGTCAGCCTCGGTGAGGTCAACGTTGCCGGTGTTTAAGGCCGTCATGATGCTGCCGCCACTTTCGCTGATGAAGCTTTTGGCCTTATCAGCACTGAATCCTTGCTGGGTCAATGCACTGAGAATTTCTGCACCCTTGTCGCCAATAATGTCATTGAGTATGTCCATGTGTCTCTCCTAGTCTGTTGCGAAAAATATCGCCGCGCACGTTGTATGTCAGCCGCTGTGTGCACGTGGATGAATCTATTACGCGATCTCGGACTGGACAATATAAAAACGCTTGAAATTACAATTATTCACATTTCACTCCTGTTTATTGATTCAATAGATGAATAAGATCAATGCAAAATTAATACGACTTATATTCAGAAATGCTTTCTATGGAAAGTGCAACGCAAATATTTTTTGGTAAAGGAGCTGCCCCTGTTACCTTAAACCTGAAGTGTGCCAATCGCCATGGCCTGATTCTAGGTGCCACCGGGACGGGTAATGTCGTCACCTTACAAATATTGGCTGAAGGCTTTTCGCAACAAGGTGTGCCTGTCTTCATGGCGGATATCAAGGGCGATCTTTCCGGCATCAGTCAGGCAAGGGTGACAAAGGATGTTCTCGAAAAACGCGCCGCCGACATCGGTCTTGAGGATTACAGCTATCACGCCAACCCCGTCGTTCTTTGGGGTTTGTATGGTGAGCAAGGGCGTGCGGAGCGCTTCGTTGCCGGTTTTTTCGTTAATTGCATAAAATAATTGGTTAGGAGAAATGAGAATGACAAATAAAAAATATGTTTATCTGGCGCCACTCTTAGTTGTGGTGATGTCGACTCTGGTAATTAGTGCCTGTTCGGAAAGCGATAATAGTGCGGCTAATGGTGACGTTGAAAAGCATGCGACTTCAATGTTTGATGAGGCGAAAGACTCCATTGATGATGTTGCAGCAGAATCGGCTGAAAAGCTCAGTCAAACGGCTAGCAGTGTGGTCGAAGATGTTAAAGCCAATGTTGAATCAAAAGCTGAAGCGTTAATTGTTGAAACAAAATCTAGTGTCGCAAAGGTGAGTGATGAGATTGCCGAAGAGGCGGCGCAAGCAGTCGCAGTGGTTAGTGACAAAGTTGCTGCAGTAACAGAGCCAGCCAAGGGCGCTACTCTTTTCAAGTCTAAAGGCTGTGCAGGTTGTCATGGGGCGAATGCTATGGGGGGCATTGGACCACGCCTGGCTGGCCAACACGAAGAGTATCTTATTGTTCAGTTCAAGCTGATTCGTGACGGTAAGCGCGCTTCTGGCCAAGCGCCTATGATGTCTGGCGCTGTTAAGAGTGTTACTGACGCTGAAATTACTGACATTGCTGGCTACCTGACTGCCCTGTAAGCAGATGCTCTAATTTGGAAGTGGTCCCTTGGATTAGCAAAAACCCTGGTCACTGTGCCGGGGTTTTTTATCTGTCTAAATAGAAGTGGAAAACAAACAAAAAGAGAGTATTAATTCCGTTGCTGACTGAATCGGAATGCTGGTCTTTGTCAATCAGGCTGCTCAGTCATGTTGCTGATGAGTTTACGCACCACGGGCAGTTGGCGGCGGCTGACCTCGAGCAGTGCATTGCAGCCACGCAGACGCAGTTGAAAGTGGTTGTCGCTGATTTTTTCCAGTGCCTCGATATAGCCGTTGGCGATGAGCGAATTACGATGGATGCGGGTGAAACGGTCGCAGAACTCTTGTTCCAGGCTTTTGAGTGGCTCGTCGATTAACACCTCACCGTTCTTGTGGTGGACGATGACATATTTGCTGTCAGAGTGAAAATAATAGATGTCTTTGATCGGAATCAGTTTGATGCCGCCGCGCAGGTGGGCACCGATGTGGTTACGACTTAGGTGTTGGTCTGTCGCGGTTTTATCGAGCTGGTGGCGTTGCAGTGGTTGCACCTTATTTAGCGCTTGTTCCAGTCGTGTTCGGCGGATAGGTTTGAGCAGGTAGTCGATGGCGTTGGCATCAAAGGCTTCCAGGGCATGCTCGCTGTAGGCAGTGGTGAAGATGACTGCCGGGGCATGCTCCAACTGGCTCAGGTGTATGGCGGCTTCCAGGCCGCTCATCTCTGGCATATTGATGTCGAGTAGAACGATATCCGGAACAAGGTGTTGAGTCTGTTCGATTGCGGTGCGACCGTTGCTTGCTTCGCCAACCACTTGGTGGTTGCCGATGTCACCGAGCAGATCTTGCAGACGGCTGCGGGCGAGGGGTTCATCGTCTACGATTAGAATTTTCATTGTTTTGAATGGGGCTGGTAAGGAAAGCTCAGTTCAACCCGGTAGCTATTGCCTTGCTGTTGGTTGGTGAGCTTGCCGTCTTCCTGGAAATGGGCCTGCAGACGTTGACGGGTGTTGTCCAGAGCAATGTGCATGCCCTGGCGTTTGCGTGGTGAGCCTTCGTCGACGTTTGGTAATGGATTAGTAATGGTGATTGTCAGGGTGTTGCCCTTGCGTTGTCCGTGGATGGTGATGGTGCCGCCGCGGCTGATGATCTCGACGCCATGGCAGATGGCATTTTCCAATAAGGGTTGCAGGGTTAGCGAGGGCAGAGAGGCGTCCCGCGGGATGGCGTCTATGTCCCATTGCATGCTGAGTCGCTCACCGAGGCGTAATTTTTCCATATCCAGATAACGCTGGGCGATTTCAATCTCTGTGGCAAACGGCAGGCGGGCCTCGGCGTCGTTGAGAGTGTGGCGGAACAGGTCGGACAAATCTTCCACCGCCTCTTCGGCCCGTTGTGGTTGACGCCGGATCAGGCTGGCGATGGTGTTCAGAGCATTAAATAAAAAATGGGGTCGGATGCGTGCCTGTAGTGCCTGTAGACGAAACTGGTTTTCGGCCTCGATATTGAGCTTGAGCTGATGCTGGAGGTAGAAGTAGCGCAGTGTCAGCAGACTGGCAATGGCGCAGATGGCCAGGTTGCGACTGAAGAATTCCAGGTGGCTCATGTTTATTTGCAGGGCGCCGGCACCAAAGTGGGTGCTTACCTGAAAGGCGGCTTCGCTAAAGGCAGTAGTGATCAGTAGTAGTAAACAAAAGGCGGATAGGGCGGCCATATTGTTGTTGAGTTTTGCCAGTTTGGGCCTTAGCAAACAAAGTAGGGCGGTGGAGCAGAGCGCGATCCAGAGGATGTAGATCGAGACCAGGCTGAGATAGTCCCAGTTGCCGCCGCGGGCGCTAGGCGTGGCCAAGGTGAGGACGAAGGCCAGCAGTTCGGCAATGATGATTACCGAAAAGACGATCCTGATGTGACAAAAGTCAGGTAGGAAAGTCGTGTTTTTTGTGGCTGAATTGTGATTGTCTGTCTGAGCCATGTTGGCCTTAATTTATTTGTCCTGGATATGGTATCGGACGCTGGCTCTGTTTGTCTTATATCTTTGTGGCTATCTTTTGGGGATTCAGCGGCTTGAGGCGCAATGATATACTTGCCGCACTTTTCAGAATTTCCAAGGAATCATCGTGACAGAACCGAGCAGCAAGCCCTGGGCCGGGCGCTTTACCGAACCTACTGATGCCTTTGTTGAGGCATTTACCGCCTCGATTGGTTTTGATCAGCGTCTCTATCATCACGATATTGCCGGTTCCAGGGCGCATGCGCAGATGTTGAGTCATATTGGTGTGTTGACCGAGGCCGAGTGTCAGCAGATTTTACAGGGTCTGGATCAGGTCTCGGCCGAGATCGAGTCAGGCCAGTTGCAATGGTCGGTGTCGCTGGAAGATGTGCATATGAACATCGAGGCGCGCCTGACTGCCCTGATCGGTGACGCCGGTAAGAAGCTGCACACAGGCCGTTCGCGTAATGATCAGGTGGCCACTGATATCCGCCTTTATCTGCGTGATGAAATCGATGCCATCCAGGCCGAATTAAAGCGCCTGCAAATCGCTTTGATTGATCTGGCTGAGCGCGAATTTGATGCCATTATGCCTGGTTTTACCCACCTGCAGGTGGCTCAGCCGGTGACCTTTGGTCATCACATGCTGGCCTGGTTTGAGATGCTGGTGCGTGATGCTCAGCGTCTGCTTGATTGCCGCAAGCGGGTTAATGTGATGCCGTTGGGCTCAGCGGCCCTGGCCGGCACCAGCTATCCGATTGATCGTGAATATACCGCCAAGCTGCTGGGTTTTGACGGCGTTACCGAAAACTCCCTTGATGCCGTCAGTGATCGCGATTTCGCTATCGAATTTTGTGCCGCGGCATCTTTGATGATGACCCATATGTCACGTTTTTCCGAAGAGCTGATCCTGTGGGCCTCGGCCCAGTTCGATTTTGTTGATATCCCCGATAGCTTTTGCACCGGCTCATCGATCATGCCGCAGAAGAAGAACCCTGATGTGCCCGAGTTGGTGCGTGGCAAGACCGGTCGCGTCAACGGTCATCTGATTTCGCTGCTGACCCTGATGAAGGGCCAGCCGTTGGCCTACAACAAAGATAACCAGGAAGACAAAGAGCCATTGTTCGATGTCATTGATACCTTGCGTGGTTCGCTCAAGGTCTACGCTGACATGATGGCCGCCCTGGCAATCAAACGTGACAACATGGAGCGTGCTGCACTGCAGGGTTTTTCCACGGCCACTGATCTTGCCGATTACCTGGTGCGCAAGGGCGTACCTTTCCGTGATGCCCACGAAGTGGTGGGTAAAGCGGTGCGTTTGGGGGTAGAGACAAGTCGTGATCTGGCTGAGATGGCACTGGCAGAATTGCAGCAGTTTTCGGATGCAATCGGTAACGATGTGTTTGAGGTGTTGACTCTGCAGGGTTCGGTGGCAGCGCGTGACCACATTGGTGGTACGGCTCCGAATCAGGTCAAAGCAGCGGCTGCGCGGGCGCGCAACCGACTGATTTAGTTTGGGGTTTAGCTGGCTTTGGCGATGGCCGTGCCAGCTTGCTTGGCAGCGTTGATGTTGCTGCTGATATGCTGCAACATCAGGTTGGCGTCGTCGCCTTTTTTCCAACTGGTCAGGCCGCAATAGGGTTTGATTTTAATGGCCTTGTTGTCATCGGACATCAGCTCAAGCTCATCAATCAGTTCGCAGATTTTTTCCGCCAGGGTTTGGGTTGCATCAGCAGGGGTTTCCGGCAGGATTAATAGGAAGTCCGAGCCATCGTAGCGACCTATGATGTCAGCCCAGCGCATTTGCTCTTTTAGCAGTTGTCCTACCTTCATCCAGGCCTCTTCCTGGTATTTGACTTCGTCTTGTGGTTCAAGGCCGTCCAGTTCGACATGCAGCTTGATGAGTGACAGAGGGTTGCCATAACGACGGCTGCGAGAGATTAGCGGTTCCAGGCCTTGCAATAGGGAGCGACGATTGGGCAGGCCGGTCACCGGGTCACGGGTGGTCAGCTGTTGCAGGTCGTCTTCCAGTCTATCGCGTTCTAGGCGCAGGCGTTGTTCCGTGGTGATGTCGATATAAAATTGAGTGCGCCTGCCGTCATTGCTGGTCTGGCTGTGGCAATGTAACCAACGTTGAATATCGCCATTCTGCAACAGGATTGTTTCAGGTGGAGAAGTTAGGATGCTGTTTAGTTCCTTGGGTAGATCAGCGGTGGATTTACCGTTGAGCTGTTCTGCCGTTACGTCCAACATTTGTTCCAGGCAGCTGTTATGCCACTGAATATTGCCTTTTTCGTCCATCAAGATAATGCCGATGGGTGAGTTCTGCAGGGCATCCTGCATGTTGCCGAGTGTGATTTGTTCCATTGGTCTTTTGACTCCCCGAGGATTAATGAGACAGGTATACCTTAAAAACGCCCATTTTGCCAAGTCAGCGGGCTTGTTTAGTTGGACCGGTTAGTTTGCTGTTCTGCTTGTAGTTGTATGATATCTAATGTTTTTTTGTGTTCGTTGGGGTGGCTGGATCTGCTGGTAGGGGTGCTTTTTTGTTGCTGCAGACATCAAGTATTGGGCTGTGATGACCGATACAAGTATGGGTCGGGGGAGCGAATGTTTAAAGCAAAATCCAAAGCCAAGTCAGATACCAAAATTAAGTTTGCCGATGTTGAAGCGGTTAAAAAACGATTCTTGTTGTTGAATAAGGAACGTTTGCGCCGTGGCGAGGATTGCATGCGTAACAATCAACGTGATTTCCTCGATTTTCTGCCGTTGTTATTTCATATCAACCACCCCAGTCTGCCAGGTTATGTCACCAAGGGTACACCGGCAGGGATTTGCGATTATTCGCCAACGCAACGGGCCTTAACGGCGGCAAATAAATACATCCATCGTTTTGATTATAAAAATCGAGCCATGTCACGCTACGATATTTTATCGATGTTTTTGATGGGCAGCAGCGGAACGGTGGCCTATTCAAAAAAGAGTGATTTTGATATTTGGCTTTGCCATCAGCATGATATTTCCCGGGAGAATCTAGACGCGCTGCAGAGTAAGTGTACGTTGATAGAGCAATGGGCCGATGACCAGGGGTTGGAGGTCCATTTCTTCCTCATGGATGCGGAGGACTTCAAGCACGGAAAAATTGTCGATCTCTCATCTGAAAGCAGTGGTACGGCGCAATATTATCTTTTGTTGGAGGAGTTTTATCGAACCAGTTTGTTGATCGCTGGGCGATTTCCTATCTGGTGGTTGGTGCCGGTAGAGGAGGAGGAAAACTATGACGCCTATGTCAAAGAGCTTTATAAAAGTCGCTTGGTTATGGAGGCCGATTGTATTGATTTTGGTGGTATCCCCACATTGCCAGCAGAGGAGTTTTTTGGCGCAGCCGTTTGGCAGTTGTTTAAGGGCATAGATTCTCCTTATAAGTCGGTATTGAAACTGTTATTGATGGAGGTTTATGCCTCTGAGTATCCGGATATTGAATTGTTATGTTTACGCTTCAAGAAAGCCATCTTTGATGGCGAGCATGATTTAGATAAGCTTGATCCGTATTTGATGCTTTATTCAAGGCTTGAGGAGTATCTGCTTGAACGTGATGAGCCGGATCGACTTGAATTGGTGCGGCGCTGTTTTTATTTCAAGGTCAATCAGAAGCTAGGTGTGTCCGAAAATGTTCAGTATGACTGGCGTCGGGATCTTTTGCGCTCCAAAACCAATGCTTGGGGCTGGGAAAAAGGATATCTGACGATGTTGGACCGGCGTTCTGGTTGGCGAATTCAGAGGGTACTCAAAGAACGCGGTATATTGGTTAAGGAGCTAACCTATACCTATCAGTTTCTTTCTTCCTTTGCCCGAACTTATGCCCAGCTTGCGGCGATTAATCAGCAGGATTTGAATGCCCTTGGCCGTAAGTTGTATGCCGCGTTTGAACGCAAGGCCGGCAAGGTTGAAATTGTTAATCGCGGTATCTCTCAGGATGTCTTTGAAAAGTCTTTGACCCTGTACCAGATCCGACAGAAAGGCAGGGATGGTGGCTGGGCTTTGCTGGCTGCAGCGGAAGGTTCTAATGCTAATGATCCGTCATCAATGGTGGCGTTGAAACGTGGCAGGCACATCATTGAACTGGTTGCCTGGGGGTTTTATAACGGCTTGATGAATGCTATGACGGCGATCAATGTTGTCAAACATACAGGCAGTGCTGATCAGCGGGAGCTCACTGAATTTGTAAAAGAGCTGGAAAAGTTTGTTCCTGCCAGCAAAGTATTTGAGACCAATGTTGAGGATTTGGGGCGTGCCGTCAAAACTTTGCAATCTGCAATTGTAATCAACCTTGGTCAGGATCCGCAGTTGGAGTTGCGGCGCACAGGTGCGCATCTGGCCAGTAATCGAACCGATGCCTTTAGCTATGGTGGTATGTACGAAACGCTGATTGGTAGTGTTGATCAGGTATTGTTAACTAGTTGGAAGGAGATGCTGACCACGCATTATGAAGGTAGTGAAAGCGTGTTGGTTTGGTTGACTAATTATTTTCGTTTGATGCCACTGTCAAAAGGGGTTAGGCCGCCTAGGCCGACGATTTTATGTTACACGCAGAACCATGCCATCACTATCAAACAACGAGTAGTAAAACTTTTTGATGATTTGGTTGAATGTTTTTATGGTGCCAAAGATAAACTCAATAGTCGTTATATTCTTTGTATTCGGCGCGCTTATTATGTGCTGTATATCGAGGACGATGTGCTGCGCTATCAGCGTTTCGCTGAGTATGGTGAACTGTTACTTTATTTAAGTAAGGGGCGACAGGTGTTTGGTCGTATGCTTCTGGATCAAAATGTGCTTGCGGACGAAGTGTTTTCTCTGGTGCTGAAACATAACAAACCAGGTGTGGTGCAGTTTTTCTATAAGCGTGATGCAGGTATGGCAGATATCTTTGTTGTTGATGAAAATGGCTCGCTGTTTCGTCAGAAGGTGGAGTCGCTTGATGATGCCAGTTTGATGGGGCATTTCAGGTTGTTTTTTGATTCCATTCTACAGCGTCGTTCATATTTGATGGTTGGCAGTGATGCCGACAGTGGCGCTGAGGTTGGTGTGGAGTATAACTGCGTTATTCGTAATCGTCAGGGCAAATATCAGATAGGCAAAAAGGCCCCAGACCAGAATGCCAGAAAATCATATTTCAGTATCCAGGTAATTGCCTCTCATGAAGAGGGTGAGGCGACAGCTTTTACTGTTTATTGTAATGAATGTGAATTTACTTCCCTGGAATATGGCAGCGATCTATTTGATGAGGTTGCCAAGTACATCATCTTGCAACGTAAAAGCGGTAAAACTTATCCGGCATATATCACCGATATAGATTTGCCCGCGTCTATGTTCGCCGATTATCCGGACGGCAATGTGCCCGTGGTGGAGTTTCTCAATCACAAGAAAATCATTGAAAATAAGCTGAATCAATCTCTCAATAGCCTGATGCGTGTTCGGCAACTAAAGCCCCGTTGACTCGTGTAGCTATCAGACATCCCCATCGTTGTAGTGCAAAGAGTCCTTTTCTGGGATAATGCGGCAACGTTATTTTCTTGGAATACCACTTGTGAAAGTAGTGCGAATAATTTTAACCCTGGCCTGTTTGAGTCTACTTATTGCTTGTGGGCAAAAAGGAGACCTGTATTTTCCTGAGCAGCGAGCGGGGCTTGCCGCAATTGCGGAATCAGCATCCTGGTTGGAGAATTATGGATTACTTTGAATATAGAAATGCCTGTCTGTTTGCAGAGGACTTGGCGCTGACTGATCTGGCGGTGGAGTTTGGTACGCCCTGTTATGTCTATTCTCGGGCAACGATTGAGCGGCATTGGCGCGCATTTGACGATGCCTTGTCAGGTCAGGCGCATCTGGTTTGTTATGCAGTGAAAGCCAATTCCAATCTGGCGGTGCTTAACCTCATGGCCCGTATGGGCAGTGGTTTCGATATCGTTTCAGTGGGTGAGCTTGAGCGTGTATTGAAGGCGGGTGGTGATCCTGCCAAGGTGGTTTTTTCGGGTGTCGCCAAGCGTGAGGATGAGATGCGTCGCGCCCTTGAAGTCGGAATCAAGTGCTTCAATGTCGAGTCTATTGCCGAGTTAGAACGTCTCAACCGGGTGGCGGCGCAGATGAATACGCAGGCACCGGTTTCCATTCGGGTTAATCCTGATGTCGACGCCAAGACACACCCTTATATTTCTACGGGTCTGAAAGAGAATAAGTTTGGTATTGATATCGAGCGGGCGTTGGCTGTTTATCAGCAGGCCGCGGCCATGGCGAATTTGCGCCTGGTTGGGGTGGACTGTCATATCGGTTCACAGTTGACACAGGTGGAGCCCTTTGTTGATGCGCTTGATCGTGTCTTGCTGTTGGTCGAGCAATTGCAGCAGCAGGGTATTGAGCTTCAACATCTTGATGTTGGCGGTGGGCTGGGGATTCGCTATCAGGATGAGACGCCACCTGCGCCTGCCGAATACGCAGCGGCGATCAAGCAGCGCCTCAATAATCCAGCGATTGAAATTTTAATCGAGCCAGGCCGGGCTATTGTCGGTAATGCCGGCGTGTTGGTGACCAAGGTCGAATACCTGAAATGTGGCGGGCATAAAAACTTTGCGATTGTCGATGCGGCCATGAATGATTTGCTGCGGCCGTCACTCTATTCTGCCTGGCAGGAAATTGTGCCGTTACAGCAACGTGATGATGTCAGCAGACAAGAGTACGACATTGTTGGCCCAGTTTGCGAGACCGGCGATTTTCTCGGTAAGGACAGAGATCTGGCGATTGCAGCTGGTGATCTGTTGGCAGTGCGTAGTGCCGGTGCCTACGGTTTTAGCATGAGTTCAAATTACAATTCGCGTCCACGCCCGGCTGAGTTGTTGGTGGATGGTGACAAGGTGCATGTCGTGCGTCGGCGTGAATCGCTCGATGATCTGTTTCAACAGGAAGCACTGCTGCCCGACGACTAGGCCTCAAACAACAGTGGCAGATGTGGGTTTCATCTGCCACTGTTAACTGCCCTTATTCTAGCGATAGTCGTTGCGGTGTCCCTTTCCAGGCGCTGCCATTACCAAATTGGAATTCGGCGCCATCGCCCCAGCAATAAATATTTCGGTTTAGATCATCATCTTGGCGTATGCCGCAGCCATGTTTCATCCCCAGGCTTAGGCTTTGCCATTCATTTTTGATCGAATGTATGGTTGGGATAAGGGTTATCAGTTTTGCCGTATCGGCATCGAGTGTCACCTGTGAACTGCCTTTGTAACCCCAGCACCGGAGGTCATTGACAGAATCAATGGCGCAGGCAAAATTTTGCCCGACAGCAAAATCGAGTACGTCGTGGTTGTCATCAATAGGCTTGGGGCTGATAACACTGGTGACAGGGACGGGGATGGCAGGGGTGCGTGGCTCTATGACTCCGATGCCTGTTTGGCCGAAGGTGTGATCACCCCAGCAATAGAGCTGTTGGTCTGTTTGCAGGCCACAAGTAAAGCGATTGCCTGCTTTTATGCTTACCCAGCTGTTATTGAATTGTGGCGGAAAACCTTCGGCAGCAGCATCGACGATGATTTGAGTGGGGATTGCTCTATCGGTGATGGTTTGGTCGCCTAGTTGCGAGGTATCATTTTCACCCCAGCACCATAGCGTGCCATCGGTCTTGATGGCGCAGGTGTGGCCGCCGGATGTATGGCCTATTTCCTCCGTATAACCACCGACTGCTACATCTTTGGCGATGAATGGTGTGGCTAGGCCATCTTCCATTACCTGAATCGGGCTGTTTTGTGTTGGCTTGGTTGCTGAGCTGTTTCCCATCTGATCAGTGCTGTTATCACCCCAGCACCACAGTTCATCTGTATTTTTGATGCCGCAAGTATGGCTGGCGCCGGCAGCGACCATTTGCCAGTCGTCACCGCTGGCACCGGCCGGGATAGCTGTCAGCAGTGACCAGTTGTCTGCGTTATTGGGGGTGTTGGCAGTTGCTAGTTGGCCGTGGCTGTTTCTGCCCCAGCAATACAGGGCGCCAGCAGCAGTGATGGCGCAGCTATGGAAGTGGCCGGTGGACACATACTGCCAGTCTTCAAGCGTGGCATTAGGTCCTTTGAGTTGCACGGGTGCTGACTGATTGGCGGTTGAGCCAATCCCGAGCTGGCCAAAATTATTGATGCCGCCACACCAGAGTGTCTTGACTGTGGGATCGAAAGGGTCGGTTTTGAGGCCACAGCTATGCAAGGTGCCACTGTCGATGCTACCCATTTTCAGGGCGTCATCGTCGTCGACGCTGCCCCAGTTGTCAGATAAATCAAAACGCTTGGCCGTGTCTGTGTTCAGGGCGATGCCGTTGCCAAGTTGGCCAAATTCGTTCAGCCCCCAGCAGTGGCCGATATGGTCACTGTCGATAGCGCAGGTGTGCTCTTTGCCGCTGCTGACTTTAGACCAGTCGAGTTCGTCGGCGTGAGTAACCTGTTGGGGGTTGGGTTGATGGCTGGTGTTGCCGATGCCAAGTTGGCCGGCGGCGTTGTCGCCCCAGCAGGACAATGGGTAGGTGTATTCAGGTGGATTGGAACCTGTGACCAGTATTTTCTCAATGGCGCAAGTGTGGTTGCCAGCGGCAGAAACCCCCAGCCAATCAGTGCCTGTGCCGACCTGCATGGGTATGATTTCAGGCAATACGTCTCCCTGCCCTAATTGTCCATAGGCGTTGTCGCCCCAGCAGAAAAGTGATTGATTCGAGCTGTTAATAGCACAGGCATGGTTGTTGCCAGCGCTTACTGATTTCCAGTCAATCGCAACATCGACTTGGGAGGGGGTTTTATTGTCTGCTGGGGCGTGGCCCAGTTGTGATAAGTCATTCTTGCCCCAGCACCACAGTGTTTGGTCTGAGGTGGTGGCATCAGTTTGTATGCCACAGCTAAACTGATTGCCCAGGCTGATGCTGCTCCACGTGGTCGCCGAGCCAACCTGTTTCGGAATGGTGTTGTTTGCGACGCTGCCGCCATCGCCCAGTTGTGCCTCGCTGTTGTCACCCCAACACCACAGGCTACCGTCATCCCTGATGGCGCAGCTATGATCTACACCGAGGCTGAGTTCGGTCCAGCTTGAGTCACCGACGACGGGTGTTGGAACCGTTTTCAATATATTGGTGTTATTGCCGAGTTGGCCTTGACTATTTAAGCCCCAGCACCATAGAGAACTGTCTTCCTTGACCGCGCAGCTGTGATTGCCAGCCGCCGCAACGCTTAGCCAGCTGCTTGCCGAGGTTTCTTGTGTGGGTGTTTTTGTGTCTGCCTCTGCAAGCTGGGCGGCTTGACCGAAGTTGCTGCGGCCCCAGCACCATAGAGTCTTATCGTTTTTAATGGCGCAGCTGTGGTTCTCGCCACTGCTGATGTTTGCCCAGTCTGTGTCGGTCCCCACCTGTTGTGGTTGGCTAATTACAGGGGTGGTGCTGTCATAACCTAGCTGGTTGACGCTGTTGTTGCCCCAGCAGTACAACTCACTGTTTGTGTTGATGCCGCAGCTAAACGCCTTACCGAGGCTGATCTTGTCCCAGTTGCTTGCTGCGCCAATTTGTTTGGGGATATTGCTTGGCGCTGTAGTGCCGTCGCCTAATTGTGACTCTGAGTTGTCGCCCCAGCACCACAAGGTGTTGTCATTTTTGATGCCACAGCTATGGTCTGTGCCGAGGTCGATTATGCGCCAGTCTGTCGCGCTGTTGATCAAGGTTGGCGTGGTGACATTTTCGTTTGAGCCGTTACCTACTTGACCGGCGTCATTGCCGCCCCAGCACCACAGTGAACTGTCGCTCCTGATGGCGCAGCTATGATTGCCGTTGGCTGCGATGCTCAACCATTGACTGCCGGCGGCAAGCTCGGTTGGTTCGGCAATCAGTGCCGATATTGTGCCTTGACCAATCTGGCCGTTGCCGTTGCCGCCCCAGCACCAGAGTGATTGATCTGTGTTATGGATGGCGCAGGTATGGCTGTTGCCGCTTGCGGTTGCGCTCCATTGTTCAGTTACGATGCTCTCATCAGCATTGGTTTTACTGAGCAGGGATGGTCTCCTGTTGTTGGTTGGGCTATGCCCAAGTTGTAAGCTGGTGTTGCTGCCCCAGCACCACAAAAAATTGTCATTTTTAATCGCGCAGCTGTGGTTTTTTCCCAGGCTGATATCACGCCAGTCGGCATTAGTGGCGATGGCGGCCGGTTCTTCCTGGGGGATGGTTGTGCCGTTGCCGACTTGGCCGGCATCATTTTTGCCCCAGCAGTACAAGGCGTCGTTTTCATCGATTGCGCAGCTATGTTTGTCGCCAGTGACGACGGTTTGCCAAGACTCGCTACTGATTGACCTGGGGCTGGAGACGGAGGTGGTTGTGTTGTTCCCTAGCTGGCCGCTTTCGTTGTTACCCCAGCACCACAGGCTGCCGTCCAGGTTTTTGATGCTGCAACTATGTTTACCGCCAGCGCTAATCACTTTCAGGCCACTGGTTGGGCCAAAAGTTTCTTCTGGTGGGGGAATCTCTTCGTCGTCTTGTTCTTCTGCATCGGGATCTGGAACCACCGGGTCTTCAGTGGGCGGGTTGGTCACGCTGTTGCTGATGCAGCCGCCAAGGCTTATAGATAGGCAGAGTGGTAGCAGGATGAGTATCAGGATGCGTTTCAGGTCAGGCTTGATTTGAATGGGTAACATTTTTTATTTTATAACTGCTTTTTCGTAACTGTCTGTTTTTACTGTTTAAAGCTCAAAACCGTTTTGCCGCCACGCCTCAAACAGGGCGATGGCTACGGTATTGGACAAGTTTAGGCTGCGACTGTTCGCATTCATTGGCAGGCGCAGTACCTGTTCTGACCCTAATTGGTGTAATAAATCATCCGGCAGGCCGCGTGTTTCCGGGCCAAATAGCAGGATATCACCTGGTTGAAAGTCTGGCTCGGCATAAGTTCGGCTGCCCCGGGTTGAGAAGGCAAAGATTCGTTTGGGATCAGGTTTGAGCTGATCCAGCATGGCCTCAATGCTGGGGTGTTCCTGTACGTTAGCGAATTCATGGTAGTCGAGCCCGGCGCGGCGTAGTTTTTTATCATCCAGATCAAACCCGAGCGGGTGAATTAGGTGCAGCTGCGAACCGGTGTTGGCGCAGAGGCGGATGATGTTGCCGGTGTTGGGTGGGATTTCCGGTTGGAACAGGGCAATGTGAAACATTTTGTCGGCCAGCTCTGGTGGGTGAAAAAGCCCCGCTGCATGTGATTGCAGCAGGGCTGACGTGGCTTAAGTCTACATTGCAGTGGAACGGTTTTAAACCTCGGTCTCCATGCCTAGTTCTTTGATCTTGCGGGTCAGGGTATTGCGGCCCCAGCCCAGCAGTTTGGCAGCATCCTGGCGGCGGCCGCCCGAGTAAGTCAGTGCTGACTTGATGATAATGCGTTCAAAGGCGGGCATGGCGGTGTCGAGTAGGTTCATCGAGCCGCTGGCCAGATACTGGTCACTCCAGCGTTTCAGGGCTGCTTCCCAGTCATTGGAGGTTGATTCGCCAGCCTGTGGTGTCTTGAGTTCAGGTGGCAGATCTTCCAGGTGAACCTCGTGGCCCGAGGCCATGACGGTGATCCAGCGGCAGATGTTCTCCAGTTGCCTAACATTGCCAGGCCAGTCGAGGCGGCTCATATATTCTTCTACTTCTGGCCGCAGGATCTTGGGTTCAACATCGAGTTCCTTGGCGGCAGCGGTGAGAAAGAATTTCAGCAGCAAGGGGATGTCTTCGCGCCGCTCGCGCAGGGCCGGGATGTGGATGCGAATGACATTGAGGCGGTGGAAAAGATCTTCACGGAACAGCCCTTTTTGGACATGTTCTTCCAGATTTTGGTGGGTGGCGGCGATGATGCGAACATCCACCTTGACCGGGGTGTGGCCACCCACACGGTAAAATTCGCCATCAGCGAGCACCCGTAGCAGTCGGGTTTGTAGTTCGGCTGGCATATCGCCGATCTCATCTAGAAACAGGGTGCCGCCATCGGCCTGCTCAAAGCGGCCACGCCGCGCTGCCTGAGCGCCGGTGAATGCGCCGCGTTCATGGCCGAATAGTTCTGATTCAAGCAGGTCGCGCGGAATCGCGGCGGTGTTGAGGGCGATGAAGGGTTTGTCGGCCCGGGGGCTGTGTTTGTGCAGGGCATCGGCGACTAGTTCTTTGCCTGTGCCTGATTCACCATTGATCAAGACGGTGATGTTGGAGCGTGATAGCCGGCCGATAGCACGGAACACCTCCTGCATGGCCGGTGCCTCGCCGATGATCTCAGGCATTGCTTCGGCCCCTGCCTGGGCCTTGCTGTCTTTCGCTTTGCGCTGATGGTTAATGGCGCGGTGCACTAGGTCGACTGCCTCATTGACATCGAAGGGCTTGGGCATGTACTCAAAGGCGCCCCCCTGATAGGCAGCGACGGCACTGTCTAGATCTGAATGGGCGGTCATGATGATGACCGGTAGGTCAGGGTAATCAGCGTGGATCAGCCCCAGCAGTTGCAGGCCATCGGTGCCGGGCATGCGAATGTCCGAGACAATGGCATCCGGTTGCCCCTTACGCAGATAGTCGGTGATGTTGAGGCCGGTCTCAAAGCTAGTGACTTCCATGCCAGCTTTTTGCAGGGCCTTTTCCAGTACCCAGCGGATTGAGCGGTCATCGTCGATCACCCATACGTGGATATTTTTTTCCGTCATGAGATCTCCAGCGGTAATAAAATAGTGAAAACGGTTTCGCCTGGTTGGCTGCTACATTCAATCAGACCGCCATGTTGATTGATCAGTGCCTGGGCAATGGGCAGGCCAAGGCCAGTGCCATCGGCGCGACCGGTGACCATGGGGTAGAAAATTTTGTCGAGCATCTCCGGATCGATGCCGGGGCCATTGTCGATGACCTCGATGCAGGCAGCCAGTTTATGGCGTTTGTGGCCGAGGGTGATCTGGCGTTGGACACGTGTGCGCAGGATGATGGTGCCATCATTCTTAAGAGACTGGACGGCGTTGCGGGTCAGGTTTAGTGCCGCCTGGATGAGTTGATCCGGGTCAGCATAGACGTCGGGCACGCTAGGATCGTAATCGCGCATGATCTCGATGCCTTCCGGGATCTCTGTTTGCACCAATTGCCGGACTCGCTCCAATAGCTCGTGGATATTGGTGTTCTTTTTTTGTGGCAGGCTGTTGGGGCCAAGCATGCGGTCCATCAGGTTCTGTAGCCGATCGGCCTCCTGGATGATGATACCGGTGTATTCCCTTAACTCTTCGCTTTCCAGTTCGGCCTGCAGCAGTTGTGCTGCCCCACGCAGGCCGCCAAGGGGGTTCTTGATCTCGTGAGCCAGGCCGCGAATAACATCGCGGGTAGCGCTGTGTTGCGCCAGCAGGTGTTCCTCTTTGGCGATACGCAGCTGGCGATCTACCTGGGCCAGTTCTATCAGCAGGGTGGTGTTGCCGTTGACATTGCTGATCGGCGTAATGGTGCAGTCAGCAGTTATCTGGCGATGATTGGGCAGATGAAAGGCGAGCTCCCGCTCGGTAAATGGGTGGCCGCTGCTCAGTGCCAGCTCTACATTGGCGATGAATTTGTTTGAGTCGGCGAATAACGCATGCAGGTCGCCGCCTTCGATGCGGTGCAGACTGAGGGCAAACAGTATCTCGCCAGCTGGATTCAGGTAGGTCAGGCGTAAATCCTGGTCAAACACCAGCATCGCCGTGTTGGAGTTTTCCAGTATGCGTTTAAACAGGTTATTTTGTTCCATAGGGTCTTGGGTCATATAGATGCTTTAGCAAAGACCAAGCCAGTTTATTTTTGGCTGTCAAAGTGTTTCTGTATCTAAATAAAATCAATGGGTTATGCTCTTCTCTCTGCGTTGGGCTGATGCTTGTCTGTAAGCTTATGCACTGATTATAGATGGTCGCACTAATGTGGTGCGTGTTTATTTGAGGCAAAAAAAGCCCCCGACTGGCGGGGGCTTGATTTTGCTATGCAGTCTCTGGATTAGAGGCTGTAGTACATGTCGAACTCAACTGGGTGAGTGGTCATGCGCAGGCTGGTTACTTCGTCCATCTTCAATGCAATGTAACCATCCAACATGTCATTGGTGAAAACACCGCCAGCAGTCAGGAAGTCACGATCCTTATTCAGAGCTTCCAGCGCTTCTTCCAGTGAAGAGCAAACAGTCGGGATGTCTTTCAGCTCTTCTGGTGGCAAGTCATACAAGTTCTTATCCATGGCATCGCCAGGGTGGATCTTGTTCTGGATACCGTCCAGGCCAGCCATCATCAGTGCTGAGAAGGCCAGGTATGGGTTGGCAGTTGGATCAGGGAAGCGAACTTCAACACGACGACCACGTGGATTTGCAACAAATGGGATACGGATAGAAGCAGAACGGTTACGGGCAGAGTAGGCCAGTAACACAGGTGCTTCAAAACCAGGAACCAGGCGTTTGTAAGAGTTGGTAGAAGCATTGGTCAGGGCATTCAGTGCCTTGGCATGCTTGATAACACCGCCGATGTAGTACAGCGCAGTTTCAGACAGGCCGCCGTATTCGTTACCAGCAAACAGGTTGGTGCCGTCTTTGGCCAGGGACATATGCACGTGCATGCCAGAGCCGTTGTCACCAACGATAGGTTTAGGCATGAAAGTAGATGTTTTGCCATAAGCGTGAGCAACATTGTGAACAACATATTTCAGCGTTTGGTTGTCATCGGCACGATTTGTCAGGGTGTTGAACTTGGTGCCGATCTCACACTGGCCGGCAGTGGCAACTTCGTGATGGTGTACTTCAACTTCAACGCCCATCTCTTCCAGTGCCAGACACATGGCTGAACGCATGTCGTGCAGGCTGTCGACAGGAGGAACTGGGAAGTAGCCGCCTTTTACAGAAGGACGGTGCCCCATGTTGCCACCGTCGAATACTTTTTCAGAGTTCCAATCGGCTTCTTCTGAATCGATTTTGACGAAGGTGCCGCTCATGTCGGCGCCCCAGCGAACGTCGTCGAGGACGAAAAACTCTGGTTCAGGGCCAAAAAAAGCAGTATCGGCGATGCCGGTAGACTTCAGGTAGGCTTCAGCGCGTTTGGCAACAGAGCGTGGATCACGCTCATAACCCTGCATGGTGTTTGGCTCGAGGATATCGCAGCGAACAATCAAGGTGGTTTCGTCGGAGAATGGATCAAGAACCGCGGTGCTAGGATCAGGCATCATTACCATGTCAGAGGCTTCGATACCCTTCCAGCCTGAGATGGATGAACCGTCGAACATGCGACCGTCGGTGAAATCATCTTCAGATACAGTGTGTGCAGGGAAAGAGATATGTTGCTCTTTACCGCGAGTATCGGTGAAACGGTAATCGACGAATTTAACATCGTTTTCTTTGATCAGATCTAGCACGTTTGCTGACATTGCTTTTTTCTCCCTCGGATAATCCGTAGTTGTAAAATTACTCGTCTGACCGCTCTGTTGAGTGGTCGCTGAATTTTCAGTCATAGCCTCTGAAGCACGAAGCATGCCATATGACTGGCTTAAACAATTCAAATACTAACAAAGATTTCTTTGTTGTTGATTGATGTCTAATGTTTAAAAATGGTGCGGTATTAGTTTTTTTGCACCAAAGTTGCGCGTTTACTCTCCGATAGTCAGGGTGATGACAATCAGGTTTCCGTCTTCCTTGGTTTCGCTGCTGACCACGGTGTGGCCGTTGATGCGGCACCAGGCAGGAATATCATTTATCGCGCCAGGGTCGGTGCACAGTACCTCCAATATGTCGCCAGGGGCAAGTTTTTTTGCCTGATTCTGGGTGCGGATGACCGGTATCGGGCAGAGCTGTCCCTTGACGTCAAGAGTGTGTTTGCTCATATGTACCATTCCTGTGGGAAATCATTACTGTTCAATGGCGCGACAGTGTAAGGCGTTTCTGTGCCGTCGCTGGTGACATAGTGAACGACTGCTTCTGCGGCATTCTTGGCTTGGCCGAAGCGGGCGGTGATGCGGGCAGCCAGTTCTATGTCTGCCTCGTTAAGTTGCTCGCCATCCACCAGCACTAGTGGGCCGGGGTGGCTCTTGCAGTAAAGATAGGCAAAGCGTTTTTTATAACCTTCCATGAAGCGGTTTTCACCCTCTTCACGACCGACGA
>CAMYNQ010000007.1 GCA_947259785.1 uncultured Chromatiaceae bacterium | reverse complement strand
AGAGCAATGATCGTCGCCATGACCGAGGACGGCGAATTACTGGTCAGCAGTGGTGAAAAAGAAGAATCCTTCTTCGATGAAGATGCTGTTAGTGTTGAAACAGAAACATTTAGCATTGCTGAAGAGCTCGGCAACTATAGTTACCTGTTACTGAATAAAGAGATGGATACCATTTACCTAGCCAATGCTAAGGGTGATGTCACTGTCTATGATGTCAGCGATGCCGAATACCCTGAACAGGTTGAGTCGCTCAATCTCAAAACCGACATCAGCAGCTTTGAATTTCTCACCGGTGATATTTCTATCCTGGTTGGCAACAGCAGGGGGAATATCAGCCAGTGGTTCCCAGTCAAGGACGATAACGGTACACCTCGACTGACCAAGATCCGTGAATTCTCGCTGGGTACAAATGCTATTACCAGTATTGCCACCGAACATGCTCGCAAGGGCTTTTTTGCTATTGATGACAACGGCCAACTGGGCATCTTCCACACCACCGCTGAAAAGACCATCCTCAAAGAAGGACTGATGAATGTAGCCGCGAAAAATGTTGCCATCGCCCCACGCGCCAATGCCGCCATGATTGAAGATGAACAAGGTAGCCTGGCCTTCATCAAACTACATAACGAACATCCCGAGGTATCGTGGTCTTCTTTATGGGGTGAAGTCTGGTACGAGAGTTATGACGAGCCGGATTACATCTGGCAATCTTCCTCGGCCAGCAATGACTTTGAAGCTAAGTTCAGCTTAATACCCATCTCATTCGGCACCATCAAGGCCGCCTTCTATGCCATGCTGTTCGCCGTGCCATTGGCCATCTTCGGTGCTATTTATACCGCCTATTTCATGACACCGAAGATGCGTGCCGTGGTCAAACCTACCATCGAAATCATGGAAGCACTGCCAACCGTTATCCTCGGCTTCCTCGCCGGTTTGTGGCTAGCTCCCATGCTGGAAGCCTACTTGCCAGCCATCATGACGATGATTTTACTATTACCTCTATCAGTCATCGCCGCCAGCTACATCTGGCATAACATGCCCCCACACATCAGAAACACCGTTTCAGATGGCTGGCTGGCTGGACTGCTCATCCCTCTGGTGATTCTGGTAGTGTGGATTTCATTTTCACTAAACCATTCATTAGAGGCAATGATGTTTGGTGGCAATACACAACAGTGGCTGGATAGCGAACTGGGGGTCAGCTTTGACCAACGCAACTCACTGGTGGTTGGCATCGCCATGGGCTTCGCCGTCATCCCGACAATTTTTTCTATCACTGAAGATGCCATCTTTGGCGTACCCAAGCACCTCACCAACGGCTCGCTGGCACTGGGCGCCACCACCTGGCAGACCCTGACCCGTGTCGTCATTCTAACGGCCAGTCCGGGCATTTTCACCGCAGTCATGATCGGCTTTGGCCGCGCCGTGGGTGAAACCATGATCGTGCTGATGGCAACAGGCAACACGCCAGTAATGGATTTTAGTATCTTCCAAGGTATGCGTACTCTATCTGCCAATATTGCGGTGGAAATGCCCGAATCCGAGGTCGACAGTACCCATTATCGTGTCCTGTTCCTGGCAGCACTGGTATTGTTTATGTTTACCTTCTTTTTTAACACCATCGCTGAAGTTGTTCGTCAGCGCTTGCGTAAAAAATACAGCTCACTCTAATGCAAAAATGGATTAAAAGTGGTTCACCCTGGGTCTGGCTGACAGCGGCGTCTGTCAGTGTCAGCATTATCATGGTCGTTGGCTTGTTAATGCTAATTGCGGCACGCGGCTTAGGGCATTTTTGGCCTGCTGACGTGCACAGCTTTGAGTATCGCGATGATAGCGGCCAGACCATTAAGATCGCCGGTGAAATTCGCGATACAGAAAGCGTTTCGTCGCAACAGATCATCGACAGCGGAGTTAAATTCGAAACAACTGAGCAATGGACAAACCGCCACCTAATCAAGACCGGTAATCGCGAGCTTTACGGTATCGACTTCCGCTCGCTGGTAGAGCCACTGATCAGCAAACGCAGTCAAGACACTGAAATGATGGTGCTCGAACGCCGCGAATGGGGCAATTTTTACGGCTCCCTAAAGCAAGTCAAGCTGGATGGCAAGATCATCGCCGAAGGCAATAGCAGCTGGGACAACCTGCAACAGCAAATCGAAGCGACCACTGAAAACTATACCACCATTCACAGTATTGAACAGGGTGATATTGGTTCAATCAACTACACTCTCGAACGCCTGCGCCTCAAACAACGCGGCCTTGAACTGAAAGGTGAAGACAGCCCTGAAGCGCTAGGCAAACTCGAAGAAGAAAGACAGTCACTGCAGGCCGAATACAAAATACTGCAAAATGAACTGAAGAAACACTATGCCGAGCTGAACCGTGCTTCGCTGGTGGCCGAGACTATCGACGGCAAAACCGTTGAGATCGCCATCTCCAAGGTTGTGATGGCCTATCAGCCCAATGGCATGTCAATCTTCGGCAAGATCGGTTTCTATATCCATAAACTGTGGGAATTCGTCAGTGACGAACCCCGTGAAGCCAATACTGAAGGCGGCATTTTCCCAGCCATCTTCGGCACCGTAATGATGGTCATCATCATGTCGATTATGGTTACGCCCTTTGGTGTAGTCGCAGCTATCTACCTGCGTGAATACGCCAAGCAAGGCCCCATCATTCGCATGATCAGAATTGCAGTCAACAACCTGGCTGGCGTGCCTTCAATTGTTTACGGCGTATTCGGTCTGGGCTTTTTTGTCTATTTTCTCGGCGGCAATATTGACCAGCTGTTTTTCCCCGAAGCGCTGCCGGCGCCCACCTTTGGCACACCAGGCCTGATGTGGGCTTCAATCACCTTGGCCCTACTCACCGTGCCAGTGGTCATCGTCTCGACTGAAGAAGGCCTGTCACGCATTCCTAAATCAATCCGTGAAGGCAGCCTGGCCCTTGGTGCAACCAAGGCTGAGACCTTGTGGCGCACCATCATCCCTATGACCAGCCCCGCCATCATGACCGGCCTGATCCTGGCGGTGGCCCGTGCTGCTGGTGAAGTGGCACCACTGATGCTGGTAGGTGTAGTCAAACTGGCCCCCACCCTGCCATTAGATGGCGACTTCCCATTCCTGCACCTGGACAGAAAGTTCATGCACCTTGGCTTTCACATCTATGATGTTGGCTTCCAGAGTCCGAATGTAGAAGCCGCACGACCACTGGTTTACGCCACCGCCCTGTTGCTGGTGTTGATAATTATTGCGCTTAATCTGACGGCAATAGCCATCCGTAATCGCCTGCGTGAAAAATACAAATCACTCGAGCATTAAGCAGCGCTGCTTAAAAAGATTAGATAAGAGACCCTAACTATGAGTAATTCATCAGCCCCAATGACCCACGGTGTTAACATTGATGCCCTCAAGTCAAAGCAGTCAAACACAGCCAATGACGTGACTGAAACCGCCCTGACCGTTAAAGATCTGAAACTTTTCTATGGCGACAAGCAAGCGCTCAATGGCATTAACATGACCATTCCCAAAGAGCGTGTCACCGCCTTTATCGGCCCGAGTGGTTGTGGTAAATCAACTCTGCTGCGGTGTTTCAACCGCATGAATGATTTGGTAGATGGTGTCCGAATTGAAGGACAAATCATGCTGCACGACCAAGATATCTACCATCGCGATGTCGATATCGCCGCGCTACGTCGCCAAGTCGGCATGGTGTTCCAAAAACCTAACCCCTTTCCCAAGTCGATCTACGAAAACGTCGCCTATGGCCTGCGCCTAATGGGCGTGAAAGATCGTCGCACCCTGGATGAAGTCGTGGAAAGTTCACTGCGTGGCGCCGCGCTATGGGATGAAGTCAAAGATCGTTTGCACGATAGCGCCTTTGGTCTGTCAGGCGGTCAGCAGCAACGCCTGGTCATCGCTCGCGCTATTGCCATCGAGCCAGAAGTGCTGCTGCTCGACGAACCCGCCTCGGCACTTGATCCAATCTCGACGCTCAAGATCGAGGAACTTATCTACGAACTCAAGTCTAAATTCACGATTGTTATCGTTACCCACAACATGCAACAAGCCGCTCGCGTCTCTGACTACACCGCGTTCATGTACATGGGTGACCTGATCGAACTGGCAGACACGGACAAACTTTTCACTAATCCAACACAAAAGCAGACCGAAGACTACATCACCGGCCGCTACGGATAAACGGAGTCAAACATGGACAATACAAATCAGCCGCACCACATTTCACAGCAGTTCGATGTTGAACTGGAAAACCTGCGCAACCGAGTATTTGCCATGGGTGGTCTGGTAGAAGAACAAGTCAAAAAAGCAGTCACTGCACTTTCAGAAGGTAATGCTGACTTGGCCGAAGAAGTAAAAAAAGGTGATATGAAAGTCAACGCCATGGAAGTTGAGATTGACGAAGAATGCACTCACATCATCGCCCGACGCCAACCTACTGCCAGCGATCTGCGCCTGGTCATGGCCGTCATCAAGACCATTACCGACCTGGAACGCATGGGTGACCAGGCTGAAAAAGTTGCCCGCATGGGAATCGACCTGGCCGACATGGAACGCCCCCGCAACGGTTACCTGGAGATTGAATCATTAGGTAATCATGTCCAAGCCATGATCAGCGGTGCCCTCGATGCCTTTGTCCGCATGGATGCCGAGGCAGCTGTGCAAATCGCCAAGATGGATCTAAAGGTTGATCACGAATATGAATCCATTATGCGTCAGAACATCACCTTCATGATGGAAGATCCACGCTCGATCAAACGCGTCTTAGGCGCCACTTGGGCAGCACGGGCACTGGAACGCATTGGTGATCACGCCAAGAATATTTGTGAATATGTTATCTACCTGGTTAAGGGCAAAGACGTGCGCCACACTTCTCTGGAACAGCTGGAAAAAGAAGTGACCAATAGCTAGAGTGTCCTAGCCTGTTTGGGCTAAATAAGTAGTCGACAAAATAATACAAGCTAAGTCGACAGGGTTATTTCTAAGTGACTAAACGCCGTAACCCTTAGCACCGGGGTCGAGTCCATCAGGCATCTTGTCCAGTCGCTTAACCCCGGTTTCGAGACTGCCGTCTTCATGCAGTCGAAACCAGCGATAACCTGCAGCTAAATAGTCCAGTTCAAACTCATCCACAGCTGGTTTAAACTGAATGCAGGTAGAAGGCGTACTTAACAACTGCACACCGGCTCGCAGCTCACTATATTCCTGATGCACATGCCCCCATACCACCGCCTTAACCTGTGGATAGGCCGCAATCAACTCAAACAATTTCTCCGCATTATCCAGGCCCAGCGGATCCAGCCACTTACAGTGGACAGCGACTGGGTTGTGATGCAAAAAGATGATGCAGTGCCTATCCGCCGACTTACCCAAACACTGTTCCAGCCAAGCCAGCTCTTGCCCATCTAAATGCCCCTGCACCTGGCCAGGGACTTGCGAGTTGAGCATCAATATCTGCCAATTGCCCAACTCAATTTGTTTTTCACAGCTAATCGGACCCTGATTAAACTCTGCCTGCATAAAGGCAAAATCATCATGATTACCGGGGATTAAATGAGTCGGCACATTGAGTTGTTCCAGTGACCGGCGCAGGTTCTTATAACCCTGCTCAGACTCATCATGCACCAGGTCACCCGTCAGCAGCGCCAGGTCTATAGGTTGTTTGGCGGCGTCAGCGACCACCGCTTCAAACGACTGGTAGGTGTTAACGCCATACAGACCGTCAGAGGTATCTGCATAAAGATGGGGATCAGTTATCTGAACCAGCTCGATTACTTTGCCTTGATTTGTCACATTAAGCTTCTGTTGTTATTTATGACTTTTTTTAGCTACATTATCACGTAGATAAACCGGCATTGCCTGTTCAACTGAGACGGCCTGACCATGCTCAAAGGCATGCTGAGCCAGCACAGCCACCTCTTCCGCCCGGGCCAAGCAACTTGCATCATCACTATCGGGCCGCAACAAAAACCGCTCGTTCAAACACTCAGCGTATTCCTGCCAACCACTGCCCATTCCATACCACTGACTAGGTCCAGGTGGCAGAGGCGCAAGCTCAGGACGACAGACATGCTCGCCTGACAGCAACGATACCACTCCTTGCTCTATCTGATAAGCACCCCAATAAATCTCACCCATGCGGGCATCAACGGCACACAACACGGCCTGATATCCCTTGTGTCGGAAGCCGGCCTGAGCAAGTGCTGCAAGGCTTGATACCGGCACAACCGGCAGGTCTGCGCCAAAGGCAATTCCCTGAGCGACGCTAGTAGCAATACGCACCCCGGTAAAGGCCCCTGGGCCACGGCCAAAGGCTACCGCACTGAGCTGAGCCGGGCTTAAACCTGCAACTGACATCAACTCATCGATCATAGGCAAGATCAAATCACCATGGCCGCGTGGTGCAACCTGATAACGCTGCAGTATTTCTCCGTTACATAGCAATGCGGCTGAACAGGCCTGGGTCGAAGTTTCAATTGCCAGAATATTCAAATCGGGTTCCAGAACTTGTGGTTAATAATTAACTTATCCAAGCACATGATAAATGGAATAAAAGACTCAATAAAGGAAAGATTTACAGGCAAAAAAACCGCGCCGGTAGAATTACCGGCGACAGTAAAAATTCATCGTTTATTATTTGACGTAACGCTGGGGTTGAACCTTAGCGTCGGCCGTTTTGGTGTTATGCAATAAATGCATTGTTACAACAGCGCCTGCTGCACCGCCGACGCAAAAGGCAATCACAACTGCTTCAACAATTAAGCTCATCATGGCTGATCTCCTTTGCAATCTCCCATTAGTGGGAACTACACCCTTCAATATGAATATCGACCCTGATGCATAGATGCTTGAGTGGCTAGAAGATGACTTAACAATTGTCTACATTTGGGAGAAATATGCGTCTAGGCTGATCCTGCAGTGCGCGCCTTGGCTTCCGCCACAAAGAAGCGCTGCACCAGCTCTAATTTCCGAGTTCGCAGCATCGGCGGCAGGCTATTAAGAAAGACCTTGCCATAGGGTTTGCTGGTCAGGCGCGGATCACACACGACCATCACGCCTCGATCACTGTAATCACGAATCAAACGCCCGACCCCCTGTTTCAGGGTGATGACCGCTTGGGGCACCTGATAGTCCATAAATGGATTCCCCCCCTTGGCTCGCAGCGCATCAGCCCTGGCCTGGAGCACCGGATCATCGGGTGCGGCAAATGGCAGTTTATCGATGATGACGCAGGACAGCGCCTCACCACGGACATCAATCCCTTCCCAGAAACTGCCTGTTCCCAACAGCACCGCATCACCCTTTTCACGAAAACGGCGCAGCAGCTCATTGCGCGGATATTCACCCTGAACCAGCATTGGGTAATCAATCTTGCCTTGCAACAACTCAGCTGCCTGCTTTAAAGATCGATGACTCGTAAACAACAGAAAGGCGCGACCACGTGAAGCTTCCAACACCGGCAAGGCCGCTGCAACCACCGCCTCGACATAGGCAGGATTATTGGGCTCGGGCATATCCGGCGGGGCATAAAACAAGGCATGACTACGATAGTCGAAGGGACTATCCCACAAGGCTGTTTGCGCATCGTGCAAACCCAGTTGATCGGCATAGTGATCAAAGCCACCATTCACCGCTAGGGTTGCTGAGGTAAATATCCAGGCCGCCTTTTGTTCCTGCATCCGTTTCTGAAACGCCTCAGCCACATTCAAGGGCGTGCAACAAAGCACAAAACTACGACTGTAAATATCAACCCAATAAACCTGATCGGCTGTTTCTTCACCAATAAAAAGGCCGATTCTGAATAACAAGGCATTACAGCGTTCGAGGCAGTTCTCCAGGCCCTTGCTCCGCTCAGCCTGACCATCCAGTTGCTCTTGCAGCAACTGAAGCACATCTTTCATCACCTGCAACTGCTCGACAACCTTGTTGTCGCCACGCAGTTGCGCCCAGGGTTTACGTTGACCATCATTGCCCAATGCCAACCTAAAATCACGCACCGCGTATTCCAGCTTATCCGCACAGGTGAGTAGTTTTTTGTTATCCGCAGCACTGCTGTGAAATTCAGCCACCGTATCCTTGGCCAGATCAAGCAACTGACGACCGCTCAGATTCTGGCCAAAAAAATTGGTGGCGATCTCAGGCAACTGGTGTGCTTCATCGATGATATAGGCATTGGCACTTGGCAACAGCTCACCAAAACCATCTTCACGCAACACCATATCCGCCATCAACAAGTGATGATTAATCACCACCACATCGGCATTTTGGGCCTCACGTCGCGCCTTACTCACATGGCAGTCATCAAAACAGGGACAATCAGAACCCAGGCAATTATCCGCCGTCGAAGTCACTAACGGCCACAGCGGCGAGTCTTCGCCAATATCCATTAGCTCGGTGATATCACCGCTATTCGTACCCCCAGCCCATTCACGCACGCTGCGCAGTTGATGCACCATTTCGCGCGAGGCTAGCCGACCCTCTTCTTCTGCAACCGTTAAACGATAGAGACACAGATAATTGCTGCGACCCTTGAGTAAGGCTGTTTGCATCGGCACTTGCAACGCTTTGCGCACCAGCGGCAAATCTTTCTGAAACAGCTGGTCCTGAAGATTCTTGGTGCCGGTGGAAACAATCACTTTTTGCCCCGATAGCAATGCCGGCACCAGATAGGCAAAGGTCTTACCAGTACCGGTGCCGGCTTCACAAACCAGGACTTTGTAATCTTTGATCGCCGCTTCAACCGCCGCGGCCATTTCTTGCTGTTGCTGGCGCGGCAAAAAGCCGTCAATGCAACGGCCCATGGCGCCCTCAAGCGAGAGTACTTCAGCGGATGTTTCGAATGACATGATTAGAAATTAGTAAGAACTGACAAACTCAGGAACCTGACTGGTTATCCCAAACCTCGTCTTCTTCACCAAACTCACGGGTCCAGGCCAGCTGGCTAATGGCCTTGAATTTGGCAACGGACATAGCCCCACGCTTGGCGCGTTTACTTTGACTGGCTTCCTGTGCCTCGATGATATCTTCGCGGTCAGCTTCATAGATTTCAAAAGGCTCGAAGTTTTCATCCATCAAAACCAACACCACACTATCCCATTCCTGCTCGACTTTAAGCTGACCGATGCGCTGCCCCGCCTTTTCCTCGTCGAAAATAACACGGCCCTTGATCTGGATCTTCTTGCCCTCACGCGAGCCACGACCAATGGCATCATAACCGCCCTGGGTACCCGCAGGCACGGGCTCAAGCCCCAGATTATGGCAGGCATCAAAATGGGCGATTTCACCACTGACACCACCCAGCGGTTTGCCGGTGGCATTGCGATAGTCCCGCGCAATGCGACGGGTTTCTGAGATCAATTTTTCAAGCGAATATATGGACACTACGTTAACCTGGATGAATCTGCCCAATATAGTGCCAGATCAAGGCGAAAAATTCAGCATTTTTAGTTTGTTAGAGAAATCACCCTTGCCTCGCCTTTGGCCTTTGCCATAATAATATAATCATGACTGAAACCAAGCTCATCACTGCCCTGCAACAACCACAGGCCTATAACCACCCTGTCACTGAGATCAGGCTGTTTGAAACCCACATATCCTGGATTATTCTGACCGGTAGCTATGCCTACAAAATCAAAAAACCGGTCAATCTCGGCTTTCTCGATTTTTCCAGCCTTGAGCAAAGAAAATATTATTGTGAACAGGAACTACAACTCAATCAGCGCCTGGCACCTGAACTTTATCTTGATGTAGTAAGTCTGACAGGCACAGCCGAACAGCCTGAGATCAATGGCAGTGGTGAGATATTTGAATACGCCGTCAAAATGCACCAGTTCGACCCACAACAACAGCTCGACATACTGCTACAGCAAGACAAGCTAAGCTGCGATCACATCGACCAACTAGCTGACACTGTCGCCAACTTTCATCAGCAGATTGAAACCGCCACCGAGGACAGCCCCTTCGGCACTGCCGAGGCAGTCTGGCAACCAGTAGAGGAAAACTTTCAACAAATTCGACCACGCATACAAGCTACTCACGAGCTGGCGCGACTAAAACAGTTAGAACAATGGAGCCAAACAAGTTTCGACAAGCTCAAACACCTATTCGAGCAACGCAAGCAACTAGGTTTCATCCGCAACTGCCACGGCGACATGCATCTGGCCAACATCACCCTGATCGACGACAAGGTCACAGTGTTCGACTGCA
This sequence comes from uncultured Chromatiaceae bacterium, assembly GCA_947259785.1. GTDB lineage: Bacteria > Pseudomonadota > Gammaproteobacteria > Tenderiales > Tenderiaceae > Tenderia. The sequence goes on along the minus strand of CAMYNQ010000007.1, from coordinate 38,117 downwards.
TCGAATTCAACGACAACTTCCGCTGGATCGACGTCATCAGCGAAATTGCCTTCACCAGCATGGACCTGATCGACCGTCAGCGGCCCGACTTGGCGGCTCGGCTGCTTGATCGTTACCTACAACACACGGGCGACTACGCCGGACTGGCACTACTACAGTTTTACCAAGTCTACCGCGCCCTGGTACGGGCCAAGGTCGCCATCATCCGCCACAGCCAACCTGGCCTCACAAAAACCGAACAACAACAGAGCCTGCAACAATACCGCGACTACAGCCAACTGGCAGAAACCTTCACCCAGCCCAAACACACCACGCTCTATATCGCCCACGGCGTCTCCGGCTCAGGAAAAACCACCCTAAGCCAACCACTGCTGGAACACTTTGGCATGATCCGGCTGCGCTCTGATGTAGAACGCAAACGTCTATTTGGCCTAAGTGCCGAAAGCAAAAGCCAATCAGATACCGGCCAAGGCATCTACACTCAATCGGCCAGCCAACAAACCTACCAACAGCTGATCGAGCTTTCCCGCCACATCATACAGGCCGGTTACAGCAGCATCGTCGATGCCACCTTTTTAAAACGTCAACAACGACAACTGTTTCATGATCTGGCCCAGGAACTAGGAGTGCCGTTTGTCATCCTCCACTTTCACGCCGATGCAGCACTGCTGCAGCAATGGATTACTGAACGACAGGCAACGGGCAAAGATGCCTCAGAGGCCACTATTGAAGTACTGGAACACCAGCTAAAAACAGAACAACCGCTGACAGAAGATGAAGCCAATCAGATTATCTCGATTGATAGTGGCCGGGATGATGCGGTGGAGAGTTTAATTAAGGAAATAAACTGTTTCACCCTCAATCAGTGAAGTTGAGCTTGGCCAAGCTCAAAATACACTTCAGCCATATTTGGATTAAGGCTCAAGACTTTTTGAAAGGCAGTACATACATCTTGAAAATGATTCGGCAAACTTGCCAAACTTAAGGAACCTCTGCATAAGTCCCAGAATTTGAGATAATCTGATCAAGCAATAAATTGAGCATGGCGAGATGAAACAAAGCAGTTTTTCAGACCTGGAATATCAGTCAAAGAAGAAAACGACCCGCAAGGAAAAGTTCTTGTCCGAAATGGATACGATCTTGCCTTGGAAGTTGCTGCTTAAACCCATCCGTAAGCATTACCCAAAGGCAGGCAATGGTCGTCCGCCGATGGCGCTTGAAACGATGTTGCGGATTTACTTCATGCAACAGTGGTATCAGCTCAGTGATCCGGCAATGGAGGATAGCCTGTATGACATAGAAGCCATGCGCCGTTTTGCCCAAATTACCTTGGATAGCATCCCTGATGAAAGCACGATCCTGCGCTTTCGCCACTTTCTTGAGAAGCATGAGTTGACCAAAATACTGTTCCAAGTCGCGGAGCAATATATGTCAGACCAGGGCTTGATTCTCAGCGAAGGTACCATTGTGGATGCCAGCATCATATCGGCACCGAGTTCAACGAAAAACAAAGACCGCCAACGTGACCCTGACATGAAACAAACGAAGAAAGGCAATCAGTGGTACTTCGGTATGAAGACGCACATAGGGACCGATACCCAAGGCCGAGTGCATAGCATAGTCGTCACGGATGCATCAGTACATGATTCTGTTGTGGTCGATGAGCTCATTCATGGCGAAGAAACCGTGCTGTATGGCGACAAAGCCTATGCCTCTCAAGCGCGCAAAGAGGCGAGCGAAGCGCAAGGCATGGAATGGCGCATCAATCGCAAAGTCAAACGAGGCAAAAAGCTTAATTGTGCGGATCGCTCATTCAATCGTAAGAGCAATCGAACACGGGCTCGTGTTGAACATGCCTTTGGGGTGGTGAAGCACTTATGGGGCTATCGTAAAGTTCGCTACAAAGGGCTGACAAAAAATGCAGAACAGGTTTTTACTTTGTTTGCATTGTCGAACTTGTACATGGCGAGGAAGGAACTCGCGATTGCATAGGCATATTGCGCCTAAAATCTGCCCGATGGGCAGAAAGTACACAACAACTGGGGCAGAATCACTTGTTTTTAGGTATTTAAAGCAATTTGGGCAGCTTGTTCAGAGGTTCCTTAAGTAATTCCTCAACACGCTTTTTTTTGAAAGTTTTATTAGCCATTTATAAAGCATACAACAGCAAGATAATAACGACTTTAAACCTGTATAAATAACTAACTGCGTGAGTCTGCAACACCGATATTTCGCTCGAAAAATATTGCGTCAACTAACAGGGTTTGACCACCAAACTAGCCACCCTCCCCTAACGACTGATAAGACTCTTTTCAGCCTGCTCCAGCGACGATGGTGCACCGCTTAATATCAGGGTGTCGCTGGCGCAGAGTTGCATATTGGCATCCGGTCGTGAAATTCGCTTACCTTCATGCAGCAAGGCCAGCAGTTTTACATCGTACTGTTCCAACCCAAGCTCTCCGACTTTATGCTTGCTTGCCCAACTCGCATCATTCAGTTCAACTGCACGCATGTGTTCTTCATTATCAACCCACGATGTCGATGACACTTCTCCGCCAGGAAAAAGATGGCGGAAGGTTTCGTAACGTTGATTACGCACGTCGCGGATTTTATGGAGCACCCTGGATGGCGGCACCTTGAGCATGAATAAAAGATTAGACGCCATCATCAGGCTGGCCTCCAGCGTTTCCGGTACCACCTCGCTGGCACCGGCCTCCATTAGCTCCTGCATATGACTTTCATCGGCGGTACGTACCAGCACCGGGATATCAGCATTGGCACTGCGTACCTGCTTGAGGATCTTCAGGGCCGTGGCTGGGTCCTCGACACTGACCACCAGGGCAGCGGCTCGCGCCAAACCAGCAGCATGCAATAGTTCAAGGCTGGTCGAGTCACCATAACTGACAGGTTCTTTGGCCTTGACTGCGTTTTGCACCAACACAGGATCGAGTTCCAGGGCGACATACTCAAAGCCTTCTTCCTTAAGCATGTGAGCGATATTCTGACCAATACGACCGTAACCAGACAGGATGATGTGATTCTCCAGACCATGGGCAGTGTTCTCAACGCGCTCCTTGATGGTCTGTTTGCTTTCGCTGGCCCGCTGCGGCATCAGCCTGGCTACCAGGCGGCCGTTATAACGGATAATCAGCGGCGCCAAACCCATGCTGATCAGCAATGCCGCCAGAACAACCTGACCGTACTCCTGAGGAATCATTCCGCCAGCTAGCGCCAATGTCAGAATCGCAAAACCAAACTCACCACCATGTGCCAAGACTAAACCTGTACGCAGAGAGACGGCCATATCCCACTTGGCGACGCGGCATAACAGGGTAATGAACAGCATCTTAAAGACAATCAAGGTTGCTAGGGTCAGCAACACCCACTGCCAGATTTCTGGCAACAACTGAATATTGAAGAGCATGCCAATGGTAATAAAAAACAGCCCCAACAAAATGTCACGGAAGGGGCGGATCTCGGCCTCTATTTGATGCCGAAACTCGGTCTCGCCCAGCATCATACCCGCAACAAAGGCGCCCAAGGCCAGCGACAAGCCTAGTTGATGAGTGATCCAGGCGGCACCCAGGGTGATCATCAGCGCCGTCAGGGTGAATAACTCCATCGACCTGTATCTGGCCACCAGGTGAAACATTGGCCGCAACACCCAGCGCCCCAGCACAAAGATCAGCACCAGCGCCAACGCGCCTTCAGCAAAGGCAATCAACACAGTGTAGCTTGCGCCGTCGCCATTAATAACAGCGGGCGTTGAGACCAGGATAAGGAACGGGATCACCATCAAGTCCTGAAACAGTAGGATGCCTACCGCATTACGACCATGGCGCGTATGCAACTCGACCTGATCGGTCATCTGTTTGATCACCAGCGCCGTTGACGACATAGCAACTATGCCACCCAACACCAGGGCAGCCTCAAGGCTCATCCCCAGATGACTGGCAACAAAGGTGACGATTGCTGTTGTACCAATCACCTGTGCACCGCCCAGCCCCAACACCGCGCCGCGAATGTGTATTAGGTTCGAAAGCGAAAACTCAAGACCGATGGTAAACAGCAGAAACACTACACCAAACTCAGCCAGCGCACGGGTGTGTTCCGTATCCGCAACAATTGCAAAACCATAAGGCCCAACCATCACACCAATGGCGAGATAACCAAGTATCGGTGGCAACTTAAAATGCAGACAACTGCCCACAACCGCCACCGCGACTGCAAACAGAATTAGAATTTCATTTAAATAACCGTGTTCCATGGGAGTTCTATCTTTACTACAACAGCTCTTACTTTCAACTCAACCAGTGTAAAGCTTCCAAGCGGAAAAGTGGTAATTGCAGGTATATTTTTTACAAGCCCAGATTATTTGTTACGTCGGGCGCGGAAGAAACCACTCAACAGATCAGCACATTGCTGCTGTAACACACCGCCACTGGTTTCAACCCTGTGGTTATAGGCATCAGAATCAAGCACATTGAAGACACTGCCCGCAGCACCAGTCTTAGGGTCATAAGCGCCAAACACCACCCGTTTAACCCGGGCATGGATAATCGCACCAGCGCACATAGTGCAGGGCTCAAGCGTGACATAAAGCGTGGTATCACAAAGCCGGTAGTTAGCGATGTTCTCACCGGCGGCACGCAAGGCCTGGATTTCGGCGTGGGCCGAAGGGTCGTTGTTTTGGATCGGCCGATTCCAGCCTTCGCCAACAACTTTGCCATCCCTGACCAATACCGCACCCACGGGCACCTCACCTTCACGCCCGGCCTGTTCGGCCAGCGTCAGGGCATGGCGCATCCAGTGTTGGTCTGGCGACTCCAGTGCAGTCACGGCAATAGACTCAGAGCAGGATCATTCCCACTCAATGGTGCCGGGCGGCTTGCCGGTGATGTCGTAAACGACGCGGGAGATACCAGCCACCTCGTTGACGATGCGGCGGCAGACATGATCCAGAAACTCATACGGCAGATGGGCCCAACGAGCAGTCATGAAGTCGATGGTTTCAACGGCACGTAATGCCACCACCCATTCATAACGCCGGCCATCACCAGTTACACCGACAGACTTAACCGGCAGGAATACGGTAAAGGCCTGCGAGGTCTTATTATAAAGATCATGTTTGTGCAGCTCTTCAATAAAGATATGATCGGCCAGACGTAACACGTCGGCATACTCCTTTTTCACTTCACCGAGGATGCGCACACCCAGACCAGGGCCGGGGAATGGATGGCGATAAACCATGTCATAGGGCAAGCCCAGCTCGACACCCAACTTGCGCACTTCGTCCTTGAACAATTCGCGCAGCGGCTCAAGCAGCTCCAATTTCATGTGCTCTGGCAGGCCACCGACGTTGTGATGTGACTTAATCACATGGGCCTTACCTGTCTTGGAACCAGCCGACTCAATCACGTCAGGATAGATGGTCCCCTGCGCCAACCACTTGGCGGCGCTGAGTTTGTTAGATTCTTCTTCGAAGATTTCGACAAATAGATTGCCGATTATCTTGCGCTTTTTCTCTGGGTCACTTTCACCCGCCATCGCATCGAGAAAACGCTGTTCGGCATCGACACGAATCACCTTCACACCCATGTGCTCAGCGAATGTTGCCATTACCTGATCACCCTCTTTGTAACGCAGCAGACCGTTATCGACGAAGACACAAGTCAGCTGATCGCCGATGGCCTTGTGCAACAACGCAGCCACCACAGAGGAGTCGACCCCCCCTGACAGGCCGAGGATGACCTCATCGCTACCCACCTGCTGACGCACCTGAGCAATGGCATCTTCAACGATATTGCCTGGCGTCCACGCAGAACCACAACCACAAATAGTGTGAATAAAACGTTCGAGAATGCGCTGCCCCTGATGGGTATGGGTCACCTCAGGATGAAACTGCACGCCATAGAAATGTTTGGCTTCATTGGCGATACCGGCAATCGGTGCTGAATCAGTCGAGGCCATCAGCTTAAAACCTTCAGGCAACTCAACCACACGGTCACCATGGCTCATCCACACATCAAGCATGCCGTAACCTTCTTCAGTGGTGTGGTCTTCAATATCCTTCAACAGTTCAGTATGGCCGCGAGCACGTACCTGGGCATACCCGTATTCATGATGGTCAGCATTCTCAACCTTGCCACCCAACTGCGCGGTCATGGTCTGCATGCCGTAGCAGATACCAAACACTGGCACACCCAGATCAAATACCACCTGAGGCGCGACCGGCGCATCAGCAGCCACAGTGCTCTCAGGGCCACCTGAAAGGATAATGCCCTTGGGTGCAAATTCACGAATCGCGGCCTCGTCCATGTCCCACGGGTGCAGTTCAGAATAGACCCCGGCCTCACGCACACGGCGGGCAATCAGCTGGGTGTACTGTGAACCGAAATCGAGAATCAGGATTCTGTCTTGATGAATGTCTTTGCTCATCGGCATCTCTTAAATATATGTAGAAGTAAGCTATGAAGCTTTAAAACAGTATGGCTGAAACAAAAAGGCCGGCTCAGCACCGGCCTTTTTAAACTGACCTTAGTCAATCCTGTAATTTGGCGCTTCGCGGGTAATGGTCACATCATGCACATGGCTCTCTTTCATGCCGGCATTGGTCACACGCACAAACTCAGGTTTGGTACGCATCTCATTCAAGTCCTTACAACCGGTATAACCCATGCTGGAACGCAGGCCGCCCATGAACTGATGCACAATTGCCAGCATACTGCCCTTGTATGGCACACGCCCTTCAATACCTTCCGGCACCAGCTTCTCAACACCTTCGTTTGAGTCCTGAAAATAGCGATCACTGGAACCCTGCTGCATAGCCCCCAAAGAGCCCATGCCACGATAGGCCTTATAGGTACGCCCCTGGTATAGCTCAACTTCACCTGGTGCCTCTTCAGTACCTGCGAACATGCCACCAACCATCACGGTGTAAGCACCGGCGACAATCGCCTTGGCCATGTCACCAGAGAAGCGCACCCCACCGTCGGCGATAAACGGCACACCTGTGCCTTCCAGTTCCTTGGCAACGTTGGCCACGGCACTGATCTGCGGCACGCCCACACCTGAAATAATGCGCGTAGTACAGATAGACCCAGGACCTATCCCCACCTTGACGGCATCAGCACCCGCCTCAACCAGCGCCCTGGCCGCTGCCGCAGTGGCGATGTTACCGCCAATCACCTGAACCAGAGGAAAGTTCTTCTTCACCCAGGCAACACGGTCAATTACACCTTGTGAGTGGCCATGAGCTGTATCCACCACCAGCACATCAACACCCGCTGCGACCAGTGCAGCAACACGATCAGGAGTATCACCACCAGTACCAACTGCAGCACCAACACGCAGACGCTCCTGCTCATCCTTACAGGCATTCGGCTTGTCTTGTGCCTTTTGAATATCTTTGACCGTGATCAAGCCACGCAGATGGAAGCTGTCATTGACCACTAATACTTTTTCAATACGGTGTTGATGCAGCAGTCCCAGAACCTCTTCACGAGAGGCGCCTTCTTTAACCGTAACCAAAGAACCTTTAGGGGTCATAACTGTAGACACTGGCTCATCGAAACGGGTTTCAAAACGCAGATCGCGGTTAGTGACAATACCCACCAGTTCTTCACCATCAACCACTGGCACGCCAGAAAAGTTCTTGGCACGCGTCAGATCAATCACTTCACGGATGGTCGCCTTAGGTGAGACAGTAATTGGATCCTTGATGACACCACTTTCAAATTTCTTGACCTTGAACACCTCAGCGGCTTGATCCTGAATCGACATATTCTTATGAATAATGCCGATACCGCCCTCTTGCGCCAGGGCAATCGCCAGACGGGACTCGGTAACCGTGTCCATCGCTGCCGACACCAGGGGAATATTCAGAGTGATTTCTCGCGTCAGCTTGGTGGATAGATCCACCTCTTTGGGCAGCACTGTTGAATGTGCTGGCACCAACAAAACATCATCAAACGTTAAGGCTTCTTCTATGATGCGCATGGCTTAATCCCGTCAAAAGTCTAAAAGTAAAAGCGCCGAATTATACGTTGTTTAGCCGCCAGCGGTAAAGCCAAGCCTTAGACATCACTTACAGACCAAGCAATATTAAACAAATATTAATTTTGAAGAAAGAGCACTGCTACCCCCCCATATCCCCTTATAAAACAATCACTTGACAAAACACTCATACACATACTCCTTAGCGAAACGGAATACACGAGTGTATTTATCAGGTTAATTTAGCATTAAAGATCCCATCCTCAGTGCCGATATATTAAACATCGCTAATTAAGCTTATTAAATTTTATCTGTTGAGTGTTAGAAGATGTATCAACACACACCCCACAAAAAAACTGGATTAACCCCCATAAATCAGAAAAAACGCCTGCCTATTACCATTCTGCAATTTGCAAGCGCCATTAGCCTCTTCATCGCCTCTGGCAGCCCCAACAGCGAGGCCGCCTTTGAGCTCAACTTCAAACCACTGGTCAATGGCGGCAGCACAAATGTGACCTACCAAAGCTTTGGCCAGGAAGATGAAACAGGGGCCTATTCCTGCAACAACATGTCATTTCAATCAGATATAAACTGCCTAAATAATGACCAAGAGATTAATGCCGCCCACAACGATGGCACCCCTATTTACAACCGGGTATTTAGAGACAACAACACCGGTAAATACTATTGGCATTTCATCATGGGCGATTATTACGATCAGGCCAGCAACCCGGTCAACACCCAAGGTTTTCATATGGAATACATCATTGAAGCAAATTCCAGCAGACGATTCGATGATCATATTGCCACCGCTGCATCAGCATCCGCCACCTACACAGATAATAATACGGCAGAAGACTCGGGCGGCTACAAGGTCTATGACACTGGCACAAACGGTACCTTTACCACCAGTGGTTATGCCAACCCGACCAAGGTACTGGTACGCCAGATTATGGAAGATGGTGAAACCGTTTCAACCTTTCTGAAAGATGATTTTGACAGCAAACCCTATATTTCACAGACCGTTGTTGATAACAAGGTGACCGATCCCAATACCAACGTCAACAACGAATTCACCCTCGACATGCGCGCCATAAGCTACAGCAGCTCGGACAACACGGGCATTCTTATGACCAACAACACCAGCCTTACAGGCGGGCTTGAGGCTGCTAATCAAGGCGACTATGACACCACCGATGCCACACCAACTGCACACATATACAACCAGGAAAAAACCAATATCAATGGCGGCACATACACCTGGGCCGCCGGCACAGGACAGCTTGGCGCTGCCGGCACCTACACCTACTACGAGTCAGACGGCGTAACGGTGAATACCAGCGGGTTTGACCCTAAGAATAAAAACTATCAGCAATTTTGTGACCCCACCTACAATGTCGATTGGTCTGGTAATGGCGCATGTAAGGATTACAGCAACACCGGAAATGGCTGGGGTAGAAAGGGCTGGGATTAAGCTGTAATTTTTTACCAAGAGATGATAGTAAGTTAGGCTTTGTGTTGAATGTCACAAAGCCTTTTTTATTGCCCATTTTCGACTAAGGAAAAAATGATGAGGGACCACATAAGATTGTTGCGTGATATTTTTTACACCTGCTTAACCCTTTTAGTACTCAGCACCAGCATCAGTAAGGCTTATGCCACTGAAGACATTAGTCGCTTTATCTCAGACATGGGGACAACGAAAACTGATGAAGGCAAAAGACCTCACTGGAATGCCATAGATAACACGCTAAAACATCAACTAACCCAACAATACCGCAGCCCTGATTACGATGAAAAACGTTTTTTTACCAAATACATAGAGCTTATCCCAGCTAAGGCTATTTTAGGCTTTCTAGAAGCAGAAGAAACAATCTGCCACCGCCAAGCCCATGAGCTTGGTCGAGCTATCTTCCGTAAAACAAATAATATCAATGAGACCCTGAGCATCTGTGGCAATAGCTGCACCAATGCCTGCATGCACGGGGCAATCGGCGAAGCCTTTTCGGATGATCCCAGTCATCATGAAGGCAATACCCATAGCCAAACCAATGAAAGCTCACACCAAACAACATCAGGCATCGACAAATTGCTTGAGATGATGGAACCATTTTGCCACACGAGTGAAATGGCGCGTCAGCATAAGCGTGGCAACTGTGCCCACGCCATGGGCCACGCGCTGATGTTGAAAACAGACCACGATATAGGCGCCTCAATCGATGGCTGTAGGCACTTCAATGAGCCTGGCATGGATTACTACTGCGCTACCGGTGTTTACATGCAGTATATGGATCACGTGACCAGCAATGGCTCAAGACAGGCTGATACACAACGCTGGGGCTCGAATTATCCTTGCAACAAATTTACCACCTACCCCGCCGCCTGCTATCGGTACATAGTCAGCGAAGTCAAAGAAGAACGAGGCCTGGGGCTTGAGCACCTGATTATGCTTTGTGCACAGTTGCCTGCAGACGTCAGGGGCGGCTGTTTCCACGGGCTAGGGGCGGCATATACTCCTTTGATAATAGAACATCCAACTCTGCTAAAAGTAGTTTGTAGTTATGGTGGCAATAAAGAGCAGATACTCTGCATCGAGGGTGTTATAGAAAAGCTGGCTGACTTCAATGAACAGCGAGCCTCGGAAGCATGTAAAGCACTTGGCAGTGAAACCAGGGACATCTGCATTGCTGCTGCTCAAGGCAAGATGTACCAACTTGATAAACCATCGATGTATCTATACCGAACTGGCATAAAACCAAAACATAATCGGCATTAACTCTTGTTGAATACAGATATTATCTCTCGATCAACAACAGGGTTTGAACATAACTAATTCTAATAAAAAAAATGAACCAGGTAACGATACCAAACAGCTTTGCTCCATCCTCAACAAGAAATTGCATATCACTCTGAGGCATCCACATATCAGCGGCAAGAGATAAGGCAAAGCAGCCACAAGCAAGCAACAAAATTGTGTATTCCATCGTTAGATTAACCGACCAAACTTCAGGAATTAAATAGAAATCATTATTAGATAAGCAACTATGACAGCTGTTTGTGGGATGCCAAACGAGTAGGAAAAGACAAATTCATGAAACATCACTCCTGTCCCGTTAACAGCTCAAAAAGGAGGCCTGAATTATCCATCAATTGATACGATGAGTTTGCGAATAACTTATTGAATCAAAATAGGATAACCAGGCCATGGCGCATAATAATTCGGTGTTTTCACAGTTACTGAAACTGGTTCCGAGACAGAGCCTGCCCTGCGAAGCGCTTTGGGTATGAATTTGAAACGCTGGCAAAGCAGCATCATTCAGGCCGATCTTTTCGGACAGCCTCACGTTGGTCTCAGTTTGTGATTCTGATGATGGCCCAATTATCAGGCCGAAACAGCCTGAGAGATATTGTTGATCATGTTTCAGCACAGGCGCACCGCCTTTATCATCTAGGCAGCACCCAATTATCTCGCCCCAATCTATCTCGGATTAATAATGATAAGCCTTATGCTTTGTATGAGGCGTTATTTGGGACGTTGTTGCATCAATGCCAAGGCGCTGTATCAGGCCATACATTTCGTTTCAAAAACCCACTGTATTCACTCGATGCGTCAACCATCGATTTATGTTTATCCGTTTTTCCCTGGGCAGATTTTCGTACCACCAAAGGTGCCGTCAAACTCCATGTCGGCTTGAACCACGCCGGTTACTTGGCTGAATTTGTGACGCTAACAGAAAGCAAAACACATGATGTGAACGTGGACCGCACCTTGACTTTCCTCAAGGGCAGTATTGTCGCTATTGATAAAGGCTATAACGACTACAGTTGGTATAAGCAACTGACTGACAAAAAAATATTCTTTGTCACCCGGTTAAAAACCAACGCTCAATACCGTACGGTAAGTCGTCGCGCAGTCTTAAAAAACAAAGGCCTGACCCGTGATCATACAATCGAGTTCACGGGTGCGCTAACTTCGAAAAAGTGTCCTATTCAATTACGTCGTATCGGTTACAGGAATTTGGAAACCGGTAAACACTATGTTTTTCTGACAAACAATTTCAAATTGTCAGCCAAGACGATTGCCGATATTTACAAGGCGAGATGGCAAGTTGAGTTGTTCTTTAAATGGATCAAACAAAACCTGAAGATCAAATCCTTTGTCGGCACCAGTAAAAATGCCGTCATGACACAGATCTGGATTGCTTTGTGTGTCTACTTGTTGTTGGCATTTCTCAAGTTTCAATCAAAATTACATAGAAGCATGCAACAAATTTTACGGCTATTACAGCTCAACTTGTTTGGACGGCGGGGGTTAATGGCTTTGCTCAGAGGTGATCCAGTGCCTGGCAGGTCGACTGACATTAATCAGATGGTGTTGCTGTGAAGGTTAACGGGACAGCAATGTAACCGTATATGTAAATCTTCAATAGAACGGAGGGGTGGTATGAAGGACGTCCTGTTGCTTTGGGTTCAGTTTTAAATCCGAGCGAATGAGCCTGTAAATAATTCTGTGTAACTGCCCGGGTTAAGTATAATCGCTCAAGCGATCTTCAAACTCAATCATAAAACGGTTCAAAGCCATTTTCCAATTCCTAATTGGCATCGTCCATTTTTTTGAAGCATCGATGATCGCAAGATAAATCACTTTCTTCGCTGAGTTGTCTGTCGGAAACAGCTTGCGCTTTTTAATCGCCTTACGGATGACGCTGTTGACTGACTCAATGGCGTTGGTGGTGTAGATGGCCTTACGAATATCCTCAGGATAGTTGAACAAGGTGTTGAGGTTATCCCAATGGTTACGCCATGAACGGCTGATCTGGGGGTATTTGTCGTCCCAGCGCTCAGCGAATTGATCCAGCGCTAGCAATGCTTCTTCTTCGGTCACAGATTGATAGATTCGCTTCAAGTCCGTAGCAACGGCCTTGTAGTCTTTCCAGGGCACATACTTCATGGCGTTGCGCACCATGTGGACGATGCACAGCTGGACCTGAGTCTGAGGATAAGCCGTGTTGATCGCATCAGGAAAGCCCTTCAAGCCATCGACACAGGCGATCAGAATATCCTTCACGCCGCGATTCTGAAGCTCTGTCAGCACGTTGAGCCAAAACTTAGCGCCCTCGTTTTCTGATATCCACAGACCTAACAACTCCTTGTGGCCCTCCATGTTCACGCCCAGTGCCAGGTAGATAGCTTTGTTGATAACCTGCTTGTCTTGGCGGATTTTGACAACAATGCAGTCCAGATAAACGATGGGATAAACCGCATCTAAGGGACGCGCTTGCCATTCAACTACCTGCTCGATAACAGCATCAGTGACTTTGGATATGAGGGGTGCAGAAACGTCGGCACCATACATTTCCTTAAAGGTATCAACGATCTCGCGGGTGGTCATGCCCTTGGCATACAGACTGAGGATCTTGTCATCCATTGAGGTGAAACGGGTTTGCTGTTTTTTCACCAGCTGCGGTTCAAAACTGCCGGCCCTGTCACGCGGAGTGTTGAGTTCAAACTGACCGTCTTCGGTTTTTAAGGTCTTGCTGCTATAGCCGTTACGGCTGTTGTCAGAGGTGGATGGCGCGTGCCTATCATAGCCCAGGTGATCATCCAGTTCGGCATTAAGGGCGGCCTCAACAGTGATCTTGGTCAGCATCTGACTGAACTCGTTGAGGTCTTTTTCGGTCTTCAGGCCTTTGGCGGCTTCACGTGCAAAGGCTTCTAGTTCTGTTCTATTCATCGTCTGTCTATCCTTTCCCATTTCAGGGGTTAATGATAGACAGTTACACAATTTAATTTACAGTCTCGAGCGAATTGAGATCAAGCTCATCAGTAAATACATCAATAACCCTGATAAGATTATCCTCTGCGATATAATCCTCCAGTACTTCGGGGAATAACGTGCTTTGTTCTCGACTTCGGCCTACGACGAATCTCTTCATACCAACCTCCTTAAAATCACATCAAAAGTATAGTTGGCATTTCGTTTTCACACATAGATGGTCGCCCCAGTTTTGCCAAGCGTTCAATCAATGACAGTAAGAAGGTGGAGATTGCAGCCATAGATCCGGACTTTCAATCGAGGCTACTGCCTCCGTCCCTGATGGAATATGCTGGCAGGTTCCTAATCAGTCTGACGAGTTTTTCGCTCCCTGTGTGAAAAAGGTTTTACCTGCCACGGTCTGACCTGTCTTGCCATCACATCATGATTGCCTGAGCAATCGGTTGAGGGTTTCTCCTTTTTAAACGTCTATTGTTGCACTGCTACACTGTGTTCATACTGCTAATGGTTCGTAGCCGGACTCGTAGTTCCGGTCATGAGCCAACAGTGCCCAGACAGTTCGAGCATTCTTGTTCGCTAGCGCCACAGCGGCTACATTTTTATTCCGCCGCCCCATCAACTTTTCCAGCCAGCCACCCTTATAATTCGGCTTGCCTTCGGCGACTCTGATTACTGACTTGGCACCGTGAACCAACAACGTTCGTAGATACGTATCCCCGCGCTTACTGATGCCAAGCAAGTTGGATTTTCCCCCTGTGGAATGTTGTCTGGGTACCAGCCCCAGCCAAGCGGCTAACTGCCGCCCATTATCAAAACTATTGGCATCACCAATCGAGGCCACCAGTGCGCTCGCCGTGAGTGGCCCGATCCCTGGGATCTGCGCTAGTTTTCGACTGGCTACGTTGTCTCGATGCCAAACCTGAATCTGAACTTCCAGATCGCCCACTTGCCGATCAAGTGCCTTGAGGTGTTCACCTAAGCGCTGCAACAGTTGACGAAATACGCCAGATAAATCGTTCTCACCATCTTCCAGGATCTCAGGTAAACGCTTGCTGATGTTGTGAATCCCTTGCGGCACGACAATCCCATATTCTGCCAACAAGCCACGGATTTGGTTTGCTTGTGCCGTGCGTGCTTTCACGAAACTTTGTCGGGCTCGATGCACGGATAGCAAGGCTTGCTGCTCGGCGTTCTTGATCGAAACAAAACGCATGTTTGGCCGTTTCACCGCTTCACAGATCGCTTCTGCATCCGCTGCATCGTGCTTGTTCGTTTTGACATAGGGTTTCACAAACTGCGGTGCCATCAGCTTAACCACGTGGCCTAGTTGTTCCAGCTTTCGTGCCCAATAGTGCGCGCCACCACAGGCTTCCATACCCACCAGGCATGGTTCTAGGTTAGTAAAGAACGGGACCACCTGATTACGCCTGAGTTGCTTTTTTACTACCACCTTTTCGTTCTCATCTACCGCGTGGATATGAAACACACTCTTTGCCAAGTCAATGCCAACAGTTGTAATCTTCATTTTGGTCGCCTCTTCTGGTTAGTGGTAATTCGCATTTCCACTTTGGCACTCTGATACCGTTTAAGGAAGGGGCGACCATTCCATTAGTCTGGGCCAATAGCAGCTAATTTAGGCATTTGGCGCAAATGATTAGTTATTCTCGCAAGCCACCATTTAAAGTTAGAAGGATAAAAGCCCCAACACAACATAAGCTGTCATCCAAGGTAGAGGCCAAGGCCTCCCTCAGGGTCACCGGTCATCGTAATAATTGATAAGTATTTTCGCCAAAGCAAGGAGCAGCGTTTCGTCAATGTGATCTAGTTGCCTGTTAAGCAGAAAGGATTGGATTCATCCAGAAACTCATTTAGCATGGGGACAAATCAAATTTGTTTACAAGGGCAGATTTGTCTGCAATCTTGGCTATAACCTTAGATAGGCTGGATGGCAGTTGCTTAAGCTTAAGCCAAAGACGCTTTAAAATATAGCTGCTCTTAGGCTGTGGCATTCAGCCTAAGAGATGCTTTGTATTTATTACCATTTTGTATCTTCACCGTCACCGGATGATCCATCCACGCTGCCATAACCATAGGGTTCTCCCGGTTGCCAGTAATCAGGCTGGGTAGAACCATGCCAAAATCCGACCCAATCCAGGTTTTTACCAAAGTCAGTAGGCGCATCCTCATAAACATAGTGCGGATCGATGCGCGAGGAGTCGTCGCTGTAGTGGGAGATCTTATAGCGACCAGCTGTGACATCGGCAGTATCACTGGTACGTGAATCAAAGCTGAAGCTCGGTAAATCGGTGATTGCGGTATTATGCGTCACAATACCCGTGGTGTTCATGTCTGAATAGCTGCTGTTGCTGGTGTCGATGACCAGATCCATGTTCATATCCTGGCCACTGACATTCTGGATAATTTTGGGTTTGCGGTCCCACTTGTCCTTTAGCATATCCATGCTGAAGTCTGGCTCTTCAATCAGCATGCGAAACTGAACCCGCCTGGCATCGCCTGTACCAGTACCGGTGATGTCTTGCCGGTTGGGATCAATGGGCCAGACGTGGTTGGCATTTTTACCGCCACTCATGGATTTGCCCTGGCCCAGGCCAGCAGTACCCATGCTCATGTAGATATAGATATCCATCTTGAAGTTCTCGTTTTCATCGATGAGTACCTGATGCCAGATACCATCAGATTTATCCACCTCTTGAATATAAAGCACTTCGTTGGGGATGTAGCCGTCGTGGACAAACCTATCCTTGTAGGTACTGGGGCCACCGTCGATTTGGTTTGTACACATGGTGTCATCTCCGGGTTTGCTTCCATCCCATTTGGCGCCTACGCCGACTGGGAGGTTGCCTACACCGCAAGCGGCGAAGACATCACGTTTACTATTGGGGCCATCCCAGCTGTTTATGGGCTGAAAATTAAATGTGAAACTGCGGTTGGGGGGCTGATCCGACCAAGCTACTGTCGCACTGAATGACAGCAGCGCAAGCAACAATAGATGTGTCATTTGATTTAATCGATTGTGAAACATAACTACCTACCTTTAACTATTCAACCACAGCGTCATCCTGCATCGACAATGAAAACCACAAAAACACCGAAAACATAACAGCGAGTATTAAAGGCAAGGCTATTCAGACGGTTTAGCACTAGCGCATTCCTTTCACAGTAGATTAGAGATAAATACCAGCCATGACTTTGTGACTGACGTTGCGGTTGTATATATAAACACAACGCGTCACAACGTCCCTCTCAATACACACACCTTCACCATGATGTTTTCCGTTCTCAAATTGGCCTTTGTAAACACCACCTTCTGGAAAGATCAGCGCACCGACACCATGGAAACGTCCATTCATGAAGCCACCCTCATATTTAATGCCACTAGTTAACGACAGCGCACCTTCGCCATTCCAATAACCGTTTACAAATTCGCCCTCATAAACATTGCCATTTTTAAAACTATATTTGCCGAGACCTTCAAATTTATTTTTATTAAAATTACCTTCATACCGCCCAAAACCAGGATCAATTAGCACGCCATAACCATCTTTCATGCCATTGGAAAACCCACCTTCATATCGAATCCCACCGGGATTTTCAGCTATGCCAATGCCATGTGTTACACCATTTTTATATTGTCCCTTGTAGACATACCCACGGCTTGAAAAGAATTCCCCATAACCATGGCGCTCACCATTTTTAAATTCGCCCTCATAGACATCACCATTTATTAAACTCATTTTTCCGAGGCCGGAATATTCATCTTTCTTGAAATTACCTTCATACCGCCCCTGGCGAGGATCAATTAGCACGCCATACCCATCTTTCAAGCCATTGGCAAAATCACCTTCATATCGAGTCCCCTCAGGTATTTCAGCTGTGCCAATGCCATGTTCTACACCATTTTTATAATGCCCTTTGTAGACTAGCCCACGACTTGAAAAAAATTCACCATAACCATGGCGCTGACCATTAATAAATTCACCAACATATTTATCGCCGTTCTTTAGGATTAACACACCCTCACCATGAAACCGGCCCCGACTAAAATCACCCTCATAAATTGAGCCATCGGGTAATTCTGATTTTCCGTATCCGCTCCTTAGGTCTGCATGATCCAGGCGTTGCACAGGATTAGTCATGCAACCAGATAAAAACAGAAGCGTGACAAAAATTAAAGATGCGTATGACATAAAATAAACAGGCATTGAAATCCACCCTCTTCTTATTTCCATACTTTGTTACCGCCGCTACGTTTTGCTTCGCAGACCGCCTTATTACCGGTTTCAATAAGTTCGTCACACTCCAATGCATCATCTGGGTAGCTGACAACACCAATACTTACTGTGACGGAATCATTGGGTTGCGAGTCCCGCCCCTCGAACGGGTAGACCTCTACCGTTTTTCGCATCTTCTCAGCCACCGTACTAGCTCCTTTCTTGGAGGTTTCCGGTAATGCCAGAACAAATCCTTCTTCACCATAACGACAAGTCAAGTCAGAGGCTCGAGTATTGGTTTTCAGCAAATCAGCCAGAAAACGCAGTAGTTCGTCACCTTCCATGCGACCATTGGTATCGTTGTACTGTTTCATGTAATCCACTTCTATAAAACAAAGCGAAAACGGATGATAATAACGATGCGACCGAGATAGTTCCGTATTAAGGTATTTCTGGAAATAACGTCGGTTATAAAGCCTTGTTAATTTGTCGACTATAGGCAAATCTTTACGTTCCTGATTAGCACACTCCAGCTGGTCGTCATTAACATGGGATTCGTTACTCATTTGATGTACTTCTTATTTTAATGAATACAGTTTCGCCACCACAGGCGGAGGACTACCTGTTCTCTCAATTGACTCATTGGTACTTGGATCGCAGGCCATATAGTCACCAAAGCTAATTTCCAGGCCATATTTTTCATAAACAATATTCTTGTTTGGCTTTGTGAACCGTCCTTTTTGTATGTCCTGCCTTGCAATGAGCCCACCCGAAAGCCTTACCCGGAGATTGCAAATAAACACACATAAACCACATCTATAAACTGCATATTAAGATCGTTTTCTTAGAAATCACGTCTGATTCTTGCTACCAACTATACAATAAACATGCAAATACGCATAGTCTTAACAGATTATTAATAAGAAAATCTTAATATCTCGATGTAAAAGAGGTGGATTAGGCTTAAACACACCAACAATAGATAAGATTATGCATATATGCATATGCCACACCCCCTTGCCATCCGCTCAAAAAAAGTATGCGCATGAATTATTTTTGCAAATACGCAATATATTCGTCTTTATCGACACCACATGAGTTGGCTGCTTCAGTTTCTGACGGCTAATCAGGGTGCTTCCAACAAGCCCCCCTCTAGAACAGCTAAATGCACAAGTTCTTGAAGGATGTCTTGCAAAAGAAGAGAGGAAAAAGATCGGGGTGCCCATTAATAGGCACGAATGGCATCACCCGGTATAAGTCTGCACTATAGAAAATAGATACAACTGAGATTATGTGGTCGCGGTAAATAGGTTAATTCTCCGCTACATTGGCATCACAACCTTGAGACTCAGCTGGCCAACACACTTATTTGGCTTGAGGAGCTGCTTGCGATAAAACCCTTTTACGCGCCCTTCCTTTGCGAGCATAGGACGCTCATGCTTTATGCTAACCCGTCGTACCTTATGCATGGGAAATTAGCATCGCGCACGAACTGTTCCACCAAAACTTTCACTACGCCAGCTCTAATGAGCCACTTCAATCTCTCTAGAAACAGAACTAATCATGTGTTCCACGAAGGCGCTAACAGCTGCTGATTTGCGAAGAGAGCTATGGGTTAAGATCCAAAGATCGCTGGTTAAGGCTGCCCCAGGCGGGAAGACGGCTTCGAGTGCGGGCTCTGCATCGCCTAAATGGCAGGGCAACATACCCATGCCAATACCAGCTTTTATCACGCTGAATATGTTCATGATGCTGTTACTGCGAAGGACAACAGCCTCTTCTGGGGCATAAGACTTTAGCCAGGAGGTAGCAGTGATTAGTGGCATGCTTTCGTCACCACAGACGACGAAATGATTGGCCAAATCCTCAGGGCAGTCAGGCCTGCCATGCTCCGTGAGATAGTTACGCGAGGCGTAGAGCCCCCAGCCAAGGACAGCGATCTTCTCACCAACAAGCTCTTGAGGGGGGTTCCGGCACAGACGCAACGCTATGTCCGCCTCGCGCTTTGCCAAGTTCGTAAACGCATTATCTGAAATCAAGTCAATTCCGATGCCAGGGTATCGCTGCCTAAAACTCAATAGATGTGGCGGTAAAAAGCTTGCGATTAGCGTATCGGTAGTCGTTATCCGTACAGTGCCGCTAAGTTGAAAGTCTTTGCCTGAGAGACGCAAGTTTAAGGCAGAGATGTCAGTATCGACCTGAGAAGCCACCTCCATTATGATCTTACCGGCCTCGGTTAATTCGTAACCCTCTGATTTACGGTCGAATAAGCGCATTCCCAAGGAGCTTTCCAGCCCCGCAATGCGGCGAAATACAGTGGAGTGATTGACGTTGAGTATACGCGCGGCACGGTTCAGGTTCCCGGCACGACTAACGACGACGAAGTAGTTAAGGTCATCCCAATTAATCATACTTATTCTAAATTCAATGCTAACACTTTTAAATATATAGCCATTTTACCTTACTTTGATGATTGTTAGTGGCATCTTTCATTTATTATTACATGGATTCAACCAATTAAATGCATAACTCGACCGATCATTTGGTCGCACTAGCCACAGCCACCTTATTGCCACCGGCAGACTTGACCTCGTACATAGCCCCATCTGCCGCCTTTATTATGTCCAAGGGATCAATTCCATCGTCCGGATAGCTGGCGACCCCGATGCTCACCGTAGTCGTAACATCGAGGCCGGAAGATTTATGCTGCTCAACTTGGTGACGAATTAGTTCTGCCAGCTCATCGGCACCAGCCTTAGGAGTTTCCGGCAGTACCAACAAAAATTCCTCACCGCCGTAACGTGCCGCTAGGTCCGATTCACGCATGCAAGCTTTTAGAACAAGAGAAAACTCACGGAGCAGTGTATCGCCTTGAACATGACCGTATTTATCGTTATAGAGCTTAAATTTATCGATATCTAAAAATAACACTGAAAAGATTTTCTCATGACGGTTGGCGCGGGCCAGTTCCGCTTTAAGATACTCATTAATATAACGCCGATTAAACAGACCAGTTAGTACATCTCGCATCGAAAGATCCATCAAGAGATTATTAATATTTTCCAGATCAGACTTTTCATGCTTTAGTTTTTCAATCAGCGCTTTATTGCCCTCGATAATTTCGATCTTCTCTGTTGCCCGAGTAATTGTCGCGGTAACAAGCTCCAGGTTATCGAAGGGTTTCAACAGAAATTCGTATGCCCCGGAGCGTAAGGCTTCGGCCGCATAATCAAACTGTGCGTGGCTCGTCATCACCACAACCTGAGTGTCAGGATTGATCTCTCTAATTTTTGCCATTAACTCAAGCCCACTCATTCCCGGTAGGCGGATATCGACGATCAACAGTGGATAGTTATGCTCTCGGTACAATTCGAATGCATCCTCACCATTTGAGGCAGTCGTTACAGTATGCGTCTCGTCAGTCAATAATTGATCGAGAACGAAGCATATATTTACCTCGTCATCAACGACTAAGATTTCGCTACCTTGTTTCATTTCAAACTCGCCGCTGCGACCTTATTGCGCCCACTGCGTTTAGCCTCAAGGAGCGCCTCTTCAGCAAGCTGAACAATTTCTAAATCTTCCTCGCAGTCACAAGGAAAACCAGCAACACCGATACTGACTGTGACGGTACCGTCCGGCTGAGTTTCCTGCCCCACAAATGGGTAATCTTCTACCGATTTCCGAATCTTTTCAGCCAATACAATAGCGTCATCTTTTCTGGTTTCCGGCATGATTATCGCAAATTTCTCACCACCGTAGCGGCAAGCTACGTCAGTGTCTCTGATGCCAGATCTCAATAATTCGGCCAAAAAACACAGCAGATCATCACCACGCAATCGACCGTACTTATTGTTATATTGCTTCATGTTATCTACATCAACCATGAAGAGTGACACGGC
The DNA here is from genome assembly GCA_947259785.1 of uncultured Chromatiaceae bacterium. GTDB lineage: Bacteria > Pseudomonadota > Gammaproteobacteria > Tenderiales > Tenderiaceae > Tenderia. Next base: position 16,212 of record CAMYNQ010000007.1, on the reverse strand, counting down.
ATGTTCATAACGTCGCGAGCGTATAAACTCTGACTCTAAATATTTGTGAAAATAAAGCTTGTTGAATAGGTTTGTCAGACTATCAATGGTAGTCAACTCTTTGAGTTCTTGATTGGCACGCTTCAACTGAGAATTATATGTACGAACCTTTTCATTCAGTTCATTATTCTCTTGGCTAAGTCGAATCTTATCCTTAACACGAGCAGCGACTGATGAGATCGCATGAAGGGACTCAAATGGCTTGGCCAAATAGTCGTAGGCACCATCGCGCATAGCTTGTATAGCAGAGTCCATCGACCCATAACTGGTTATGATGACCACTTCTGCACTTGAATTTATGCTTCTTATTTTCTTTAGAAGGTCGATGCCGCTCATGCCACTCATGCGAATGTCGGTAACGACTAAATTGAACGGTCGTTTTGAGATCAAGTCTAACGCTTGCTCACCGGATTCAGCAGTGGTAACGCGATGCCCATCATCTATGAGTACCTGCGAGACGACTATACGAATAGATTCCTCATCATCGACAACCAGAATATCTAATTGATCATTTAGCAAGTTTGATTAATATCCCTGGCGCTTTAGCATTTATGTAAGTTTAGCATGGAAAATATTATCCAATATACAGCCTGTCATTTAAAATTCGCATTGCTGTTTTCACCAATACCCCGGCTGCTCAACGAACCATCCTCCACAGGAAAGCGAACAATAAATGTCGTGCCTTCGCCAAGCTGACTATCAACTGAGACTGTTCCCAAATGTTCCTTTATAAGGCCATAGGTCACAGACAAACCGAGCCCAGTACCCTTGCCTGCCTCCTTGGTGGTAAAAAACGGTTGAAAAATTTTCTCCTGAATTTCTTCGGCTATTCCCGGCCCATTATCACTGACACGAACCTCGATCTGATTGTTCTCCACCAGGCTACTCGACACCGTCACCTTACCCGACTTATCTACCATGGCTTGTTGGGCATTGATCATAAAGTTCATGACTATTTGTTGTATCTGGTTGCCATTGCCCATTATTTTTGGCAGACCACCGGCCAAGTCGCGTTCGATTTTCACACCATTAATCGTTAGTTGGTGATCAACAATAGTGATTGCACTTATAATTACGTCATTAACATCAACTTTAACGAATTCAACTTTTTCCTGGCGGGCGAATCTCATTAAATTATCAATGATCTCTTTGCAGCGCTTAGTTTCAATCTCAATACGGGTCAAATAATCGTACACTCGATCACCTGGCTTAACAGCACGCATCGACAGCTGAGATAATCCAAGAATACCCGCAAGTGGGTTCTTTACTTCATGGGCAATTCCTGCACCAAGCTCACCAAATGCGGCCATTTTTGCTGCCTGCACAAGCTGATCATTAGCGTCGATCAGATCATGCTCACGGGCCTGAAGTTCATCCACCATGAGATTAAATGAGTTGGCAAGACCACCTATTTCATCCCGCGACGACACTTTGACATGAATATCGTAGCGTCCCTTCCCAAGTACCTCGGTTGCTTCCGACAAATGTTTGATCGGTTGCATCAGGCGATTCGACCAGATCAGACCAAGAATTGCCGCTGAGACTAACAATACTAATGCGATGATAAAGAGATCTTGAAGCAGCTCACGTGCACTAAGATAGGCCGCTGACATTGGAATCTGCGTCGCGGTCACCAGGTTGCCGTAATCCACCCTCGAAAAACCACCGACCATATCTTTGCCATGAAATTTGTATTCCTTACTGATGCCAGCGCTCTGCTCATATTGAAGTGACGCCAAATCGGGAATCCAGTCAACCGCCTTATCTTGTTCTTTATACCCCCCCCCTGAACTAACAAGTATCTCACCATGGTTATCAATCAAATAGGTATCAAAGATTCTTGATCGGCGGACAATTCCCATCAGATCATCCAAACGGATAACGGCACTGACCACAACCGCTTTCCTACTCCCCCCGATGCTCGCAGTCGTTGCCATCGTCATCGTCGGCAGTATGCTTGATATGGTCGAATTTTCGAGATATTTCTCCCCCGCACGAATTGCATCCAGCGGCAGAGGGTGCTGTTTCCGGTACTGTTCGAATTGTTTACGTTTTATGCCAAGCTCATTTATTTGGTTAGCATCATATGCGGTCACGGAACCACGCTTCGGGGCATCAACAGTAATCGCGACAAACTCGGGATAGTCTCCGAACAACTGTGAAATTAGCTTATTATTTTGTTTCCTGGTCAAATCGCTGTTGTACAAGAAGCGCGCAAAGACCTGAGCCTTCTGCTGATATTCGGTTAGACGTGCCTTAATCTCATCTGCAGTTTGAACTGCTGCGGCACCAGTAAGATCATGCAAATAAATATGTTTGTCATTATGAAACAGGTTCGTCATTGCAATAGTGATAATGGCGACGACAGTGGTCACCAATACCAGTAAGCCCATTAAAATCTTAAAACGCATTGAAACTCGAATTGCCACTGATGATTCAGCCTATTTAGAAGTCTCTGAATACACGTTCAGACACGAAAGTTGCATTGCCAGCTCTATCCACCGCTTGCGCCACTACCACATTCATTCCCTTTTTGAGCATCACCTCTACCTTGAATCTGCCCTTCTCATCTGAATCGACTTTCATGCCATTAATAGTCAGTGTGGCGCCAGGTTCGACACTGCCATTTAGTATGTAACGTGCACTCGCCATGATTTTTTCTGGATAATTCACCCGCAAACGAGGCGGATCCAAATCTTGAATCACCTCTATCCAGTGAGTCTTACTGAATTCCCCTTCATTTCCGTCGCGAGTAACACTTGCAACACGCCAGAAATAAGTTCCATGATGTAAATCGCCGTGAATAAATTTGTTTGTTGTGATGACTTCATCAAGCACAACGTTCTCATACGAAGCATCGCGGGCGATAACCAATCGGTATTGCCCTTCTTTCGTTTTTGCCCAGCCAAAGGTGATCTCCTGGGGAAAATCACGATAAAAAGTTACTGTCTCATCGGCGGGGCTGAGATTATTGACATTATCCGGCAGAATCGTGGGCTTTGTGGGGGCTGCACCTTTGACAACAACCGTGATTTGATTGGTGCCCAGCACCACTTTTTTATTCTGTGCTTCAACTTCGGCATTACCCCGGTATACGACCACTGACGTCGACTCATCCGGATTGACCTTGATCTGGTAGTCAACCTTTTCATCCGACCCCTTAGTCCTGTTGATTCGGGCAACGCCGCCGGGAATAATCACTTCTACATTAGTCGACTTCTTAGTCTCGCTGGCGATCATGATTCCGCGCAGCTCACCCTCCATGATCACCAAGGCAGGCCGCCTTACCTGCAACCCGGAATCCTCTGCCTGACGCCTGACAATCACCAATGAATCCGGTCCCAGTCGCAATTTATTGGCATCATCAAAATTGACCACTGCATGAGAATCACTGGCCGTCTTGACCGCATCCTGATCGAAAAGCTGCAAGCCCTTAAGCGCATCAACCCATGAAATAGTTTTCGCTGATTTATGTTTGACTGTCTTGTGCACTTCGCTAAGGGTGGCAGCGACCTGCTCACCAGGCGCAACATCGGATGGGGATAACTCGATATCACCAACAGGGTCCCCTGCTCGCTCACCTGCTTTGTCAGCACCGTCAAGGTTTATCAGGCTTGTCCCTTCGGGCAATATATAACTCGCACCCCATATCAAAAACAGGAAAAAGGCCAGCACCATAACGACTGTTACTGACCACTGAATCAGCGTGGTCATCAGTGCCCTGAAACGACCCTGTGGCTTAAACGGGTTGGCTACGCTGGTTACATTATTATCTGTTGGTCTTTCTTTGTTCATTTAGTACATACCTTGCAATCTAACAAATGCACCTTTGACGGAGTAATTATTATCGCTGTATTCGTTATCGGAAAAATTAGTGAAGTTGTAGCCAACGCCTAAGCGAGTGTGTTTGTTGGCACGCCACATTACCTCTGTGAGCCAACCTTTGCGGCGGTTGTCGGCTTCGCGTTGTGCCAAGATGCGGTATTCCGCGCCCACATCCCAGGCTTCGCCAACTTGATAATTGAGGCGATGAATTGACAGGCCGGTGTGGCTGGTAAAAGGCGCATGGCCACCGCTCTGTGCAGTTTTCCTTTTTATGGCCAACTTGTCGACCCACTCGAGTCTACGCGTCAGGTCATATGACCACTCGATAGAGAAGATATCGGTCTGAGTTTCCTGGCTCTCAAATTGGCCCAAATTCAGTGGTCGTTTATCAGAGATACCGGTATAACGCGCCAGCAGGTTTAAACGGTCACTTGCCACCGGGCGATACGCCAGGCCGAGGCTGTGTTCATTGAGGTCAGCTTCAATGGTATCCAGTTCCTTATTCTTGGTTTGGCTTAACTGGTATTTGAACAACAGGCTGTAATCGGGATTGAGTTTTTGTTCAATCAGGAAGTTGCTAAGGTATTGCAGCAACTCTTGATCGCCTCGGTCACGACGAAATTCATTTTTAGTTGACCAACTCAGACCTGACTGGCCTTTATAGCTTAGGCTAGTGGAGAGGGTGTAACGTTCTTTGTCGCTGAGATGGCCATTGATAATGCTATGTTCTCCTGCTAGCGTAAACAGTAAACCTTTTTGCAGCTGCCAGAAACGGTCGGCACCTAATAATGAAACCTGCTTATCACCAGCATCGGCATTTTCAATCTGATATTCGTTGTAAACCCTGGTATTGCTACCCAACTGGCTTTCACCACCGACAACGGTACTTAGGCTGGACTGACCAATAGTATTCTGCGTCAAACGTTCATCCAGATAAAGCTTGCCGCCACCAAACAACCACTGGATACCCGCCTTGGCGGCCTTGCCCTGTGACCCTTGCGCCACGGCACCAGCAATTTTGATGGTCTTAGTGGCATGATAGCCAGCACCCAAAGTCGTCTGATCGTTCTCGGTGCCATTAATGGTCTGTTGACGTTCAAGATGAGTGCTCACTTTTTCAGTAAGCTGATAACGCGCTTGAGCCGTTGCATATTGATTACTCTCCAGTTCATTGCCACTGGCATCTTTGCTGTCACGTCCATAATATTCAGTGGTCACCCCCCAACGGTCGGCATCGTAACGCCATTGTAATGATAGACTTTCGGTTTGAGAAATCGCTGCCGGATTACTTATATCCGCATCGCTTTCTTCGGTGGTGTAACTAGCCATCAGCTTACTCTGACTACTGAGGGAATAAAGCATGTTGACCCCGGCCTTGCGCGTGCCTGGTTCGGGGGAGTTACCCATGGAGAGAAAACCATTACTGAGCCGTTTGAGGTAGGCGTCAACAAACATCCTGCCCGGATCACCAAACAGTTCACCTACGTCCAGCTCCATGGCTGCCTTCCAGGCATTGCCGTTGAGCTCACCAACCGGCGTAACATTATTGAAGCTCAGGCCACCGTCCAAACTGAGATAGGTCTGGCTGTTGATACCACGGCTTTCCGCCATCTCAGCCAATAATCGTACAGCCCGGCCGATACGCATTTCTGCGTCGATAGCCGAAAGCTCATACTCACCGTTGCTCAGCTCATCATTAATCTGGGTAGCGCCAACGGCAATTTTTTTGCTCAGCGTCTTGCTAACGCGAGCACCTAAGACTTTTTTCTCAAAACTATTTAGTTCCGCTTCATAATTCACTTCAAGGGATACCGGATTGCCCGACAGGATTGAACTGTCAAACAACGACTTGTCTTCAACAACACCGGAGATAGGGTCGGTGCTTATCAAACGTCCTTGATCATAATAGATACGGTAATCGATATCGCGTTGCAAAATAGTCCGGCTCAGCGTCAGACCAGTATCCTTGTCTCTGACCACAACGGTGACTTGTTCGCTACCCTCAATAATGTCGCTATGACTGAGATAATAGAGCGAGCCGCCAGTGGCATGTAGTTCATCGTGTATTGGTCCTTGTTCCACTTGTGCGCCAAACACGATCACCTTGTTATCGGCCCGTCCGCTCATTGTGCTGGCAAGCGATTGATAACTGGCGCGGGCACCGTAGAGTGTGCGTTGATAACTGGCCAGCTCGGTGTCATTGAAATCAACAGCATAATTACCAACTACGGCATTGAATTCGTCGCTCTCAACTGCGAGATAAAATTTGCCCTGGCTTTCGATATCGTTGACCAACGTACTTGAGTCACCGTATACGGGATAGAGTTTATCCGGATCGAGATTGGTGAACAGTTTTGAATTATCCTTTTCGTCCAATCCATCAAACAGCTTGTTGACTTCCTGGGTGCCGCTATCAAAGGCTGAGGTGATCAGGTATTTGCCTTTTACTCGACCCTTGAGGTAATACGCCACTCGCCCTTCGTTATAGTATTTCTTGTCCTCCTGCATGCCAGCACCTTCAAGGTAACCTTTTCCTTTAAGTTGCCCAACTTTGCCATTGGCAAACGCCATGAAGAAAAGGTCAGTATTTCCAGCTTCAACACCGTGCTCTACGCTGCCTTCAAACCCTTCAGGATTAACAGCCCGTACTGAAATCAGGTTGTGGCCGCCATCAAGACTCACTGCATGAGAAAAACTCCCGTCTGCCTCGACATCTATCTCTACATCGCCCACAAAAATTGCATTTTTTGGATTTGTCTTACCTGAAACAGTATAGAGTTTTCTGTTCACACGAGCACTCTCTTGAGGCACATCGAGCTCAAGGAATGGGACCGGATCGACCAGATACAAGGGTCGGCCAGCTTCGTCATGATCTACAGCAGTCAGCTCAAATGATGAAAACCGCGTATAGCCAGATGCCGCAGTCACGATTAGGTTATGGGTCGATTTTCCAGCCTTGAGCCTGATTCTGTGCCGGAAAGAACCGTCTTCTGCAACCCGTACGTTTTCGCCATCAAATTCGATAACACTACCCCGCACTGTCGTGCCTTCGAAATAATATTCGCTAACGGCAACGCCAGAGTTTTGATCCCCTTTGGGTGGAAAAACAATACGGTAATTTTCACCTTCGCCCTGGTTTGGCAATTGCAGTTTAGGTGCATAGAGGTGAGTCAGTGATGAACGACCGAAGCGGCCTTTCATCACAATAGCAAGATTCTCTGCCTCGGACAGAACCCTGGTCTCTCGAAAAGTGTAATAATTCAAGGCCTCAATCTTTTCACCGTTAATACTCAATATTGGTTCTGTATTAAAGCGTCGATAAGATTTGGCCAGCGCCCGCTTGCTGATGTCACCGTAAATTTCAATACGTCGGTTAAGGCCGCGTTGCTCAGGGGTAGCATTGCCTGCGACGGGTTGTGTTTCACCAAAACCACGCACCTCTAAACGCGGCCTTGGAATATTTTCAATATCGACAAGATACCTGGTCGCAGCTTCAGCGCGAGCCTTGGATAAAGCCAGGTTGCTTTCGCTGCTGCCGATTGTGTCGGTATGGCCATTGATAAATATTTTACCGTCGGGATACTTTCGTAATGCATTGGCAACATTTTTCAGAGAATCTTTCGCAGTCGTTGACAGAGTGACACCACCTGGCTCAAAAACATCGCCAGTCAAACTCATGTCCAGATACAATTCAGATTGCTCATTCACATGGAATAAACGACGTGGACTGGCGGCACGGTTCCCATCCCAGAACTCAACAGCAAGTTGATAGTCATACACCCTGCCGCTTTCTACAGGTTTGTTATCTTGAGTACGCCCGTCCCACGCGATGGCCGGTGGCAAGCTGCCGTCTGCTTTAAAACTTCGCAGAACTTCACCCTCGGGTGTCAATATTTTCAATTGCCAGTTCTTTATTGCGCTCGGGCTTCGATTTGTTGTCATGTTGAAGCCAATGACGTCATTCGGTAATCCGTCACTAAAGTATAAAATATCTTGTCCAGTGCTGCTCGTATACATATTTACATCAGCCTTGGACACAAGAATCTCCGTGCCATTGACGAATAAATTTTGCATGGCGACGCTGCCATAGACATCGACGGTCGATTCATTAAGCTCTTTACGCTCAACATTGACGCTCGACTCACCCTCGTGTCCGATTTTTTTTAATTCGACCGAATGTCGCGCGCCGAAATTGGCCTTGACCAGCAGACCGGGTGTAACCGATACAACTTGCGTAATAGGTGTGGTAAATCGTGTTCCGGACGGCAGGCTCTGGCCATTAATCTTGAGCAATCTCTGCCCCGGCCTTACCGCCGGGAAATGATAGCGGCCATGGCTATCGGTGAGTATATAGGTACCATCATCAAGTACCACCATGGCACCGGCAATACCTGCTTCGCCATGGTCCTGCCAGCCATCCTCATTTTTGTCGTCAAATACTTTACCGATAATAGTGCCTAGATCGAAGAATGGATCCAGCACCACCTCGACGCTCTCGCTGACTGTATTCGATATTACACAGACGTCACAGACATCCCTGGCATACGCCGTATTGACATAATATTCTCCCGGCGTTGCACCTGCACCGACAACTAACTGATAACTCAGCAACAGGTATCCTTGCTCTTGCGGATCAGCCTCACCGTTTCCATTCGTATCACCCAGGGCGGGCACTGTGCCGATATCAAACAACAGCGGCCGCTTGCCACTGGGGTCCGGTAACGGCACACCATCGATTCGCGCGCTGCCCTTGATGTATTTAAAGTTAGACGGAATGCTGTCTTCAAGCGTGACAAGATCGACATCGTTATTCGTGGTGTTCTTGATCTCGATTTGATACGTGATAACGTCACCCACAACCACTTCTTCTTTGTTAGCCGTTTTCGTCAGGTCCAAAACCAAACCACGGGTAAAATAAACTTTCGCTTGTTCGCTCAACGTCATCCCATCTGTAGTATCAGTGGCCGTGATAGTGACTACCCCAGGCGTCGTAGAGCTAATTGAGCCAGCGGCTACACCATTCACATCAGACAAGACTGCGGGGGGCGTGACAACATCGAAGGCACCTCGGCCTGACGAAAATGTGACGTTTTTTCCGGGTACTACCATACTGCTGTTGTCTAGCAAGGTCGCTGTCAGGGTGCTGGTGGCAACACCATCTGCAGTGACGATAAGCGGTTCAGCGACAAACGTTGAATTACTTAATCCATTAAATTCAATGACCTTCACCGTCTGGCTATTTGCATCGCCACCATCACCATCGGCATCACCAACAGCTGCCGTCTGGGCGTTTGCCTGCACGGTATCGGTATCATCCACCATGGCGGTGAAATCGCTACTACCAACCGCATCCGGTGCATCGGCCGTGAAATGAATCCTGACATTGGTACCTGTCGCCGCGACTTTGCTGCCAAGCGTCATGGTCATGACCTGGCCGGAAATTGCGGCACAATATTCACCTGAGCCCGGTGTAGGACAATTTTCCGCCTGTTCGCTACCACCAACGTATATAGTATTAACCGCCAGATTAGTAAAACCGGCCGGTGCTGTTATCGCAATCGAATTAACACCGGTGTCATCAGCACTAATGGTCGGCAAGACATCGTAGTTAAAGTCGTAAGCGACTGAACTGACCGGAATACTGACCCGATCGACTTCAGCCATTACCGAACTGACGGCGCCACTGAACCACTGTACGTTATTGCCACTATTTACGGAGTCCGCAGGATTAATCGGGATCTGAGCAGCATCGGAACCTGATGCATCCGAGTCCACGACGTCTACAAAATCGATGGCTTTGGTTGCTGTCGAAGCAAGATTGATACGCCACTGGTTAGCAGGGTTGTTCGAGACAAGATTGATTCGGTCATCATCATCGAAACCGTCCAGCGTCAACGCACCCAGAATAGTCTGTGTTGCGTTGCTATCAAATGTCAGTATGACATCGCTGCCATCATCAACCGAATCGGTCTTAGTAAGGTTGTTAAATGTAGTTGATCCCGTCAACGTTTGATTTCCGCCATCGAAGACCACGGTGCCGCTATTGTGATTGAACGCACCTCCGCTCAAGGCATAATTACCCTGAATGGTCATCATCGCGCTGGTGGAAGTGAAATTTCCAGCAGCAACACTTAGGTCACCGTTGATATCAAGCGCATTTGCGCCACCTTCGAAGCTGCCCCAGCTTTCCATGCTTGGGGTAATGACATCACCGCCAGGAATAAAACTGTGACCACTGGGAATAAAGAGTTCATGTGCTCCGGTAACAGTAAGATTATCGAGCACTACGGCATACTGAATATCGGCATCGCCATTCGTCGCGCTGTTCAGAATTGTATTGCTCATGATTCCGGCGTTGTCGTGCCGGACGACAAGGTGATTCTGATACGTGTTTGCACCGGAAAAACTTAGACCATTAGAGATTGTCACCACCGTTCCTTGGTTCCCGCCGCCACTATCAAGATAAACCAGTAGCAGATCCCCCGGACTGGGAGTGGTTTCAATTCTATAGCTCCCACTTGCATCAGTAGTATCAGTCAATCCGCTGTCGACACCATTGATTAACAAGCGCACAGTTTCACCGATGAGTGGAGTGACTTCATTATCATCGCTATAAACAGTTCCTGAAACGGACGTATTGGCGATCAATAACCCATTATTCGCACCGTCGCTGCTGGATGCATTACCAACGGCATCTACCGAAAACCCGGCCGTGATATCAAACGAGTCTGCACCACCCGCAGCACCGAAGTCAGCGTTGGTTTCGATTGCCGTGCCTTTAGCAGCTGTAAAGACCAAGGTTAAGCTTGTGTCATTCGTGACAGTGAGACTGGCAACATCACCAGCCGCAAAAGTAATATCAGCGCTAACCACATCATCACTGTTGATATCCCAAACCAACTTGGTCCAGTCGACATAACTTTTGATATCGGTCGTAGCCGGGGCAATGGAGGTGAAATTTGTACCGGTAATGACCAATGTATCAGTGGCGTCGTTATAGATACTTGAAACGATCGTATTGCTTGGATCAAGGTTATCGACACTCACACTCGCGGAAGTCGCCGGGTTAACCGAGTCAACACTGCCATCGTTAACGGTGAAGCGAATCTGGATATCGCTTTGATCAATATTATCGAGCGACTGCACTGCTGTAACGTCGGCGTGCTGGGTGTTAAAGCTGAAACTGTGGGCAGTCGCAGCAGCAAAGGTGGTGGCACTACTCCAACTGCTGCCTCCATTGTCATCCCAGTTATCTGACAGTGCACCAGAAGTATCACCGTTATTGGGTGTGTACCATGTGGCCCCGCCATCATCGGAATACTGGAAGGTATGCAAACTTATGTTATCACTTTGATCGTCGCGTGCCTTCCAGTTGATAGTGATGATGCCGCTGCCATCAGTGGCCTGTAAGATCTGGGCGGCTGGAATTACGTTATCGACAGTGAAGCCGCCGACCGGTGCGGCAAGATTTAGCGGGGCATTGCTGACGCCGTCGATAGTGGCGACATTACCAAACGCATCAATACTAAATCCAGCGTTGATATCCAGGGCATCCGCACCCCCAGCCGCACCATAACCAACACTGGATTCAATCGCCGCCGCCTTGGCGCCAGTAAATACCAACGTTAAAGTAGTGGCGTTGGTGACAGCCAGACTACTGATATCACCAAAGACGAAGTTGATATCAGCTGTGGTCGCATCATCACCATTGATATCCCAGACAAACTTGCTCCAGTCGACAAACGCCTTAATGTCAGATGCGGCTGGAGCAATAGAAGTGAAGTTGGTGCCAGTAATCACCAGCGTGTTGCTAGTAGGGTTATAGGCACCCGATACTATCGTATCGTTCGGGTCGAGGTTATCTACCCGCACACTCGCAGAGGTCACCGGGTTGGTGGAATCGATCGTGCCGTCATTGACCGTAAAGCGAATCTGGATACCAGATTGATCAACGTTGTCTAGAGACTGCACTGCCGCAACATCGGCATGTTGGGTGTTAAACGTAAAACTGTGCGCAGTTGCCGCGCCGAATGTCGCGGCAGTGCTCCAGCCGCCACCGCCGTTATCATCCCAATTGGTTGATAATCCGCCGGAAGAATCACCGTTATTGGGCGTGTACCAAGTTGCTCCGCCATCATCGGAGTACTGGAAGGTATTCAGGGCAACATTGTCCAGCTCGTTATCATATGCCTTCCAGTTGATGGTGATCACACCACTGCCATCACTGGACTGGCTGATCTGACCGGCTGGAATCATGTCATCCACGCTATAACCGCCGACAGGTGGGGTGTTATTGATTGACAACGGCCCATCACTCACACCGTCCGTAGTGGCAACATTGCCAAACGCATCGATACTGAAACCTGCGGCGACATCCAGGGTGTCGGCACCCCCCGCCGCACCGTAGCCGGCGGTGGCTTCTATTGCCGTGGCCTTGGCAGCGGCAACCACCAGGGTCAAGGTGGTGGCATTGGTGACGGTTAGACTGGTGACTTCAGCAAGGACAAAACTAATATTGGGCGTGGCAGCATTATCAGCATTGATATCCCAGATCAACTTGCTCCAATCGACATCACCTTTTATGTCGGAAGTGGCCGGGGCAATAGAGGTGAAGTTTGTGCCGGAAATAACCAGCGTGTCGGCATCAGCATTGTAGACACCCGAAACAATCGTATCATCGGGCGCGAGGTTATCGACACGCACACTCGCCGAGGTTGCCGGGTTGGTAGAATCAATGCTGCCATCATTGACAGTAAAACGAATCTGGAAATCCGATTGATCGACGTTATCGAGTGATTGCACCGCCGTGACATCAGTGTGTTGAGTGCTAAAGCTAAAACTATGCACAGTTGCCACGCCGAAGGTGGTCGCGGTTGACCAGCCGCCGCCACCATTATCATTCCAATTGGGCGTCAGTGCGCCAGAAACATCACCGTTGTTGGGTGTGTGCCAGGTAGTGCCGCCATCATCGGAATACTGAAAGCTGTGCAAGCCTACGTTATCACTTTGATCGTCGCGCGCTTTCCAGTTAATGGTGATCACACCACTACCATCCGTGGCCTGGTTAATCTGACCGACCGGTATTACATCATCCACGCTGAAGCCCCCCACTGGGGCGCTATTGATTTGTAATGCGCCATCACTTACGCCGTCGGTGGCAGCGACATTGCCAAACGCATCAATGCTAAAACCGGCCGTAACATCAAGCGTGTCAGCCCCACCCGCAGCGCCGTAGCCGGCGGTGGCTTCAATCGTCGTGGCTTTGGCACCGCTAAACACCAAGGTCAAGGTGGTGGCATTAGTAACAGTCAGACTGCTGACATCGCCGAGCACAAAAGTGATGTTGGCCGTGACGGCATCGTCAGCGTTGATGTCCCAGACCAACTTGCTCCAATCGACGAAAGATTTAATATCCGTCAATGCCGGTGCGATAGAGGTGAAATTAGTGCCCGTCAGCACCAGCGTGTTGCTAATGGGGTTATAGGCACTCGATACTATCGTATCGTTCGGGGCGAGGTTATCGACCCGCACACTTTCAGAGGTCGCCGGATTGACCGAATCAACGCTGCCATCATTAACGGTGAAGCGAATCTGGATATCCGATTGATCGACGTTGCCGAGCGACTGCGCCGCTGCAACATCGGCGTGTTGGGTGTTAAAGGTAAAACTGTGCGCAGTCGCGGCGGCAAAGGTGGCGGCAGTCGACCAACCGCCACCGCCGTTATCATCCCAGTTGGCCGACAGTGCAGCGGAAGTATCGCCGTTATTAGGCGTGTACCATGTGGCCCCACCATCATCCGAATACTGAAAGGTATTGAGGCTGACATTATCCAAATCGATATCACGCGCCTTCCAGTTGATTGTGAGTGTGCCACTACCATCGGTGGCTTGTGCGACCTGTCCAGCAGGGATCACGTCGTCAACCGTGTAACCAGCCAACGGGGCACCATTGAGTAGTATTGCGCCGTTACTTAAAACGTCGCTGACAGCAGCATTGCCAAACGCGTCAATACTAAAACCGGCCGTGACATCGAGTGTGTCAGCTCCACCCGCAGCGCCGTAGCCGGCGCTGGCTTCAATCACCGTGGCCTTGGCACCGCTAAACACCAAGGTCAAGGTGGTGGTATTGGTAACAGTCAGACTGCTGACATCGCCAAGCACGAAGGTGATATTGGCCGTGGCCGCATCATCGCCGTTGATGTCCCAGGCAAACTTAGTCCAGTCGACAAAGGATTTAATATCTGTTGTTGCAGGTGCGATGGAAGTGAAATTGGTGCCGGTAATAACAAGGGCGTCGATACCGGCATCGTAGGCAGCAGAGACAATCGTATCATTCGGATTGAGGTTATCGACCTGCACGCTTTCGGAGCTTGCTGGATTAGCAGAGTCAGCACTACCATCATTAACAATGAAGCGAATCTGGATATCCGATTGATCGGTATTGTCGAGCGACTGCACCGCGGTGACATCGGCGTGTTGGCTGTTAAAGCTAAAACTGTGCGCAGTCGCCGCAGCAAAGGTAGTGGCAGTTGACCATCCAGCGCCACCATTGTCATCCCAGTTGCCCGACAGTGCAGCGGTAGCATCTCCGTTATTGGGTGTGTACCAGCTGGCCCCGCCATCATCGGAGTACTGGAAGCTATTGAGCGTGACACCGTCCGACTGGTTATCGCGCGCCTTCCAGTTAATTGTGATGATGCCACTGCCATCCGTGGCCTGGCTGATCTGACTGGCCGGTATCACATCATCGGTGGTGTAACCACCGACTGGCGCAGCAAGATCTAACGAGGCATCGCTGACAGCATCGGTGGTGGCGACATTGCCAAAGGCATCGATACTGAAACCGGCTGTGATATCTAATGCATCTGCGCCACCTGCCGCACCGTAACCGGCAGTGGCTTCAATCGCGGCGGCCTTGGCACCGGTAAATACCAGCGCCAAGGTAGTGGCATTGGTGACTGTGAGACTACTTATGTCACCGAGGACAAAACTAATGTTGGCCGTAACGGCATCATCAGCGTTAACGTCCCAGACAAACTTGCTCCAGTCGACAAAGGATTTAATATCTGTTGTTGCAGACGCTATGGAGGTGAAGTTGATGCCTGTTATGACCAGTGTATCGATATCAGAGTTATAGGCGCCTGAAACTATCGTATTGGTGGGCGAGAGATTATCGACCCGCACGTTCTCCGAAGTTGCCGGATTAGCGGAGTCAACACTGCCATCGTTAACTGTGAAACGTATCTGAATATCCGATTGATCGACGTTGTCGAGCGATTGCACCGCTGTAACGTCGCCGTGCTGGGTGTTAAAGGTAAAACTATGCCCAGTCGTCGCAGCAAAAGTGGGAGCACTACTCCAACCACCGCCACCATTGTCATCCCAGTTGGCCGACAGTGCAGCGGAAGTATCGCCATTATTCGGCGTATACCAAGTACTGCCACCGTCATCAGAGTACTGGAAAGTATTGATGGTGACGTTGTCTGACTCGGTATCGCGCGCCTTCCAGTTGATAGTTATTACACCACTGCCATCGCTGGCCTGATTGATCTGGCCAGCCGGAATCACGTCATCCACAGTAAAACCGCCAACCGGTGGTGTGTTGGTTAATGCCAACGGCCCATCACTCACGCTATCCGTGGTGGCGGCATTACCAAAGGCATCGATACTAAAGCCCGCGGCAACATCCAGCGTATCCGCGCCACCGACCGTACCGAAGTCGGCGGTGGTTTCAATCGCAGCGGCCTTGGCGCCGCTAAACACCAGTGTCAAGGTAGTGGCATTGGTGATGGTCAGACTACTGACACCGCCAAGCACGAAGCTGATGTTGGCCGTAACTGCGTCATCCGCGTTAACGTCCCAGACAAACTTGCTCCAGTCGACATAACTCTTAATGTCGGTAGTCGCTGGCGCAATAGATGTAAAGTTGGTGCCACTTATAACCAGCGTATCAGTGTCAGAGTTATAGGTGCCGGAGACAATGGTGCTGTTTGGTGAAAGATTATCAACACGCACGCGCTGTGAGGTCGCCGGGTTATCTGAGTCAACACTGCCGTCGTTAACGCTGAAGCGAATCTGAATATCTGATTGATCAACATTGTCGAGCGATTGCACCGCAGCAACATCAACGTGTTGAGTATTAAAGGTAAAGCTATGTGCTGCAGCCGCAGCAAAGGTGAAAGCACTACTCCAACCACCGCCACCATTGTCATCCCAGTTGGCTGATAGAGCAGCGGAAGCATCACCGTTATTCGGCGTGTACCATGTGGCCCCACCATCATCGGAATACTGGAAGTTATTAAGGGTGACATTATCCGATTGATTATCACGTGCCTTCCAATTAATTGT
>CAMYNQ010000006.1 GCA_947259785.1 uncultured Chromatiaceae bacterium | reverse complement strand
CGAGCGCGCCAAAAACAACTTCACTATTTGGTATCGAAACAAAATTCCGACAATGCCAGACGCCATAGGCAATCAAGGCTCCACCGCCTAACATGACGCTATTGACCCCGATCACTGAAACACCACCAAAACCAAAAAATGCCTGCAAAACAACGCCCAGCATAATTGCCATAAAGGCGCGCTTGCCAAGTATTACTCCTGCCAGGCCATTCAATATCAGATGAATACTGGCAACAACTAGGGGGATGTGGATAAAGTTGGCAACGAAGAAAACCGCCGTCACTACAGAAATCTTTGGAATCTCTTCAAGGTCAACATTGCGCATAGTAACTGCGGCCAATAATGCGGTAACCCCAAAGCCAGTTGCGATAACCGGGCCTGAAACAATTCCATCGGCAATATGCATAAAAAAACTACTCCATCAATTTCAGGCCGATCGTAGCACGCTATTTATAATAGTGCTATCAAACAACCACAGCGTTACATACCCGAATCAGACTTAGCTCCACTCACTTGGCGTGCCTTAAAAAAGGCAAACAGCCCTAGAAATCCAATGATGTAACCGACACCACCAACGATGCCGGACAAGGAAGCCTTTTGCTGTGCCGCAGACAACTCACGTACCAACGGTTTTATCGCCTCATTAACCGCTTTGCGCACCACGGCATCGAGCTCAGTATTATTCGTAACGGCAGAAACAACCGTCTGATTAGTTTGCGGGGATACACCCGCCTCGTTCACGTTTGATTGAACCGGCACGGCCTCAACAGACTCAGCATCATTCAAGTCCGATGCTGAAAGCAGGAAATCAGTTTGATGGCCCATTCCTGCATTTACGACAATCTTTAAATCAGTACGCTGCGGCACAGGAAAGCGATACTGGCCCTGACCATCAGTGATGCCTTCTAGCAGCAAATCACCCGCTGGCCCCAACACTTGAACCTTGCTGTTTTGCGCCGCTTTGCCATCAACAAAATAGCCTTCAACATAGACTTCACCAGCTTCAGCATAAGCAAATAGATTTACTTTGTGAGCATAGGCCGGCGGCGCAGCAAGAAAACCAAGCAGAAACAAAGTCGACACAAAATATTGTTTTATATAAAAGCTAGTCATTAAACACTCTCTAGGTAAAAAACCCTGGCTGCACACCTATTACTTCATGTCATGGGTATTGACCCAAAGCACAGCGCCAATCTCGATGGGATAATCTTTGCCATCATGTTGCATGGTTTTATCGTCCTCATTCAGTGCGGCAAACCCCCACCAACCCGCCTTGGGCATGGCATAGGTAAAGACACCGTTCTGATCAGCCTTGACCACCTGGGTAATCATTGGGTCTGCTGGAGGATTAACTGGCTTGCCTTCGGCATAGTATTCAACTTCTACTTCACTGAATGGGACAGGTTCGCCATTGAGCTTGACGATGCCTTGAAAGACATTATTGGTCCACAAACCGTAAGGGCGTGTTAATGGCACAATCTCTGTTTTTAGACCAAGCTCCTTATCCCAGCCCTGCTCCAGACCAAAACCATTCACCACCACTTTGGTGTAGTGAATAATAAAACTCTCCTCGGCGGCTTCCCAATAGGGTTTGGGCTCAACATAAAAAACATGGTCACCAGGACGCTTGAGCTTATAGCTAGTTTGATAGGTAGAAAAACTATTGCCTTTAATGTCTTTCTTCTTGGCAGGTTTAAGCGTAGCAAGCAGATCCTGATCTTTGCCACGGTTAACCACCCCAAACCGCTCCGGCACAACCATGTCCATGCCAATACCTTCGTATGGGTGCCAAAACATAAGATTAAGATCAAGATTGCGTGACTCAGTCTGTTTTACCATGTCATCAGCGGGGATAATCATCTGAAAATGCGCGTTCGCCTGTCCCAGCATTAACATCGCGGCTACAGCTAAAAATAATCTTAAGTTTTTCATTAAAGACTCCGTTATAGAAAAGTGTCTCAGTACGCTTATCGGCTTTGTTCAGTCAGTCTGTAGCACATAGATTTTTATTGTGCTACGAACCAACAAAAGATAGCATGATAATTATTTTCGTGCCACCACACAACTACAAATGAGAATGAGTGCTGTTTATGCTTTGTGCCCGTAGAATTCGAGAAGAAATTGGATAATCTTTTATTAAACGCATCACGTCCCAACATGAGATACCTATTAATGAAAACAACCAAATGCAGTTCACTTGCTTTAATAGCACTTGCCATGACCGCCCCTGCCCATGCATCCGATATAGTAATCAGCGGAGCAATTGAAGTTGAAGCCGGTTTTAGTAGCGATTTTCAAGACTTAAAAACAAGCGACATCAGCCTAGCGACTGTTGAGCTGGGCATAGATAGCCAAATCAACGACCGTGTCAGCGGACATCTAGTGCTGCTGCATGAAGAAGACGACACGCCACTTGAAGTAGATGAAGGCACTATCAGCATTGATATGACGAACGGCTGGAGCCTGACAGCAGGCCAGATGTACATCCCCTTTGGTGACTATGAAAGCCACATGATTTCAGACCCTCTAACACTGGCACTCGGGGAAGCCCGCGAAAGCGCTGTTCTGGTTGGCTATGAAACCAACGGTTTTTATGCCTCAGCTTATGTTTTTAACGGTGACACCCGGGAAGCCTCTACACCAGCCGCAGAAGACAGCATCGAACATAGTGGGCTTTCATTTGGTTATGTGATCGAAACAGACGACTACAGCCTCGATCTAGGCTTGGACTACATTAGTAACATTGGCGACAGTGACGGTATTACAGAGGGTTTGGCAAGCCCTAGCACACTCGTCGATTTTGTCAGCGGCACGGCCTTGCATGCAATCTACAACAGGGACGCACTATCGGTGATTTTCGAATATGTAGCCTCGGATGAGTTTGACGTCGCCGACCTGGCATTCAATGCTCAAGGCGCGACAGTGTCAGCATTTAACATCGAAGCCAGTTATGGGTTTGATCGGGGAACCGCTGCAATTGGCTATCAAACGACCGAAGAGGCATTCGCCCTCGGTTTACCAGAAACCAGAATCCTGTTTTCTATCTCGCATGAAATCTTTGAAAACACAACGCTAAGCTATGAACACGCTATGGACGAAGATTACAGTGACACAGACGGTGGTTCAGGTGGTGACGGCTCAACCTCAACCATTCAACTTTCAGTGTCTTTCTAATAAACTAGAAAAACGACGACACTCTATATAAAGGGCGTGGTTTAAAAAACCTCGCCCTTTTTACTTATGTGTATGTGGTTGATCTGGATTATGGTGATGCTGGTGATCCCCCTTACCAGGAATCGCATCCCCCAACGTCGTCATCGCCAGCTTACCGTGCTTCACACCCTTAATACTCACAAGTTGATTAGCGAACTGCTGTAATAGCCTAGCTTTTCCTGACACAACCAAAACCTCAAGGCAGTTATGATGATCTAGGTGGATATGCAATACCGATTTGATATCACCTTCAAATGAATGTTGAATATGAGTCAAATTAGACGACAAGTCACGGGTGTGGTGGTCGTAAACGATGGTAATCGTCCCAACTGTCTCCTTATCAGACTGCCACTCTTCCGCCACAATTTGTTCACGAATAAGATCACGAATAGCCTCGGAGCGATTTGAATAGCCCTTCTTCTCAATGTCCTGGTCAAAACGCTTCAGCAGGTCATCCTCAATAGAGACCCCAAACCTTACCAAGTCACTCATAAGCACTCCTAAACCCATGAAAATTAATGAATTAGTTTAGCACCAAAAATACCGTAAATAGAATTTTTATAACCGCAAGTAAATACTTTATAAAAATACTTAACTATTAAAAAAAGATGTAGTATCTTTTAATCTCATTCCTGAGCGGAATGATCAACTTTACATATAATAATAAGCTAATTGGAGAAAACTATGTCTAACAATACCCAGCGTAAAGGCGCTAATGATTCCGACCTGATGATTTTAATTCCCTTGGCCTGCATCATGTCTGTATTAGCCGTTATTGCAACAACAGTTATGAGTTAATCCCCCTCCGTTTTTAACTCATCAAGGCCTCTGGTGAAAACCAGAGGCCTTTTTATTTTCTTACTATTCTGCAGTCTTATTCAAAACGCTATACTATTGCCCCTTTTATCCTACTTGGAGTATCAAGGTGTCCGCTTTTTTTTCCGAATATGGCCTTTTTTTGGCCAAAACACTCACTATCGTATTTGCCATTGTGGCAGTCGTAACAGGAATCATTCTATTAGCCAGTCGTGGAAGAGACATGGGCCGAGAACATCTGGATATAAAAAAGCTCAATCAAAAATTCGAAGATATGGCAGAAACTATCAAACTAAACACACTTGATAAGGATGAGCTAAAAAAACTGGAAAAAACAGAAAAGAAACAACACAAAGCAGATGAGAAACGGCGTAAATCCGGTGAAAGTGCACCTCGTAAACGAATCTATGTGCTTAATTTTGATGGTGATATCAAGGCCTCTCCGCTGTCCTCATTAAGGCAAGAAATCACTGCGATTCTAACCGTTGCCAGCCCTGATGACGAAGTATTCCTGAACCTTCAAAGCGGTGGTGGACTGGTTCATGCGTATGGTCTAGCGGCCTCACAACTGATGCGACTGACACAAAAAAAGATTCCACTCACGATTGCTGTAGACAAAATAGCTGCCAGTGGTGGCTACATGATGGCCTGTGTAGCAGACAAGATCATCGCCGCGCCCTTCTCTGTGATTGGTTCCATTGGCGTAATTGCTCAGATTCCAAACTTTCATCGCTTGCTGAAAAAACATGACATTGAATTTGAGCAACTGACTGCTGGCGAATTCAAACGTACCCTAACTATGTTTGGTGAAAACACAGATAAGGCTAGAGAAAAATTCAAAGAAGAATTAGAAGATACACATGTTCTATTCAAAGACTTTATCAAAGAGCACCGCCCAATCATCGATATCGACAAAATTGCAACTGGTGAACATTGGCCAGCAAAACGTGCGCTCGAACTAAAACTCGTCGACGAACTAATTACCAGTGATGACTTCTTGTTAGAACAATCGAAAGAAAAAGACCTATATGAAATTACATACACCATTAAGAAACCACTAGGTGTGCGCATGGGCTGGTTTATACAAAGCACAATCGAACGTTTGTTGACCCAGAAAACACTACCGTAATTTTCTTACCCCTATAAACATAAGGTCTATAAACCACACAATTGTTAAACCATGTTAAATGTCAGTTTGAGACATTGAATTAGCACACCTGCGGTGCCATTATTTAGTTGAGCACATTAATTGGTTTTGCACCATAACAACATTAGGAGGCCCGACAATGAAGCTTTCAACAAAAGGACGTTATGCCGTTACAGCAATGCTTGATCTTGCATTAAATGCTAACAATGGCAACAAAGTAACTTTGGCTGACATTTCAGAGTTTCAGGGGATTTCATTGTCATACCTTGAGCAGCTTTTCGCCAGATTAAGAAAAACTAAACTTGTAAGTGGCACCCGTGGCCCAGGCGGCGGCTATAGGCTTTCTCGGCCTGCTAATGAGATCACCATCGCCGAGATCATTCATGCCGTTGATGAACGCACAGGCAAAGAAAAGGTGATGAAGGTTGATGACCGTCATCAAAAGACACAACAACTGTGGCAGGCCTTGAGCGACAATATCAATGACTATCTCTCCAAAATCAGCCTTGGTGATCTAATTGAAAATAACAAGCGTGAAGAACTTCTAGCAGCTCATAACCAGGATGAAATATCTGACGTTGATACTTGGTCTAAGCAATCGCGGAACCGCTCAACAGTCGCATAATTGAGCAAGCAACAAACGTTTTAAAAGCCCGGCCTTGCCGGGCTTTTTTGTTGCAGGTAATTTTCCAAGTATAATTCCGAAAAAATAGAAATACTTAATAGAATGTCTGAACATATAATTTTTCGAAGGATTAGTGACGAAGGCATCATCGAGGTTGGCCAAAACCAACATATCCGTTCGCTATATTTTGGCAACGATGCAAAACAAAGCTGCATGGATCTTTTTCAACCACAACGCCTAGTACTTACATACACCCGGGCCATGATGGCGAGCCTATTATTTCAACCACAGCCACAGAATATATTGATGATCGGCCTTGGTGGTGGTTCGATTGCAAAATTCTTATTGCAACATTACCCCAACTGTTCAATCGATATCGTTGAGATCAGGGCCGACGTAGTCAAAATTGCCCATGATTACTTCAACCTACCTGAAGATGAACGCATACAGATCTTTATAGATGACGTTTCACGTTTCTTACATAATAAAAATGGGCGCTACCAACAATATGACCTGATATTGATTGATGCCTTTAACCATGATGGTTTATCAGAAAGTATTAAATCATTTGAATTCTTTGAATATTGTTTTGAACGGTTGGATAACCGAGGTGTTGTTGCGACCAACCTTTGGAACAAAGTAAGTGACCATGTCCGTGACATTAATCAAACAATGCAACATATCTTTAGCAACAACGTTTTAAATCTACCGGTGCCTGACAGAGGCAATGTAATTGTTTTTACAGCAAAACATAAGCCTACGCTTCAGTACCCCAAGACAAACAGCATTGCTAATGATTTGAAACAAACCCAGGGGCTGGAGTACAGCGACTTTTTACGACAAATAAAACGTGCCAATCGCTGGCGCAGCCTAGGCAGACTATTTGTCTAGTTCAATAAAGGCCTCTGCAGAGTCCTTATGCGGCACGCTATGACAACGTTCACAAGTCCACAGGCTGAAAGAGACCTTGTCATGACAACGACCACAGAACTCTCCCTTGAGTATTTTTTCCATCGACACAGGGTTAGCTTCAAACTGCGGCTGGAAAATTTTGGGGTGACAGTTATTACATGTCAACCATTCAGTATGTGCTAGATGAGGAAACTTGACATGAGGCATATTGGATGTCTGCTTCATAATAATGTCCATATCCATTTCCAACATCATTTCACCACCAAATTCGTCCCCCGACAGACTGCGACGCGGATTGATTTTGCCATCACGAAGTGCTTTAACCCAATCAACATGCCCTCTTCTGTCCAGCGGAAAATCAATCATAGCCTCGACAGGTTCCTGGAGTATCTGAATGGTTTCATTCTCAGGGTCATGAATACCATCCTCAATAAGGCGTTGAGTTTGATAGGTATCGGCTGCTGAGGCTGGGCTACCACCAGCCAGAATCAGGAAGGTTATTGCCAGACTACGCCACATAATTATCCATCCTTTGAAAATACATAAGACAAAACGATACGAACTTTCTTTAATGAATACAAGTAGTTTAGGTTGGTACAACAGCTTTATTAATTAACAAGGCATGCCTACTTGGGTCGCACGTCCTAATCAAATATAATTCGCAGTCCAAGCAGTGAATTTAAGGATAAATACCCCATGCCATCAATTATTAGTCGCCTCATTTCAGTTTTGATGCTTGTAACATTGATGCTGCTAAATACAGCCTCCGCCCAGCCACTAAGCGCAACTGAGATACAACAAATCACCGAAAAGGCAAACAACAATGACATTCAAGCCCAAGCAGACTTGGCCAACCGCTACCATGTTGGCGAGGGAGTCACTCAGGATATATCAAAGGCCGCCTTCTGGTATGAAAAGCTTGCCAATAGTGGCGTAGCTAAAGCACAGCTAACCCTTGGAATTATGTACATCAAAGGTGATGGAATTAAGCAAGACAACGCCCAGGCACTGTATTGGCTTAACCTGGCAGCTGAACAACTATCGGGAACAGCGCAATATCTGATCGGAGTAGCTCACGCCGAGGGGCATGGCACAGAAATAGACAAAGTGAAGGCTTATATGTGGTACGAAATTTCAGCCGCTATGGAATACAAAGATGCTATGGAGGCACGAACCGAACTCGCCAAACATTTATCCAAACAAGAAATCATGCATGCAGAGAAACTGGCCGCTGATTGGTGGCTTCAATTTCATCAATAAAAAGGTAACCCGCCTAGGCTGGATGTGATGCGACTAATAAATCAAACTCATGTTTAGCCTTGGCATTACCGGATTCACCTGCCATACGGAACCATTCCAGCGCCTTTTCAATATTACGCGCTACACCCCAGCCATTACGATAGAGTGTACCTACATAATATTGTGCTTCGGCATCCCCCTGACTGGCGGCAGCCATAAATGACTCCACCGCTTTATTCAAATCACGAATATTACCGTCTGCCTGCATATAAACCAGACCTAGATTAAACTGGGCACTGACTTCACCTTGCTGACTAGCAAGACGATACCACTGAATGGCACTTGCATAGTTTTGCTCCACACCAATCCCCTTGTGAAACATAAAACCCAAATTGGATTGTGCTGTTGCATCACCCTGGCGGGCAGCATTTTGATACCACATGATAGCGCGTTGAAAATCCTGCTCAACACCACTACCGCTGCGATACATATAGGCAATATTGTTTTGCGCCCCAGCATGCCCCTGCATCGCCGCTTTATAAAACCAGTTAAAGGCTAATTTTGTATCTTGGGCAACACCATGACCCTTCATGTACATGTGGGCAATACTAGCCTGGGCCTCAGGATGATCCTGATCTGCAGCTTTCATCAACCACGTCTGAGCTTTTTCGTAATCTAATTCAAGGCCAATGCCTTTTTTATACATGAAACCAAGACTGTATTGAGCAAAGCTGTAATTCTGCTCAGCTGCTTCTTTGTACCATTTAATAGCGAGATCATAATCAATGGCGACACCATCACCGTAATAATACATGTCAGCCAAGGCATACTGAGCTGCTGCCATCTTGTTATCAGCGGCCTTACCCAACCATTTCAGAGCTAACCAAGTGTCATGCGGAATACCTTCGCCCTTGCTATACATATAACCAATGCTAAATTGGCCATAGGCATCACCTTGAACAGCAGCCTTACGATACCATTTGGCCGCCTCAGAATAACTTTGTTTTACGCCTTCGCCATAGTAGAAAGAATCACCGATCTTACTTTGATCCGCAGGACTGACGGCATCAAAAATACTGGCTTTGCAATCATAGGCAAACTGTCCGTCCTGCTGCCAGTCAAAACAGCCCAGATTAATGCTTTGAGAGCTAATATGAGTCAAAGCTGAGTCAGTGCTTGCAGAAACAGGGGCCGTCAACAACATAAGACCTGGGAATATGCCTAAGGCAAAATTTCTGGCAATTTTATAATTCACAGCTAAACCTCATAACCTTTTAATTTTTTAGGCTATATGTCGTTTTAATCTGAGTCTTTCTTTATTCCCACAACTCATTCAACAACAATAAGCTCACTAGATATATCGGTATTTAAAAACTGATCTTTAATAAAAATGCAGTAATAAACGGCTATTTTTAAGCTCAAGATTTGGCCCTTATAGCCGTATAAACCAGTGCGTCGTAATTATCACGAACACAAGCATCTTTAAGCAGTAGGAAGGAGCAGTAGTAACATGCAGGTCAACACCCCACCACGCCGTCGGACACTCTTGGTAATTATGGATGGCTTTGGCATCAATCCCAGCAAAATCAATAATGGCATCAGCGCAGCAAAAACACCCCGTTTGGACGAATACTTTGAACGCTATTCCTTCACTGAACTACAGGCCTCAGGTAGCTCAGTTGGTCTGCCTGAAGGCCAAATGGGCAACTCTGAGGTCGGACATCTAACGCTGGGAACTGGAGCAATACAAAGACAAGATCTGGTCAAAATCAATGATTCAATCAGTGATAACAGCTTTTATGAAAACCCCGTCCTAATAGCCGCCATCACAAAAGCCAAACAACAAAATAGACCACTACACCTGATGGGGCTTGTTTCAGATGGTGGCGTCCATAGCCACATCAATCATTTGTTTGCTCTAATCGAACTATGCCGACGTCATCAAGTAACACCGCTGCTACACGCAATTACAGATGGCCGCGATACCGCGCCACAGTCGGCAATTGACCGTATTAACCAGATAGATGCTGAACTGGCCAAGGCAAACGGCTCTGTCGCCAGTGTATGTGGCCGATATTACGCAATGGATAGAGACAAGCGCTGGGATAGGTCCGAACTCGCCTGGCAGGCACTTGTTAATAATGCAGGTCGTAAAGCAAACTCATACCGTAATGCCATTGAGTCTGCTTATGAAGCTGGTGAAACCGATGAATTTATAAAACCAGTCATTCTTCCGAATGCCAAACCAATCAGATCAGATGATGCGGTAATTTTTTTCAATTTCCGTAAAGATCGGACTCGCCAGATAACAGCAGCACTTTCGAAACCCGCGTTTGACAGTTTTGAGCGTGGTGATTTTAACCCTATCAATGTCACTTGCTTCACCAATTACGACAGCTATTTCGACCTACCCTACGCCTTTGATGAAGAACTGGCTGAGTCAACCCTAGCTGAAACAATCAGTCATGCCGGATTAAATCAGTTTCATTGTGCGGAAACAGAAAAGTATGCCCATGTGACATACTTTTTTAATGGTGGTAAGGGCGAAGCATTCGCCAATGAGGAGCGTTTAATTATCCCCTCACCCAAGGTCGCAACCTATGATGAGCAGCCTGAGATGAGCGCCCAAGTGGTTGCCGATTGCGTTATCGAAAAAATGCATAGTCAACAACATTCATTTATCGTCGTAAACTTTGCCAATGGCGATATGGTTGGTCATACCGCAGTCAGAGATGCCGTAATAAAAGCTGTTGAGACATTGGACCACGAGGTTGGCCGTGTTCTTGATGCTGCGATTAAAGCGGAATATTCAGTGCTTGTCACAGCTGATCATGGTAACTGCGAACTACTTATTGATCCACTCACAGGTGCTCCACACACTCAGCACACGACCTATCCAGTACCGTGCATGATCATTGACCAGGTCAAATGGAAACTAGCCAGTGAAGGCGGATTAAAAGACGTCGCCCCCACCGTGTTGCAGCTAATGGGCTTACAACAACCGGGGGCAATGACAGGCTGTTCTCTGCTGCTTAAACCTCTGGATTCTTCCGCAGCAGTAAAAAAGGCAGGGACTAGCGGATAGCTCCTGCATTAACGCCACTAATACGGGCCAATGTTTCCGCCATGACTAGACCAAGCTTACCGGCAAATTGTTCAAGAGGATCAGGCTTAATGGTGTAATCAACCATTTTTTCCTCTCCAATAATCTCACGGGCCACGTAACTGGCACTGCCTAAGCCATCAGCCAAACCTAGCTCAACACTCTGTTCACCGGTCCAGACCAGGCCGGAAAAAAGGGCGTCATCTGATTTCAGCCGATCACCTCGTCCAGCCTTAACCACATCAATAAATTGTTGATGAATATTGCCGAGCATTGATTTGATATGGGTGACATCATCATCTTGCAAAGGTGAGAATGGATCGAGAAACCCCTTGTTTTCACCCGCTGTCAGC
The DNA here is from genome assembly GCA_947259785.1 of uncultured Chromatiaceae bacterium. Classification (GTDB taxonomy): domain Bacteria; phylum Pseudomonadota; class Gammaproteobacteria; order Tenderiales; family Tenderiaceae; genus Tenderia. The sequence continues at coordinate 40,382 of CAMYNQ010000006.1, read as the reverse complement.
ATGCGTCTCTCAACACCCAGTTTTTCCATGCTATCAACGAATCCAAAACCACTCATAATGACGCCAATAGAACCAACGATACTGGCCTTATCGGCATAGATTTCATCTGCGGCCGAGGCAATATAGTAACCACCAGAGGCACACATATCTGTAATCACAGCATACAAGGGTGTGTCAGGATAAATCCCACGCAAACGTTTGATCTCATCATAGATATAGCCAGACTGTACTGGGCTGCCGCCAGGGCTATTGATCCGCATAATAATGCCCGAGACATGCTTAGCCTCGAAGGCATCACGCAGACTGGTGACGATGTTGTCAGCACTGGCTTCGGCATTATCGGCGATCACACCACGTAATTCGATTATCGCTGTGTGTGGTTTACTCGACGCCAGACCTGTTTCCGTACCAGGAATCAAAACAAGTAAAAACACCACCAGATAGCTCACCATGAACAACTTAAAGAAAATCCCCCAGCGTCTGGCGCGGCGTTGCTCCTTAAGCGCCCCCAACGCCAGGTCACTGATCAAATCACGTTCCCAAAGCTCATTATTACGATTGTCATTCATATTTTTCTCATCGATTAGAGGGTTTTCAGTCCAGGGATCTTTTGAATCCGAAGTATTATTATCGTTCACACTCATCTCAGCAAAAAGTTAAATATTTTTAGCCAGCCACTGTGCCATTTCGTCAATACTTTTCAGGCAGGCCAATGGTTCAAAAATCTGCAGACGCTCACTTTCATGTGCGCCGTAACTTACCGCTAGAGCAGCCGTCCCTGCCCGCTGAGCCATTTCGAGATCATACTCTGTATCACCTACCATCAGAGTTTTTTCAGGCATTACACCCAGCTCATCCATTATTTCACACAACATCATTGGATCAGGTTTAGATGATGTTTCGTCAGCGCAACGGGTCGAGTGAAAATAACGACTGCAGTCTGTCTGCTTCAGCACCCGGTCCAGCCCCTTGCGCCCCTTGCCAGTGGCAACACCCAGCCATAGCTGACGCTGCACCAATGCTTGCAAAATGCCATGCACACCGTCAAACAACACTTCAGGATGAGTGCAACTCACTAAAAAATGGTGCCTATATCGCTCACTAAACCGAGGGATGAGCTCTGGCTCAGTCACTTCATGCAGGCCTTGTATTGCCTCAAACATTCCCAGGCCGATAACATTACGACATTCCGCATCTGTTTTCACTGGCAAACCAAGATCAGCTCCTGCCGCTTGCAGTGAAGCAACAATCCGCGCAGCTGAATCCATCAAGGTACCGTCCCAATCAAAGACGATTAGATCAAATTTTTCTGCCATCAACTCAAGCCAATTTTTTAAGGACCGTTTCCAAGCATTCATCAAGCGGGGCAGTGACTTCCAAAACACTATCATCCCAAGGGAATTTCAACTGCCAGGCATGCAAAAACATACGATTTAGGCCGTATTCACGCATCAGCTTGTTAAAATCCTTGTCACCATATTTCTCATCTCCCGCCAGTGGGTGACCACAATGACCTGCATGAACACGAATTTGGTGGGTTCGACCGGTGAATAGCTCAACCTCCATCAAGGTTGCCAGCTTAAAGCGCTGTTTCGGCGTAAACCGACTCGTCGCTTCCTTACCATCAGCACTGACTCTAACGATACGCTCACCAGAACTGACAACATTTTTACGCAAAGGCGCATCAACCAGCTGACTGCCACCACGCCACTTTCCCCTACACAAAGCCTGATAAAACTTTTTCACCTCAGCAGAACGCATCGCACTGTGCAGATGCCTCAAAGCCGAGCGTTTTTTGGCAATCAGCAGGCACCCCGAGGTGTCCCTGTCCAACCGATGAACCAACTCTAGGTTTTTACATTCAGATTTTAGTTTGCGCATTGCCTCAATCACACCAAAACTGATACCGCTACCGCCATGCACAGCAAGCCCTGACGGTTTATTCAACACAATCAGACCTGAGTCCTCAAAAATAATATTCTTTTCGATTCGATCTAAAATGGCTTGGCCAGGGTCGACAACATCACCTTTTTCAGCCATCCGAACCGGCGGAATCCTAACTATATCCCCCGCTTGAACCTTATAAACCGGCTTAATTCTACCCTTATTAACTCTCACCTGGCCGGTGCGTAAAAGCCGATAAACCATGCTTTTGGGAACGCCCCTCAGCAAAGACAACAGGAAATTATCTATACGCTGCCCTGCCCTGTCCTCATCGACCTCTACCATTCGCACTTTTGGGGTGGCATTTTCCGAAAAATCAGTCATTTACCACCATTATTAAAGCCTTTCATATATTTCCAGACAAGGGGGAACATGTTATATTCAGAGTATGGTGTTGGCTAGCCAGGTTATTTTTCAACCTTTAACATAAATTGCCTCCACCTCTTAGCAATACATCATTGCCTCTTTTGGTCTGCACTGACAGATCTGTGCGATAAACCAAATTAGGCAGCGTGTTGCCGATATTTTTGACAACATGCCAACCACTTGCGTTGGCACAAGAGACAAATTTTATCACTTCATGGCAAAGATATGAATGTCGATGAAGTGGCACAGAAATGTGCACAGCCCTAAACAGGCAAAAACCAATTAACTAACAGATATTGGTGCACCCGTGAAAAATCGCGGGGGACTGAACGAACCCTGTAACAAACCAACAGGGAATAGCGGGTTGAGAGTTTAAAATATCACCCTCGTGAAAGATAGCCAGCTGATGCTTGATTCACGAATAAGTGACGCTAATAAACAACCTGCAAGCGCGCTCAACTAACACGGTTGAAGAGAAGTGCTTGGCATTGTTGATCTAAATGCACGGTAGAAACGTTCAGTCTCACGCGGCGAAAACCACGGTTGACGCCCTAGGAGACAGTACAAATGAGAAGAATGCTTATCAATGCAACTCAGAAAGAAGAGTTGCGCGTTGCCCTTGTTGACGGCCAACGCCTCTACGACCTCGACATAGAACTGCCGGGTCGCGAACAAAAAAAATCAAATATCTACAAGGGTAAAATCACCCGTATCGAGCCCAGTCTAGAAGCTGCCTTTGTTGACTATGGCGCCGATAGACACGGCTTTCTGCCACTCAAAGAAATTGCCCCAAGCTGCTACGCAAAACAACCAGAGGATGACAAACGCCGCCCCAACATCAAAGAAATATTGAAGGAAGGGCAGGAAGTCATCGTACAGATAGGCAAAGAAGAACGTGGTAACAAGGGTGCTGCGCTGACTACATTCATCAGCCTTGCCGGTCGCTACCTGGTACTAATGCCTAACAACCCTCGCGCAGGAGGTGTATCACGCCGTATTGAAGGCGAGGAGCGTAGCGAACTACGTGAAGCCATGGCGTCTATGGAGATCCCTGAAGGCATGGGTGTCATCGTCCGTACCGCCGGTGTCGGCAAGTCCACGGAAGAACTACAATGGGATCTGGATTACCTAATTCGACTGTGGACAGCCATCGACAAGGCAGGCCAGGAACGCCCCGCCCCGTTTCTGGTCTATCAGGAAAGCAACCTGATCATCCGCGCCATTCGTGATTATTTCCGCCAGGATATCGGCGAAATCCTAATCGATTGCAAGGAAGTCTACGACTACGCCCAGGACTTCATGACCCAGGTCATGCCACACAACAAGAGTAAGTTAAAGTTCTACGACGATAGCGTTCCTCTCTTCTCACGCTATCAAGTCGAGAGCCAGATCGAAACAGCATTCCAGCACGAAGTACGCCTACCTTCCGGCGGCGCCATCGTTATTGACCGTACCGAGGCCCTGGTTTCGATTGATATCAATTCATCACGCGCCACCCAAGGCGGAGACATTGAAGAAACCGCCCTCAACACCAACCTTGAAGCCTCCGATGAAATTGCCCGCCAACTGCGTCTACGCGACCTCGGCGGCTTGATCGTGATTGATTACATCGACATGACACCATCACGTAATCAACGAGAGGTAGAAAACCGCCTTCGTGAAGCCTTGAAGATGGATCGTGCTCGAGTCCAGGTTGGGCGCATATCCCGCTTTGGTCTGCTGGAAATGTCACGTCAGCGTCTCCGCCCATCACTGGAAGAATCTATCCAGGCCACCTGTCCGCGCTGTAAAGGCGAAGGCTCAATCCGCAACGTAGAGTCTCTATCTCTATCGATACTACGTCTGATTGAAGAAGAGGCGATGAAGGAAAAATCAGCCCGTATCGAAGCTCAACTGCCACTACAAGTAGCAACTTTCCTGCTCAATGAAAAACGTAAGGCGGTTAGTGAAGTCGAGGCTCGCCACGACATTCATGTTGTCCTGGTACCCAATCCAGCATTGGAAACACCAGCCTACGAAGTCAAGCGCATCAAGAATGAAGAGCTCAGAGAACAGGATAAAACCACCAGCTATCAAATCGTCAAAGAGATTGAGCCCGAAAAAGAAGCTGCAACCAAGCGTAAAGCACAGTCAGAACAACCCGCTGTGAAAAGCATTAAACCTTCTACACCGGCACCAAAACCTTCCGCACCAACTAAGGCCGCAAGCGAGCAAGTAGAAGCCGAAGCCGGTTTTATTACACGCATGTGGAATAGTTTATTTGGTGGTAGCAAAACTGAAGAAATCATAGTAGAAGAAAAAACAGAAACAAAACAAACAACTGCTCGCCCAGCCCAGCGCCGTTCAGGTCAGTCTCGTAGCCGTGGGCGTTCACAATCTCGGCGTGGTAGCGGTAAAAATCGTCAAAACAATCGCGAGAATACAGACCAAACCAAGCAGCAACAAAAAACTGCAGATAACAAACCTGCAAGCTCCAGCCAGCCCGAATCTAAACCTGAAAGCACTAAGCAAGCCGGATCTAGTACCGATACTAGCCAAGCATCGCCAGCACAAGATGGTGAAAAAAGCGCTGTCAAAAATGAGACCCGGCGCGGCCGACGCGGTGGTCGCCGCCGCCGCAGGTCATCAGGTGGTCAGGCACAACAACGTGATACAAGCAGTGAAACAGCAGCCGCAACAACTGAGACACAGGGAAATACGGAAACCGCAAGCAACAGTGATTCTTCTGCTAGCAAAGCAAACACAGCAGAAACCACTCCGAGCAAACCAAAACCCAGACGTGCACCACGTCCAAAAGCTGTAGAAAAACCCGCTGTAACAGAGGCTAGCGACAAACCAGCAAAGCCAAAAAAGGCCGAAGCCGAACCAGCCTCAGCCAGCGACCCGAGCAAAGCAGCTGCTCCTACGCAAACAAATGCGGAAGCAAAGCAGAAACCAGTGGAAAAACCCACTGCTGCTGCCCCGACAGTTAATGAGGCCCCTGTACAAAAATCCATGGAGCTGAAGCAACCTCAAGCTGCTGAACCTAAACCAACAGCACCTAAACCTGCAGTAGTTGAAACAAGTGCTAAACCCAGCAGCCCACAGGAATAGGCAGCTCTAAATATTGGGTTGGCAGCCGACACTGCCAGCCCAGTTTTTATTTATTAAGAGTCTGCAAGATCTCTTTCAGCAACCCGCGCGAAGCATCTTCAACCAAATCAAGGACATGCTCAAAACCCTTATCCCCTCCGTAATAGGGATCAGGCACTTCTTTTTCTTCAAATTCAGATGCAAAATCAAGAAATAAGCGCAGCCTATGCTCAAAACCCGCCGGGCAAATTCGCTCTAAATTACTGTAGTTTTCATAATCCATCGCCAATACATAATCAAAACACTCAAAATCTCTTTCATTCACCTTCCGTGCTCGTAGCGAACTAAGATCAACCCCACGTCGTAGCGCTGCTGATTGCGAACGTGGATCAGGCTGTTCACCGACATGGTAGGCATGGGTTCCTGCGGAATCCACCTCAATCATTATATTATTAAGCAATTGATCTTTAATGATTTTTAAAAAAACTCCGTGAGCCGTTGGCGACCTGCAGATATTGCCCATGCAAACGAATAGTACTTTAGTCATAATTGAGCTACTCATCGATTATTTTTAGTTCAAATTACGCAAATTTGGTCTAGAATGGAAGGTAATACCAGAGAAAAAAGGCTGGAGACTATGCAAAGTCAAATGATCAAGATAGACAATCTACGCAACCTCATTGGCCAAAAGGTCAACCACGAAGGCAGAGACTGCAAGATCATCGAAATTTTGGAAGATGATATTCTAGCGGTCATTCTGCAACACCATGAATATCAGACAAGCATTCAAGCAGATCAACATGGAGAAGCTCATCGCAAAGTTCCCAGCACAATCACTTTGCCTATCATCGACCGCGAAAGTGGCAGTTTCCACCCCGCTTTTAGCAATCTAAATTTAAGCCACCTACTGTAACACCTGCCTAGTTCTAGCAAGGTCAGCCTCGGTATCCACGCCTGCCACTGCTGATTCATCAGCCTCGGCAACATGAATTTTATGGCCATGCCAAAGCACTCGCAGCTGCTCCAGTGATTCCATCTGTTCTAACTCACAAGCAGGCCAGCTAACATATTCGTTAATAAACTCAGCTCGGTAGGCATACAGCCCAATATGGCGAAAATGTATGGATTGTTCTGGCAGTTCCTCTGTCGTGACTGAGAAAGCATCCCTATCCCACGGAATTGGCGCCCGACTAAAATAAATTGCGTAACCATTTTGATCGCTAATCACTTTGACTGCATGCGGATCAAACAACTCAGCAGCGGTATGGATTTTTTCTGCCAAGGTAGCAACGCTGGCCTGACGGTGGTCAGCTAGATTCTGTGCAACTTGATGAATTAATACTGGTGGCATGAGGGGTTCATCACCCTGCAGGTTGACGACTATTTCATCATTACTCAGCCCCAGCTTGGTGACTACCTCAGAGAGTCTTTCAGTGCCTGAACCATGTTCACTTGAAGTCAAACATACCTCAGCAGAAAATCCAGCTGCAGCCTCAGCAACACGCTGATCATCTGTAGCTATGATGATGTTTTGTGCACCGCTCTCCTGAGCGCGCTCATAAACATGCTGGATCATCGGCTTACCGGCAATATCAAGCAGCGGCTTACCTGGTAAACGAGTTGAGTCATAACGGGCAGGAATAACAACCGTAAACCTCACCTACTCAACCTCTTCCAGACTAAGCCTGCGCGCCTCATCCTCAAGCATCACAGGAATATCATCTCGGATGGGATAAGCCAGTCTGTCTGCTTTACAAACCAACTCATTAACCTCTTTACGATAATGCAACGGCCCTTTGCAAATCGGGCACACTAGAATATCCAATAATTTTCGGTCCATAATCTCGCCTGTTTAATCAGTCAGTTTTTTAAGCATTTGCAATAACCGTAACGCCATTGGCTCAGGCAAATGAGCATTTACCGAAACATACCACATTTGCTGATTGGCAAAGCGACGACATTTTACCGCATCTTTCTCGGTCATAAGAATAGGCAAGGAATCAGAGAAGTCTAAATCCTGAGGTTGATAATCATGATGATCAGGAAATGAATGTTCGATAACCTCAAGCCCACGACTACGCAGCAACTGGAAAAAACGTTGCGGATTGCCAATCCCGGCAAGCGCATGGACTTGCTGCCCGGCAAATGCATCAATAGTTTTCGTGAGCCCATCATTTTCAACAGACCTGACACCAGCCTCTAGCAGGCTCATTGCAAACTCACCGCGTCCTGCCAGCCCATTGGCAACAACAAAATCCACCCCATCTAAGCGTGACGGAGGCTCTCTTAATGGTCCGGCAGGCAGACAGTGACCATTACCAAAACGCCGTTCGCCATCAATGACGACGATCTCAATATCACGTTTTAAACGATAATGTTGCAGACCATCATCAGTGATGATGAGGTCACACTCAACATGATTTAACAAAGCCTTTGCTGCGGCCACTCGATCTGGTGCAGCAACAACGGGACAGCCACACCGCTGGGCCAGCATAACAGGTTCATCCCCTACCATTACCGGGTCACTATCTGGGCGCACCTGCTGTGGCCAACGTTCGGCCTTGCCACCATAACCTCGAGAAACAATACCAGGTTGATAACCGGCTTTTTGCAACAAGCTAACCAGCCAAACCACCAATGGTGTTTTGCCCGTTCCGCCGACACTAATATTGCCCACCACAATAACCGGTACAGGCATCGCATGACTGGGCAACAACCCTAACCGGTATGCAAGCCGTCTCAACGCTACCAGCAAGCGAAACAACCACTCAAGCGGCAGCAATAGGATTGGAGTTGTTGAGGAATACCAGCGCTTTTCAAGCCAGTTCATGAGGGCATTTATTTGTATTAATCTGGTAACAAATATTATTGTTGATTTTGATTTCGAGTGGCTATGGACATACGCACCAGACCAATTTGTCTGGCGGCATCCATTGCCGTAACAACCGATTGATGCGGTGATTTGGCATCAGCACTGATAATAACTGGCGGATTTTTTCTGTCACCTTTGGCTTTACGCAAAGCACGTTTCAAAGTATCCAGCTGGGTGTTAATCACAAGTTTATTATCAATGTAAAAGCGCCCATCCCGATCAATAAGCACCTCAAGTGGATTGCCAACCTGCTCAACAGGCTTATTCGCAGCCTGCGGCAAATCAATCTCAATCTCGGACTCCTCCCTAAAGGTAGTTGTCACCATGAAAAAGATCAGCAGCAGAAACACAACATCAATCAAGGGCGTAAGATTGACTGACATCTCCTCACGGCGGAACTTACGCAGATTCATTTACTCACCATCCAGCAAGTCTTGCTCACGCATTCCCAGCAACACTTCAACCAGTTTGAGCGACTCCTGCTCCATGGAAACCACCAGTTCATCGACCTTGCGCTGGAAATAGCGATAACACATCAATGCTGGGATCGCCACAGCCAAGCCCGCAGCAGTGGTGATAAGGGCTTCTGAGATACCACCCGCAAGCTGACTGGCGTTACCAACCCCTTCAGCAGTAATAGCGGTAAAGACCTTGATCATGCCGACAACCGTTCCCAGCAAGCCCAACAGTGGCGTCACTTGAGCAACAGTACCCAGGGTATTGAGAAAACGCTCCATCTCAACGACCACTTGGCGACCGGTCTCTTCAATCGCCTCTTTCATGATGGCCCGATCATGGTGGCGATTGAGCAACCCGCCGGCAAGGATACGCCCCAGTGGCGAACCATTCTGAAGCATCTTTATTTTCGAGGTGTCAAGCTCGTCATTCTTAATCCAGGTCCAAATCTGGGCCAGAAGATGTTTTGGGCATATTTTGTTCTTTTGCAAAGCCCATACCCTTTCGGCAATGATAGCCAGGGCCACGACCGAACACACCAGGATCGGCAACATCAGCCATCCGCCAGACTTAACAATTTCAAACAATGGGGCTTACTCCTTCAAAACTTTCTACGTTGTGGTTAATCATACTTATTTTTCGGTCAGTACCAAGACTTGTTTAGGAAAATGTGTCCAATAACGTGAATTTTCAAGCCGATAACTCTTAGGCACTGAAATCCCTCTGTTATCCAGCACCATTTCAATGGCCCCCTGCTGACCAGTCAACAGCACATTAGCGCCAATATCAACGTATCTTTCAACAACTTCTGCCCGCGGCAGGCGAAAACGATTGGCATGCCCTACCGGGAACAGTGCCCAGCGCGGAGACACAGCTTGGACAAAACCAAGGCTGGATGAAGTCTTACTGCCATGATGAGGCACTACCAATACATCTGCAGCCAATTCCGGCCTATTTTCTGCCAATAATATTTGCTCTGCACTGCGCTCGATATCCCCTGTCATCAATACCGAACCGCCCTGAGTGCTGACCTTGAGCACACAGGAGCCGTTATTATCATCAGCACTAGAATCACTATCTGGATGGAGTATTTCAAAGACCACACCATCCCACTGCCAGCGCTGACCTTTCTGGCAAGGCTGAGCAGCATAAGTAACCAGCTTTTCCATAGAGCCGGTTAGCAGCGTCGTAACGGGCATGTACTGTAATAGGCTGTCTACACCACCGATATGATCATTATCACCATGACTGACGATCAGGGTATCTATCGCTGCTACATCATTGCTTATTAAAAACGGTAACACCACCGCCTCACCAGTATCAAAACTATCACTAAACTTTGGCCCGCTATCAAATACCAATATTCTATCGCGGGTGCGAATAACAGCGGCCAAGCCTTGACCGACATCCAACAGGCTGAAATATACCTCTCCATACTGAGGCCTAGGTGCTGGCAGTAAAAAAGCAATCGCTATCCACACAATCCCCAACCAACGCCCAGGCCAACCACGCGGCGCCAACAACCAGACAACACCAACGCAGAGGGGAATAATCAGCCATTCGTCAGCTAGCCCCTGGTAAAGCTGGGCACTGGGCAGTGCCGCCAACCAGCTCAGCAACGGCCATAACAACTGCAAGCAATAATCTGCCAGTTGCAGCAAACTATTAGCTATTGTCGAAGTAATAGGCAGCAATAAAACAGCCAACAACACCAAGGGCACCACCAACAGACTGACGATGGGCACGGCAATAAAATTAGCCAGCGGTGAAATAATGGAAGCCTTTTGAAATAACAGCAAGGTCAGTGGCAATAGGGCGAGCGCAATCAGCACATGTACCCTTCCCCATCGCCACCATAGCCCTTCCTGTTTCAGCCGCCCGCCCATGCCCAGCAGAATAATGGCGACCGCCCCAAACGATAGCCAAAAGCCAGCATCCATGACCGCCAGAGGATCAATAAACAAAACCAACAGCAAGGCCAACATCAAACCATCGCCTGGCCGACGATAACGCTGTGAAATAATCGCCAGCATAAACACAACCACCATGATTAAGGCACGCTGGGTGGGGACGGAAAAGCCAGCCAGGGCAGCATATACCAAGGCAGCTAAGATGGCGGCAACGGCCCCGGCCTTTACTGCAGGCAAGTAGTGCAACAAGCTTACCGAGCGCCCCCAAAACCAACGTAATAGAAAAAAGGCCAGGCCGGCCACCAGGCCAACATGTAATCCTGAAATCGCCATTAAATGATTGGTGCCAGTCTTGAGCAGTACATTCCATTGCTGTTGCGAGATATCATCACGCAGGCCAATGGCAAGCGCCTGAATCATGCCCGTGAACTGGCCCTGGGCAAGAGCTTTTTCAATCTGTTGTGCTAAATACGAACGCTGTCTATCAAGCCAATAAGTAATCCCATATGCATCGGCAAGATAACGGTTAACATCGCCTTTACGGACATAACCTGTCGCCCTTATTCCATGCCGAAACAACCACCCCTCGTAATCAAAGCCGCCCGGATTCATAAAACCGTGCGGCTGCTTTAACCTGACCATGAGCTGCCAACGCTGTCCCACCGCTAACTCAACCTTGGAGCGATACCAGTTAAGCCGTACTTTTTCCGGTAAATCTGACATAAGAATCCCAGGACTGAGTGAATACTCAATCATGAACTCAAAACGCTGCCCATACTGCCGCTGCTGAGGTATAGAGCTAACAACCCCTTCGATGAGAATATCTTTACCGCCAAGCTCTGGCGCCAAAGACGAGCCTAAAATATTGCTAGCCTGTAACAACGCAACTAAAAAACCATTGACCAACCAAAGTGGAATTTTGAGTGGTGCAAGGCAGAGGGATAATGGTAGGCTTATAAACAACAGACCGGCCCAGCGACCGTCCGGTAGATAGGACAATTGCTGACAAATAATAATCCCGGCAAGAAATGCAATCGTTGCGATTCGCATCTTTTATTATTCTTATAATAGTTTTTAATTGATAGTAGGTTACAACCAACCTTCCAGGTACATGGCTATAACTATAAAACACAATAATGCCAAGAAAGCTAATAAAACGTTACCTGCCTGACCATCACAAAGTCAGAAGCCACAAGTATCTTAAGTGTTTTGGTAACTTATTACACGATCCTAATATTTGGCATCTGAATCGCCATTCTGTCGCTGGCGCTTTCTTTTTAGGTCTGCTCTGTGCCTGGGTGCCTGTGCCATTTCAGATGCTGATCGCCGCCGCAGTCGCCATCATGGTCCGTGTCAACCTGCCCGTTGCAATAGGCCTGGTTTGGGTAAGCAACCCCGTCACTATGCCAGCCATGTTTTATTTCGCTTATAAAACCGGTGCATGGATATTAAACTCACCAGATCATAAGTTTAGTTTCGAATTATCTTTTGAGTGGTTAACCGTTGAGCTTGGTCATATCTGGGAACCCTTTTTACTAGGCTGTTTGGTGCTCGGGTTATTATCAGCAATTAGCGGCTATCTATTTATCCGCATCATGTGGCGATTTCACATTTTCCAGTACATCAAAAGGCGTCGTCTAAGAAAACAGCAGAATTCCTAGTCAATAATAAGCACACCGTTTTCCAATTTCAAAACCCTATCCATCTTGCCGGCCAGTGACATATCGTGAGTCACTACCAAGAAGCTGGTACCAAGTTCCTGATTAAGCTCTAACATCAAACCATAAACATGACTGGCAGTGTTCTGGTCAAGATTGCCGGTGGGTTCATCGGCCAATACACAACGAGGCTGGGTCACCAAGGCCCGCGCGACTGCTGCACGCTGGCGTTCACCGCCAGACAACTCAGCCGGTTTATGCTCAATTCGATGACCCAGCCCTACTTTTACTAACATCTCATTAGCCACCTGAGCGGCGGAATCTGGTTGTTCCCCCCTGATAAGTAATGGCATGGCGACATTTTCCAAAGCCGTAAATTCAGGTAAGAGATGATGAAACTGATAGACAAACCCCAGGGTTTCATTTCGCACATTACCGCGCTGCTTTTCACCCATGGCAGTAAAGTTTTCGCCATTAACATGAACCTCACCCTGGCTCGGTATATCCAAACCACCAAGCAAGTGCAATAAAGTACTTTTACCCGAGCCAGAGGCCCCAACAATGGCTAAACGTTCACCCGTTGATACATCAAGATCTATTGATGTCAGCACGTCGACAGACAAGCCACCCTCAACAAAGCGTTTTGACAGACCACGACAGGAGAGGATCACATTACTCATAACGCAGCGCCTCCGCCGGCTGTGTACGGGATGCTTGCCAGGCAGGATAAAGCGTCGCCAACAGACTGATTGAAAATGCAATCACACCGATTACAACAATGTCCGACAAAAGCATCTCAGATGGCAGGTCACTAATATAGTAGACATCCGGCGACAGAAACTTGCGCCCCAGCATTTGCTCAATCGCCGGCACGATCTTTTCAACATTTGAGGCAAGGCTAATCCCACCAACCAAACCCAGTAAGGTTCCAAAGGCACCAATCACCACCCCCTGAACTATGAAAATTCGCATGATATGGCCTGGGCTGGCACCTAAGGTTCGCAGAATAGCAATATCCGCCCTTTTATCTGTCACCACCATTACCAGGGTTGAGACGATATTAAACGCAGCCACCATCACAATCAGGGTCAGGATAATAAACATCACCATTTTCTCGGTCTTTACCGCACGGAAGAAATTAACGTGTTGGCGGGTCCAGTCAGTAATCACATAGCCACGCGGCAGATCCTGAACCATTAACCGGGTGAGATAAGGTGCGTCAAACATATCCGTCAATTTCAAACGAAGACCGGATACTTGACCAGGTTTAAGAAACAGTTTGGCAGCGTCATCTAAATGCACCAAGGCCAAGGCACTATCGTACTCATGCATACCGGCCTCGAAGATGCCAACCACAGTGAAACGCTTCAGCCGCGGCATAATCCCAACCGGCGTCACACTGGCCTGCGGTGTCACCAGCGTGACCTTTTCACCGACTCTGACTCCAAGTCGCCGAGCCAGTTCATGGCCGAGAATAATATTAAAACCACCCGACTTAAGATAGGTCAGCTGACCAACCTTCATCTGCTGATCCAAACTGGAAACCTGAGGCTCAAGCTCTGGTGAGACACCACGAATCAGGGCGCCGCTGACGCCAGCCCCCGCCGTCAACATCCCTTCAGCTCGGATAAACGGCGCCTGGCCAATAATCTGTGGATAAGATTCAAGCAATTGCGGTAGCTTCTGCCAGTTGTCCATGCCATTGGTGGCACCGCCGACAACCATGTGAGAGGCAACCCCAAGGATGCGGGTACGCAATTCTTTTTCAAAACCATTCATCACCGACAGCACCGTAATCAGGGCAGTAACACCCAAGGCTATTCCGGCAATCGAAATAAACGAGATAAATGAGATAAAGTGATTACGGCGTTTAGCGCGGGTATATCGCAGGCCAACAAAAATTTCTAAGGGTTTAAACATTATTTTCGAATCGTTACTCAGCTGCCGGACATTGTGACCTTAAACAGCACTCACTACAACGGGGCTGTTTACGGCAGACTTCCTTGGCATGTAAAACTATTAAAGCATGATACTCGTTGTAAATATTCACCAATTCATCACGCAGTTTTATTTCACTGCTTAATTGCGATTCGAACTGATGGCGTAAATTCTCATAACCTTCGTCACCAGCAACCAATCCCAGACGTAAAAAAATACGCCGAGTATAGGCATCAATCACGAATACAGGACGATTAAAGGCATATAAAAGCATATCATCCGCTGTCTCGGGGCCGACACCATTGACGGACAGTAAGCCGTTGCGCAATTCAATATCGTCAAAATTGTTGAGCACTTTTTCACCGCCCTGCCCTAGAAACCAACTGCAAAAATTCTGCAGCCGTTTAGCTTTGACGTTGAAATAACCTGCTGGCCTGATTAATTGCCCTAGATCAGCAGCAGACATTGCAGCAATTTTTTCAGCCGTAAGAGACTTGGCCTGTTTTAGATTGACGATTGCCTTTTCGACATTACTCCAGGCGGTGTTTTGAGTCAGCACCGCGCCAATCATTACTTCAAAAGGCGTTTCGCCAGGCCACCAGTATTGTGGCCCGTAATGTTTAAAAAGGCTTTTATAGACTGACAGAAACGTCATTTACGCTTTTTATAGGGAGACACCTTAGCCACTGGCTTTTTAGAGGAACTGCCGAACTTAATCTGTTTGGCCTGTTTCTTTGCTTCCACCGAATCATCAACCGGTGGTAAACCAACCACCTTACGTAGTGCATTAATATCGGTGCGCATCAACTCGTCCCATTCACCTGCTCTGATGCCACGCTTGAGTTTAATTGGCCCATAACGAATACGCTGCAAGCGGCTTACCCGCACCTCCTGAGATTCCCACAGACGTCGCACTTCACGATTGCGGCCCTCATTCAGAGTAACGTGATACCAATGATTGGCCCCTTGTCCGCCAGCATCGCTAATGCTATTGAAACTGGCCATACCATCTTCAAGCTCGACACCTTTACGCAACTGCCGTTTCATCGACTCAGTCACTTCACCCAGCACCCGTACCGCATATTCACGTTCAACCTCAGAAGATGGATGCATCAGCCGATTGGCCAAGTCACCATCAGTAGTGAGCAAGATCAAACCACTGGTATTGATATCCAGTCGGCCTACCGCAATCCAGCGACCACTCTGCATACGCGGTAGCTTATCGAAAATAGTGGGACGGCCCTCAGGATCGGAACGGCTGCAAATCTGTCCTTCCGGTTTGTAATAGGCCAACACACGATGTTTACTTTCAGGGCGGTGATGCAGTTTTACCACCTTACCATCAAGGCGAACCGTGTCGGTTACCTCGGCCTTATCACCAAGCTTTACAATTTCACCATTAACGCTGACACGTCTGGCCTCAATCATGCGTTCGGCTTCACGCCTTGAGGCAATGCCAGCAGAGGCCAGTAGCTTTTGAATACGTTCAGCCAAATTAATATGCCTGTTCAGTTTTAAGGCTAGCAGCAGTCTCTGCTGTTATTGCCTGTTCATCAGCTTCTGTAACAAGCTCTTCATCACCTAAAGACTCAGCAGTTTCAGTCTCTGGCAATTCTTCTACCTCTATATCAGCAGCGGCTTTTTCGGCTTCAACAGACATTTCTTCTTTATCAGCAAGGGCAACCGGTTGCACCTCACCTTGCTCAGCCTCTAATGAATCCGCTTGCTGATCGTTATTTTGCGCTTCAGAGGGTTTATCACCAAAATCCAATTCATGTTCAATACTTTCGATATTGCGCAATTCCGCCAGTGGTGGCAGCTCACTCAAACTCTTGATGCCGAAGTAATCCAAGAATGACTTGGTCGTACCATACAGAGCCGGTCTACCCGGCACATCACGGTGACCAATAACACGCACCCATTCACGCTCAAGCATAGACTTAACAATATGCGAACTGACGCTGACGCCACGCACATCTTCAATTTCACTGCGGGTAATCGGTTGACGATAGGCAATCAATGCCAGAGTTTCCAGTGTTGCACGGGAATACTTAGAGGCCTTCTCTTCCCATAAACGTGCAACCCATTCAGCCAAATCAGACTTCACTTGATAGCGAAAGCCGGTGCTAACCTCCTTCAGCTCAACGCCACGGTTGACGCAGTCATCTTGCAGACTTTTAATGGCTTCACGGATTTCATCACGGCTAGGCTGATCTTCATCGAGGAACAAAGAGAGAATACTGTCTACACTGAGTGGCCGTCCTGCTGCTAACAACGCACCTTCGATGATCTGTTTTAATTTATCAGGATTCGTGGACATTCTGATGTGCCTTTACGTAAATAGGTCCAAAAGCTTCGGTTTGTATTATTTCGATCAAGGTCTCCTTGATCAATTCAAGCACGGCCAATAGAGTCACCACCACCCCCATGCGTCCTTCCTCGGCGGTGAATAAATGCGTGAACTCGGTAAAAGTATCCGCATTGAGTTTTTCCAGAACACCCGTCATCCGCTCACGTACAGACAGGGCCTCGCGATGAATCTGGTGGGTGGCAAACATGTCTGCACGGCGCAAGACATCCTGAAATGCCAGCAATACCTCTTTCAACTCAACATCAGGAACAGGTTTCACCACTCTGAGATCAGGTATCTTAGCGCTGGTTTCAAAGACATCGCGACCCAGCCTAGGCATCCCATCAATGTCCTCGGCTGCCTTTTTATAACGCTCATATTCCTGCAACCTGCGCACCAGTTCGGCACGTGGATCATCCTCATCATCATTTGCAGATTCGGGCCGCGGCAACAGCATGCGTGATTTAATTTCACACAACATGGCCGCCATCACTAGATACTCCGCCGCCAACTCAAAACGCATCTCCTGCATCAAGTCGATGTATTCGATGTACTGACGGGTAATCTCGGCAATCGGGATATCGAGCACATCCAGATTTTGGCGTCGAATCATGTACAATAACAGGTCAAGCGGACCCTCAAAGGCCTCAAGAAAGACCTCTAACGCATCAGGTGGAATATAAAGATCCACAGGCATTTGGGTCATGGCTTCGCCCTGAACGACGGCAAAGGGAATCTCCTGCTGCTGCACTTGTTCAGCGCCATGCAGTAACTCGGCTTGCTCAGCTATCTCAGTCTGTTCGACAGTCTCGGTCATCGCTTAGCGATACTCCAGGCCCATGGATTGACGAACCTCTTCCAAAGTCTTGCGCGCCACTTCGCGGGCCTGTTCAGCACCCTCGTTGATAATACTGCGCACCAGATTTTGGTTGTTGGTGTATTCCTCGGCCCGCTCACGCATTGGCGCTTGTTCTTTTAGCACCTCATCGATGATTGGCTGTTTGCAATCAATACAACCAATACCGGCACTGCGACAACCCTGTTGCGCCCAACCCTTAACCTCATCAGTCGAGTAGACCTCATGCAGCTGCCAAACAGGGCAATTCTGTGGATCACCCGGGTCGGTCTTGCGAACTCTGGCCGGGTCGGTTGGCATGGTCCGAAGTTTCTTTTCCACCTCAGCCGGCACTTCACGCAGGCCAATGGTATTACCATAAGACTTGGACATCTTCTGTCCATCCAGGCCTGGCATCTTCGAGGCCTTGGTCAGCAGTGGCTGTGGCTCAGGCAAAATGATTCTGCCGCCACCTTCAAGAAAACCGAACAGCCTTTCGCGATCGCTGAGGGTGATGTTTTGCTGAGATTCCAGCAAAGCCCGGGCTGTTTTCAACGCCTCGTCTTCACCCTGCTCCTGATATTTCTTACGTA
Organism: uncultured Chromatiaceae bacterium; assembly: GCA_947259785.1. Lineage (GTDB taxonomy): Bacteria > Pseudomonadota > Gammaproteobacteria > Tenderiales > Tenderiaceae > Tenderia. Next base: position 22,388 of record CAMYNQ010000006.1, on the reverse strand, counting down.
ATTCTTTGTAAAGCTTGGCATTTTTCTTTCCCATTTTCTTCACGGCAGCCTCAGCCTTTTCTTCAAAACCAGGCTCACGACCATAAAGATGGTTGAAGCGACGTGCAATTTCACGGGTCAACTCGATATGAACCACCTGATCCTCTCCCACAGGCACCAGACCGGATTTATAAGTCAAAATATCTGCACTTTGCAGTAGTGGATAACCAAGAAAACCGTAGGTAGCCAAATCCTTCTCTTTCAGCTTTTCCTGCTGATCCTTATAGGTAGGAACCCGTTCAAGCCAGCCCAGAGGCGTCATCATGCTCAACAACAAGTGTAATTCGGCATGTTCAGGCACCTGAGACTGAATAAAAATCTTAGCGGAACCCGGGTTAACACCCGCAGCCAACCAATCAATAACCATATCCCAGACACTATTGGCAATGATGCCGGTATTGTCATACTCGGTAGTCAGGGCATGCCAATCAGCAACAAAGAAAAAACAATCATATTCATGCTGTAGCTGTACCCAGTTTTTCAAAACGCCGTGATAGTGGCCAAGGTGAAGCTTTCCGGTCGGACGCATCCCCGACAGGACGCGCTGGTGTTGACTTGGAACCGTGTTCAATGAGTCTCTTCCTTCATTACTTATAGGGACAGCACACTATACAGCAGGTGCAGCACTGCCTGCACTAACGGACTGAGGATATCCCCCAAAATTCCAGTCGCCAACAGGCCAAGCAAGATGAAAAAACCATATGGCTCGAGACGCGAAAACTTATAAGCCAGTGGCCCCGGTAGAATTCCGGTCATCACTCGACCGCCATCCAGCGGTGGTAAAGGCAATAGATTCAACACCATAAGAATGATATTTATCAAAATACCTGCACCTCCCATGTAGATCATCGGTTGCCCGGCAAAAGGGATATCCACCGCGATGAGATAACCGATCTTGGCGACAATGCCCCAACCAATGGCCATTATTAAATTAGCCCCCGGCCCAGCCAAGGCGACCAGGGCCATGTCACGGCGGGGATTACGCAGATTCTGCCAGGTCACAGGCACTGGCTTGGCCCAACCAAAAATAAAGCCACCCAGCACCAGCAGAACCAGTGGCACAACGACGGTGCCGACAGGATCGATATGCTTTAAGGGATTTAGGGTCAGGCGCCCCATCATAAAGGCAGTCGGATCACCCAGGCGACGCGCAGCCCAGCCATGCGCCACCTCATGCACAGTAATAGCAAACAACACCGGCAACGACCACACGGCAATCTTTTGAATTAGGCTTAATTCCATCATTTAAGGATTATAACTGTTTGAGGAAAGGAGGTATCAATCAATTAAAAAACAATATATTACGAAACATAACAAACAAATAACCGTAACTATAAAACCAGCTCATCTGCCCCCTTACCACGCCTGACCAGCTCTGGCCCGCCTTCCAGAATTTCAATCACACTGGTGGGTTCCAAACCACAATAACCACCATCGATAAGCAAATCCACTTGATTGCCAATGCTGTCCTTCATATCGTAGGGATCAATCATGGGGTATTCCTCACCGGGCAACAACAGAGTCGAACTGAGAATTGGCTCACCCAACTCTTCTAGCAGGGCCAACGTAATGGCATTGTCTGGCACACGCACACCAATGGTTTTTCGTTTGGGGTGCAACAGGCGCTTGGGCACACTCTTCATCGCCGGCAGGATAAATGTGTAAGGTCCGGGTGTGATACTTTTGATCAGCCGATAAGCAATGTTGTCGATCATGCCGTATTCAGACATCTCGCCCATGTCACGACACATCAGGGTGAAGTTGTGTTTGTCATCCAATTGCCGAATCTGGCGAATACGCTCAACCGCTTTTTTGTCACCTATCTGACAACCCAGGGCATAACAGGAATCAGTGGGATAAACCACCACCCCGCCTTGTTTGATAATATCCACCGCGCCACGAATCAGACGCAGTTGTGGATTTTCTGGGTGAATCTGAAAAATCTGACTCATAAAAACCTTTCCTAACTAATCCTGCCAAAGTCCCCAAATGGGCTGACAAGCTTCGGGCAACGGCGGCATCTGCCCCATGTTACTCCAAGCCTGGCTGGGGCCATGATAGTCAGAGCCTATCGATGCCCGTAATTCATATTTCTTGGCATAGTCAGTCATATTTTTGGTGACTTTTATATCCTGACGCCCGGAGATTACCTCCAGCCCGGCGCCACCCATTTGCTTAAATTCATCAAACAGCAGTCGCAGTTTGGTCGCCGACAATTTATAACGAGCCGGATGAGCGATCACAGCATAGCCACCGGCCGTCGTAATCCACTCCACCGCCTGCGCCAGCGAGGTCCACTCACTGGCGACATAGGCCTTTTTACCATCACCCAAATAGCGATCAAAGGCAGCCTGCATAGTTTTGACATGACCATTTTCAAACAGAAAACGAGCAAAGTGGGTACGACTCAAAATCGGGCCATTAACATAGGCCTGTGCCCCTTCCAGTGCACCCTCAATACCCAGCTTGGCCAGACGATTGGCCATCTCTTCAGCCCGCCCCGTTCTTTGTTGGCGCAAATCAGCTAAACCAGCCTGCAGGGCCGCATTCTCAACATCAAAATTAAGACCGACAATATGCAGCAGATGCTTGCCCCAGGTGACCGAAATTTCTACCCCGGCAATAAATTCCAGCCCAAGCTTGTGCGCCTCCACAGCAGCCTCATCATAACCATCAGTGACATCATGATCGGTCAGCGCCAACACCTCAACACCACAGCTGTGTGCGTAGCCGACCAGTTCGGCTGGGGTCAACTCGCCATCAGAGGCGATTGAATGGGAGTGCAGGTCGTACTTTTTATAGCGATTGGATTCCATTACTAACCATGTGAGATGCAAGCGTAAAGCCGGCTATGATAGAATCTTTGGCCACATTTAGCGAGCCTATTCAGCTCGACCATGAAACACTGCTGTTCCGAGGATGACATGAAATTCCTGTTCGACTTTTTCCCGATACTTTTATTCTTTATTGCCTACAAGGCCTACGACATCTACGTCGCTACTGCGGTTGCTATCGTTGCTGCTTTTATACAGGTGGGATGGTTCTGGTTGCAATATCGTCGTTTCGAAAAGATGCACGTCATCACCCTGCTTTTGATTACCGTACTTGGCGGCGCCACCTTGATGCTTCAAGACCCAAACTTCATCAAATGGAAACCCACCGTGGTCAACTGGCTGTTTGGTGCTGTCTTCATCGGTAGCCAATTCATCGGCAAAAAACCCATCGTCCAACGGATGATGGAAGCCAGCGTCGAACTACCACAAAATATCTGGTCAAGACTGAATCTGGCCTGGGCAGTGTTCTTTATTTTTCTCGGCTTTCTCAATCTATATGTGGCCTTCTCCGGCCACTACGATATGGATGCCTGGGTCAATTTCAAGATGTTCGGCATGATTGGCCTAACCTTTGTCTTCATCATCGGCCAGGCCTTCTTTATCGGCCGCTACATTAAGGAGCCGGAAGATGAAAATACGCCGGCAAACTCCAAGGAGGAGTCATAGTGCTTTACGCAATCATCGGGCAAGATATAGAAAACAGTCTGGATAAACGCCTGTCAGCACGCCCAGCTCATCTCGAACGCCTGGAATTGTTGAAGAGCGAAGGTCGCCTGCAACTGGCTGGCCCCTTCCCCGCAATCGACAATATTGATCCAGGCCCGGCCGGTTTCAGTGGCAGCCTAATCGTCGCCGAGTTCGAATCACTTGAGGCCGCACAAGCATGGGCTGATCAAGACCCCTACATAGAAGCAGGCGTCTATCAGTATGTTGCTGTGCAACCATTCAAAAAGGTACTGCCCTGATGTCCACAGAAAGAGAACGCCTGATTCGGCAGCGTGTCGATGAATCACTCAAACCTGAATCGCTAGAGTTGATTGATGACAGCCACATGCATGTTGGACACGGCGCCAAGGGCGGCCACTACAGCATCAAAGTTGTCTCAAAAGCATTCGAGGGCAAAGCGATGTTACAACGCCACCGCCTGGTATATGACGCCGTCGGTGACTTGATGGCAGGCGAGATACACGCATTAAGCATTGACGCCAAAACACCAACAGAAAATCAGCACTCGAAACAGGCCTAAGCCTGCGGTAGGATTGCTGCATCCCTCTCATCAAACTGATACTAGGATTAACACAATGACTAAATTTAAAAGCTCAGTTTCGGCCCTGATATTCAGCGCACTCACCTTGCCAAGCGCATTTGCCGAGGAAGATACAACCGTCGCCATTATCAATGGTGACCCGGTAATGACCTCAGAACTAATCACCTATGCCAAGGTCAAAAATGCTCGCGCCGACCTAAGCAATGACGAGATCAGAAAAAAGATGATCCAGGCATACGTCGGCCGCGAACTGCTTTTCCAGGAAGCTGTAGAACAAAAAATTGATCAACTACCCGTCGTCAAACTAGCCTTGGAAAATCAGCGCCACGAAATTATTTCACAGGCCTTGATTGCCAAAATCATAAAAGAAAACCCCGTCAGCGAAGAACAAATCCGCAGTCTTTATGACCAAAAGGCCGCTGAACAGAAAGCCAGCAACCAAGAAATGCCTCCATTTGAGCAGATAAAACCTCAAATCGCGAAGATGCTGTTCGAACAGAGCGTGGCTAAATATATCCAAACATTGCAGAAAAAAGCCAAGATCGAAAGGCCTAAATAAAACAATACAGCCCGGTTCTGTAATACGGCACCGGGTTATTCGTAACGCTGCAAAAACTCTATAAAACTTGCCTCATCCAACACCTTAATACCAAGCGATTCAGCCTTACTCAATTTTGAACCTGCCTCAGCTCCGGCAACCACCAGACTAGTTTTTTTAGATACACTGCCAGCCACCTTGGCACCCAAGGCCTGCAAACGCTGCTTGGCCTCACTGCGAGTCATTTCAGCCATGCTTCCCGTAAGGACGATGGTTTGTCCTGCCAAGGGTTGTTCATCCTGTTTAATGGCCTGCATGGCTGGCCAACTCACCCCTGCCTGTTGCAGTTTTTCAATCACTTCTCGGTTATGAGCTTGCTGAAAAAACGCATGCACGTGGGCCGCAACGATAGGACCAATCTCACTGACCTGCTGTAAGGCATCGACATCCGCCGACGCAACCGCACCTAAGCTTAAGAAATAATTGGCCAGTGTTTGTGCCGTGGTCTCGCCCACTTCGCGAATCCCCAGAGCATAGAGAAACTTAGCCAGCGTCGTCTGCTTGCCGTTTTCCAGTGCAGCAATCAAATTAGCCGCCGATTTATCGCCCATTCGCTCCAGACCGGCAAGCTGTTCTTTATTCAAACTAAACAGGTCTGCAACATCATGGATCAGCCCTTGGTCAGATAATTGTTCTACCAGTTTATCGCCCAGACCTTCAATATCCAGCGCCTTGCGCGAAGCAAAATGTTTGATCGCCTCTTTACGCTGAGCATCACAATACAAACCACCGGAACAACGGGCAATGGTCTCGCCTTCAACCCTAACAACATCAGAACCACAGACTGGGCATTGGCTTGGCATGACAAATGATTCAGTATCCTTAGACCGTCTAGACAACACCACAGAAACAACTTCAGGAATAACATCACCGGCACGGCGCACAATCACCGTATCACCAATACGAACATCCTTACGCCTTACTTCATCTTCATTGTGCAGGGTTGCATTGCTGACGGTGACACCACCAACAAAAACCGGCTCAAGCCTGGCAACTGGGGTAATTGCCCCTGTTCTACCGACCTGCACTTCAATATCAAGCAAACGTGTCATTTCTTCCTGGGCAGGAAACTTGTGGGCGATGGCCCAACGTGGCGCCCGAGCAACAAAACCAAGGGTTTCGCGTTGCGAAAGTTGGTTCACCTTGTAGACCACGCCATCGATCTCATAAGCTAAGGCATTTCGTTTTTCTGACATTGCCTGATAATAAGTCAACAGCCCGGCGACACCCTTAACAACGCTCACTTCAAGCGATACCCGCAAACCCCACTCTTTAAGCCGCTCCAAAATCGCGCTGTGAGTTGCAGGCAATGTCATTCCCTCGACCAGGCCAGTCCCATAACAATACATGGACAGTGATCGCTCAGCAGCGACACGTGGGTCAAGCTGACGCAAGCTGCCAGCCGCCGCATTACGTGGATTGGCAAATTCCTTTTCGCCCTTTTCACGCGCCTTGGCATTCAAGCCATCAAAGCTGGCCTTGGGCATGTAAATCTCGCCACGTACTTCAAGTACATTCGGATAGTCGTCACCAACAAGCCTAAGCGGAATTGAATTGATAGTTCGGACATTATGGGTAACATCCTCCCCGGTAAGACCATCACCCCGCGTAGCCGCCTGAGCCAAAACACCGTTCTCATAGCGGATACTGATCGCCAAACCATCCAGCTTTGGTTCTGCGACGTATTCAACCGCCTCCAGCTCCAATTGCTCTCTGACACGGCGATCAAAATCTGAAACTTCAGTATCGCTGAAGGCATTATCCAGCGACAACATGGCCAGTTTATGTTGAACCTGAGCAAAGGCTTTGATCGGTTTGGCCCCGACACGCTGTGTTGGCGAGTCTATAGTGACTAACTCGGGATGATCAGATTCCAGCTGCTGCAGCTGCCGAAACAAGCGATCATATTCAGCATCTGGAATTTCAGGGGCATCGAGCACGTAATAAAGTTGATTGTGATGAGCAATCTCATTACATAGTTTTTCTATCTGTAATATTACTTGTGAATAAGACATAAATTAAGGCGGAACCCAAACCAGGAAAACAAGCTAAGTATGTGTATTATCACAACAATTGTTGGCAGGAACAACACAGCTGACAGCAAACCCTAAAGGTTTAGAAGAAATACCCGAATATTAATACATTATTAAATACACACTTTAGAGGCTAACTATATGAAAGCGTATAGGATCACCAAAAAAATGTTGATATCGGTGCCCCCCTACCCTGGAATGCAATAGATAAAGATGGAAAGCTACTTCTCAAGAAAGGTGTCATTATAACCTCCAGCAGAGTACACGAACTCCTCTTAGAACGTGGTTTGTATCAAAAACAAAGCATTGATCAGGTAACATCAGAGCATGCTATAGAGCTAACCAAAGGCCCATTCAACCCATTTGAAATCATTGAAAACTGTACCTTCAAACTTGGCAGAGCCTTATTTAACCTGACACAAAACAAAGACTGTTCAGACACCCTCAACCTAATCACCAAAAGCATCATGTTTGCTTGCGACAAAGATCCCGACGCAGCACTTGGTGCGGTTCATTTACTGCATGGTCATACCTACGTAACCATCCACCCTATCCATGTGGCAGCACTTTGCCATGCCCTATGCCGTGTCACCAACCTATCCGATGAAGAGACGCACAGAATAATCAGCGCCTGCTTAGTCAGCAATATCGGCATGCTTGAACTGCAAGAGGTTTTGCATGACCAGACCGACCCATTAAGCCAGGAACAAAAAGATCAGATTGCAGCCCATCCAGAAGAGAGCGTTAAAATTCTACGGGCCAATGACATCGACGATGAAGCCATACTCACAATTGTCCTGCAACATCATGAACGTGCCCATGGAGGGGGATATCCCAAAAAACTAAAGGCCGACGAAATTAACAATGGCGCAAAAATACTGGCACTGGCAGATTGCTACAGCGCAATGGTTTCACCACGTATCTACCGTGATACTGTTGATACCTCCGCCGCCCTTAAAACCCTATTCCTGGAACGCGGCAAAGAGTATGACGGACAGCTGGCCATACAGCTGATCAAGTATATGGGCATCTTTCCACCAGGCACCTATGTCAGACTGGCTAACGAAGAGATCGGCCTTGTCGTAAGGCGCACAAAAAACAACATGGCACCTCAAGTTTCGAGCGTTATCAGTATCAAGCAACTGCCTTATTCCCGCCCAATTCATCGCGACAGTAAACGCAAAGAGTTTGCAATTAAAGGGATAGTTGAAAACAACAAAAAACTCAGTTTCAGTCTTGCAACGATTTGGGGCTATGAAACAACCTAACTGTAGTAGCCTGTGCCTGATTTGGTACACAGAGTCAAAATTATTCAAGCTCTGAATGGCTCAAACATCTGGTGGGATCAACTGATCGATGCAACACCAAACCATCATTCAAACTCGTATAGTGAAAATCATGCGCTTACGTTAGAAAAGGTAAGACCTGTCCCCGTATTTCCTAATAAGCCTCCGGCTCTGCCGGAGGTCATTTAACTATAGTAACCGACTAATAAAAATGGCCACAGTGATCATCAATTCAAGTATAAGGAAGTTTAATCCACTCCTGATGCACTTTCCAGTCACTGCCCTGTTTGAACTAACGCTGATCGATAGGCTGGTAGTCACGATGTTGCGGCCCAACATAAAGCTGGCGCGGCCTGCCAATACGCTGCTCTGGCTCTCCAATCATCTCCGTCCAATGTGCCGCCCAACCCACCGTCCGGGCAATTGCAAACATCACAGTAAACATGTTGATAGGGATTCCTAAGGCCCGGTAGATGAGCCCTGAATAAAAATCGACATTGGGATAAAGTTTTTTTTCAATAAAGTAGTCATCATTAAGTGCCACCTCTTCCAATCTCATCGCCAGTTCGAATAATGGATCTTGTTCATCTCCTAGCTTGCCCAGCACCTTGTGACACATATCACGGATGATGCGCGCACGTGGATCATAGTTCTTATAGATTCGATGGCCGAAACCCATCAGTCGAAACGGATCCTTTTTATTCTTTGCCCTGGTGATAAATTTTGAAATATTGCTGATGTCTCCGATTTCCTCCAACATGCGCAGCACTGCCTCGTTAGCTCCGCCATGGGCCGGCCCCCATAAGGCAGCGATCCCTGAGGCAATACAGGCAAAAGGATTAGCGCCTGAACTTCCGGCCAAGCGTACGGTGGAGGTGCTGGCATTTTGTTCATGATCAGCGTGCAATACAAAGATCAGATCGAGAGCCTTTTCCGCCACTGGATCTACCACATACTCTTCGCTGGGCACCGAGAACATCATATGCAACAAATTGCCCGCATAACTATGCTTGTTGCTCGGGTAAACAAATGGCTCACCTATGGAATGTTTGTAACTGGCCGCAGCGATAGTTGGCATCTTGGCAATCATTCGTAGTGCTGCGATCTCACGATGGGCGGGATCATGAATATCAGTAGAGTCGTGATAAAAGGCCGATAGCGAACCCACCACCCCCACCATTATCGCCATGGGATGAGCATCGTGATTGAAACCAAGATAGAAATTTTTCAGGCTCTCATTAATCATGCTGTGGTGATTGATAAGCGCTGTAAAATTGTCTAGTTGTTGCTGCATTGGCAATTCACCGCGCATTAGTAGATAGGCGACTTCGAGAAAGCTACTATTTTCTGCCAGTTGTTCGATCGGGTAACCACGGTAGAGCAATATTCCCTGCTCACCATCAATGAAAGTGACGGCGCTGTGACAGCTGGCGGTGGACAGAAACCCAGGATCAAGGGTGAAATAACCCAGCTCCCGATACAAGCGGCCAATATCAAACACCGGGGAACCATGCGTACCGTGTAACAACGGTAGCTCGATACTCTTACCACTTCTGCTGTCGATTATAGTAACTACATCCACCATAGCAACGACTCCTATAGCTGAAAAATCACTAATTTCTCAATCCGTTTTGCTGCCTGTTGTGATGTATGAAAATTAGGTGATCTATTTTCAGACCATGGATGAATATGGATATTCCGCCACATTTGACGTACTTTCAGGAAACATCAATCCCGTGATTTCCGGCCCAACATGAACGACCATGGCACTAATGTGACGACTGATAGCACGAGGATGACCCGGCTTAAAGTAGTCTATGCCAACAATCTGGCCACTCGTTAAATCCAGGTCGAGGGATTTAATCCCTAAACCACCTTCACTAATATCTACAACCTGGGTAGTGCTAACCACACGTCCACCATAAACAAACCTGACTATTTGGTCGACAGACTTACGTTTATATCTACGGGTATTCATTCAAATCACCTCCAACTCATAACAGTTATCTATCCTTTAACATTAATTCCTCATGAAGAAAGAACAAATTCCTATACTGCAGACAACACAACAAGAAAGTGTCTGGCAGCAACAATAGGCTGTTTGTGTTTAATCAATAAAGGCTGTCCGGCAACAAGCACTACAATGCTATACCTGCTTTCAGTTGCACCGTAGCCACCTATACTAACTATAGATTATATCCAGACTATTTCAATCGGGTATAAGTTAAATTATAGAGTCAGGACTGAACGTCTCGGTATCTACAGAAAGAAATACCGCTTCAGAAAAAAGTTACTCTGAAGAGGTTCGTTGCCTTGGCACGCCGGTTGTTCAATGGCCTATCAGATGGTGCCACAACTTAAATACAAGCGTTACCATTACCCCACCAACCATACCAAAAAAAGTGATTCCACAATTACCATGACATAGCCTTTTAATATTCAGTGAAAACATTGTTACGTAGTATTATGAATTTTATAGGTCAGTATGGTACTTCGTACAATCGCACCGAAAGATGTACCAACAGTCGCAGTTGCGCCCATTGCAAGCGCGCCCGAAAAGGTAACACGAGCAGCACCAGTAAACGAAATAGCATCACCCACTTTAGCAGCAATAGAACCAAAAACAGCTAAGAAGACTAGTGAGCTGCCCGATATAACCAATGACCTACTTGATATAGGTGCAACAGTGACAAGAACAACTGGCAGCGCAGCTGTTTCAGTGTCCGCCTATGAACTCACCGAGACTAACCCCCCGCCTTAATCAATCACCGCAAATTTTTTAATAATCACTTGTTATAACAAGCCCAACTGCAATTTGGCCGCATCGGTGATCCGTTCCTGACTCCATGGTGGATCCCAGACAAGATCAACAACCACATCCTCAACCCCTACGACCATTCGAACCCGGTTGGCGACACTTTCTGAAAAGCTCTGCGCCACCGGGCAACCAGGTGTGGTCAGCGTCATTCGGATTAAAACGTGGCCGCGTTGGTCTATGCTGACATCGTAGATCAAACCGAGGTCATAGATGTTCACCGGAATTTCAGGATCATAGGTCTCTTTGAGAGTGTTTATTATCTCTGTCTTAAGTCGGTCAGACTGTGACGTCTCTGATATTGTCTGTTCTTTTAATTCCTCCGCTGATAGCGCGTGCGGATTGATATTAAGTAGATTTTCAAACACAGCCACCTCCTTATTCAGTCGTAACCAGGTCGTCAGTTTGATGCATGGCTGCCTGTAAGGTATGCCATGCCAGAGTGGCACACTTAACCCGCATCGGATAAGCGCGTACCCCTTGTAATACTTTAAGTTTGCCAACATCTGGGGCATCCGTTTGAGACTGCTCGATAGTCAACAGTTCGTGCACCTTGTTGAATAGCTGCTCTGCTTCATCTACGTGTTTACCTTTCAGGCTCTCGGTCATTAAGGATGCCGAGGCGGTTGAAATTGCACAGCCGTGACCATCAAAACCAAGATCCTCAACTACACCATTTTCTATACGCATATAGAGCGTAAGTTCATCGCCGCATACTGGGTTGTAACCACGTGCCTGACGATTGATTCCAACTGGCTTGTGTTTGTAATTACGTGGATTACGATTGTGATCGAGGATTGTTTCCTCATAGAGTTCACGTAGCATGTCGTTCATGCCAGCAACTTCTTTGCTTTCTCAATGCCTTGGGCAAGCCGATCAATCTCATCAGGGGTGTTATACATGGCGAATGAGGCCCGAGTAGTCGCAACTTCGCCTAGCCTCTTTATCAGTGGCATGGCGCAGTGATGTCCGGCACGGACTGCTATGCCCTGTTGATCCAGCACGGTAGCGATGTCATGTGGATGAATGCCTTCAAGTACAAATGAAACAATACTGGCCTTGGCTTTTGCCTGGCCGATAATCCTCAAACCTTCGATTTCTGCCAATGTTTCACTAGCGTAGCCCAACAGTTCATGTTCATGCCCAGCGATGAATTGCATACCAATGCCGTTGATATAATCAATGGCTGCGCTCAACCCAATGGCACCTGCAATATGCGGGGTGCCGGCCTCGAACTTATGGGGTAGCTCGGCATAGGTGCTCTTTTCAAAACTGACTGCCTCAATCATCTCGCCACCACCCTGATACGGCGGTATGCGTTCGAGCAGCTCGCGTTTGCCATACAGAATTCCAATACCGCTTGGCCCATACATCTTGTGTCCAGAAAAAGCATAAAAATCGCAGCCTAATGCTTGCATATCAAGCGCCAGATGTGGCACGGCCTGGGCACCATCTACTAACACTGCGATGCCATGCTTATGAGCCACAGTTATAATCTCAGCGATTGGGTTGATGGTCCCTAACACGTTGGAAATATGGGTCAGAGCAAGTAGCCGGCTACGACCATTCAATAGTGAAGCCAATCGATCCAGATCAAGCTCACCCACGTCATTGACCGGCACGACCTTGAGTTGTGCCCCGGTCTGCTCGCATACCAATTGCCATGGCACGATATTAGAGTGATGCTCCATAACCGTGATGATAATCTCATCTCCCGTTTGCAGTAGCGGCCGCGCATAACTTTGCGCCACCAGATTGATCGCCTCGGTGGTGCCGCGGACAAAAATGATTTCTTCTGCATATTCGGCATTAATGAAGGTCTGCACTTTGCGGCGCGCTGCTTCAAAGGCAGCGGTAGAACGTTCACTCAGGGCATGGATGCCGCGGTGCACATTGGCATAGTCGTGACGATAGCAGTGGTCGATTGCCTCGATGACTGCCAACGGTTTTTGACTGCTGGCACCGTTATCCAGATAGGCCAGGGGATGGCCGTTGATCATCTGGTCCAGGATCGGGAAATCCTGTCGAATCTGTTGTACGGGCAAAGGTGGTTCCACCACCGGGAGAGCATTCTGTTCTGGCCATAGACTCATCTCAGCAACTCCTGCAATTGATCGCCATTGGGCAAATACTTTAATAACAACTCACGCACTGCCACTTTTAAATTCTCCAGTGGACACTGCTCGATACTGTGACTGGCAAAGGCAAATAGCATCAGGTTACGCGTCGTTGCGTCATCGATGCCACGCGAACGCAGGTAAAACAACACATCCTCATCGAGCTGGCCAACGGTCGCGCCGTGAGAACATTTCACATCATCGGCATAAATCTCCAATTGCGGTTTGGCATCAATCTCCGCGCCCTGTGACAACAACAGATTGTTGGTTGTAACTCGGGCATCACTTTGCTGCGCATCGGGATGGACCTTGACCTTGCCATCAAACACTCCACGGCCCTTGTCATCGGCAATGCCACGGTAGCTTTCGCGACTGGTGCAGGCCGGTGCGATGTGACCGATCTGGGTCTGCATATCCAGGTGCTGGTTGCCTTGGGCAAGAAATAAACCATTGAGCAGACACGCTGCCTGCTCGCCGTTGAGTTTTAGCACAAGTTCGTTACGCATCAGCTGGGAACCAAATGCGAACAAATGATTCTGGTAATGACTCGCTTGAGCCTGCTCTACTTGTGTGGCAGAGAGGTGTACGCCTGCTTGTCCCTCCAGCTGCAGCTTATAATGTTCCAGCTGCGCACCTGCTGCCAACTGAATATCGGTCTGGATATTATTGGCATAATATCCCTCACCTAGCGCGACATATGACTCGACCACTTGCGCGCGGCTGTTTGGCTCCATGATGAGAAGATTGCGGGTATAACTAGCCGCTTTATCTTGAGCGGTACTGATATATTGCAGGTGTATCGGTTGTGCGACCTGAACATCGACCAAAATATTGATCGCTGCACCATCGGTTAAAAAAGCGTTATTCAAAGCATGGATGGCATCCGGTGCCAGTCGAGCATTTTGGAACATGGCAAGCGGCTGGTTAGTTTTGCTGTTGAGTAAGCTCGAGAGTTCGCTGATCAATACCCCTGGTGGCAACGAATCGATGTCAGACAATGCTCGACTAAAATGGCCATCAATGAATACCAGTTTGCTTGCATCAAGCGAGGCCAGCGGCAGGTGCGACCATTCATAATCACTAATGGGTGTTTGCTGAATAGGTGTTGGTTGATAGAGCTCTTTTTCCAAGGCCTGCAGCTGGGTGTATTTCCATGCCTCCTGCTTACGAGTTGGAAATCCCAGCTCTGCGAAACGCTGCAATGAAGCCTCGCGCATCGCTCTAACCCAAGCAACGTTATGGCCCGGCAACTGCTCCGCAAGCTGGTGGTAAAGCGCCTGATAGTTTTGCACAGCATTCATTACACCATCTCTCCAGAGGCACCGCTGTGTACATCATCAACCTGACTAACCCAGCCATAACCTTTCTCTTCCAAGGCCTCGGCTAAGTCAGGGCCTCCAGACTTAACGATACGTCCTTGGGACAGGACATGCACATAATCAGGTTCGATATAACCCAACAGGCGCTGATAGTGGGTCACCAGCACAATGGAACGCTCTTTACTACGCAAAGCATTGACGCCATTAGCCACCACCTTCAAGGCATCGATATCCAGGCCGGAATCGATCTCATCCAGAATCGCCAGCTGCGGTTCCAGAATGCTCATTTGCAAAATCTCATTGCGCTTTTTCTCACCACCGGAAAAACCTTCATTGACACTGCGGTAGAGCAGATCCTTACTGATCCCGAGCTCGGCCATACGTTCGCTGACACGCTCAAGAAAATCCATCGCATCCAATTCCGGTAGCCCCCTCTCCTTGCGCATAGCATTCACGGCCGCCTTGAGAAGATAGACATTCGATACCCCGGGGATTTCCACCGGATATTGAAAACAGAGAAACAGTCCATGACGGGCTCTCTCTTCGGCTGGCATCGCCAAAAGATCCTTTCCCTGATAGATAACCTCGCCTTGGGTCACTTCAAAGCCGGGACGGCCTGCCAACACATGGGCCAAGGTGCTTTTGCCAGAAGCGTTCGGGCCCATAATGGCATGTACCTCACCCGCATTGATGGTTAGCTCGATGCCCTGCAGGATGGGTTGACCGTCTACCTTTGTGTGAAGATTGGATATCTGTAGCAAACTGTTTTGAGCCATTATCCAACACTCCCTTCCAAGCCGACGCCTAGTAATTTTTGTGCCTCAACGGCGAACTCCATTGGTAGTTCCTTGAAGACCTCTTTACAGAAACCATTGACAATCATCGATACTGCATCCTCCTGTGATAGCCCCCGTTGCTGGCAATAGAACAGTTGATCCTCGCCGATCTTTGAGGTCGAAGCTTCGTGCTCAACTTTGGCGGTGGGGTTTCTCACCTCAATGTAAGGAAAGGTGTGCGCACCGCAGCGGTCGCCGATCAACAACGAATCGCATTGCGTATAGTTGCGGGCGTTCTCTGCCCCTTTGTGGATTTGCACCAGTCCGCGGTAGGCATTCTGCCCCTGAGCCGCCGATATTCCCTTGGAGATAATGGTGCTACGGGTATTCTTGCCTACATGGATCATCTTGGTGCCGGTATCTGCTTGTTGATAGTTATTGGTGAGTGCGACCGAATAGAACTCGCCAACTGAATTGTCCCCTTTCAAAATGCAGCTAGGGTATTTCCAGGTAATCGCCGAACCGGTCTCAACCTGCGTCCAGGAGATCTTGGCATTGCGGCCTTTACACAGTCCACGCTTGGTAACGAAGTTATAGATTCCGCCGCGCCCTTCGGCATCCCCCGGGTACCAGTTCTGCACGGTTGAGTATTTAATCTGCGCATCGTCCAGCGCAACCAACTCAACTACCGCGGCGTGTAATTGATTTTCATCACGCATTGGCGCGGTGCAGCCTTCAAGATAACTGACATAACTCCCCTCTTCGGCAATAATGAGAGTGCGCTCGAACTGACCTGTTAGTGCGGCATTAATCCGAAAGTAGGTGGACAACTCCATCGGGCAACGTACCCCTTTTGGCACATAAACGAATGAGCCATCAGTGAACACTGCCGCATTCAGTGCTGCATAGAAGTTGTCGCGTTTTGATACCACCGAGCCAAGATAACGCTGCACCAATTCCGTATGATTTTGCACTGCCTCGGAAAAAGAACAAAAGATGATCCCCATCTCGGCCAGTTTGTCCTTAAAGGTAGTGGCAACCGAAACGCTGTCGAAAACGGCATCCACCGCGACCCCGGCGAGGAACTTCTGCTCTTCCAAGGGGATGCCTAATTTCTCATAGGTGCGCAGCAGTTCAGGATCCACATCATCCAAACTCTCTGGCCGATTCTGTTGCTTTGGGGCAGAGAAGTAACTGATTGCCTGAAAATCAATCGCTGGATACTCAACATGTGCCCAGTGTGGCACGACCATTTTTTGCCAATGACGAAAGGCATCAAGACGCCATTCAGTCAGAAATTGTGGTTCGTTTTTCTTGGCTGAAATGGTACGGATGACATCCTCATTCAAGCCTGGTGGCAGAGTATCGCTTTCAATATCTGTGATGAAGCCGGCCGGATATTCCCGGTTAACCAACTCCTCGATATTCGGCATGCCTATGCTCATAAGCCACCTCCTGTGGTCTAGTGATTAAACCCCCTTCAACATCTTAATATTTTTCACTGGACTGCCTTGATTAAGCTTCACAAGATCGATTTGGCCAAACATGTCATAGACAAATCGATTAATACTGATCCATTGATTGCGCAAGCGGCAATCAACCTCGATTGCACATTCGCTATCTTTGGCACTGCATTCTGTTAGCGCCAGCGGCCCCTCAAAGGCATCAATGATTTCCAACAAAGTAATACTATCCGGCGCTCTGCTGAGCTTATAACCGCCCGACGGCCCACGCTGAGATGTCAGTAATCCGTTTTGAGTCAAACACTTCAAAGTTTTGCTTACCGTAGGAACAGGTAAACTCAACTTCTCAGCCAATTCATAGGCGCTCATAACAGCCCCCGGCTTTCTAGCCAACTGGCTCATCATCAAAACGCCATAATCGGTTAGCTTGCTTATACGGACCACACCTCTTCCTCTCTGTACATATAGTACCAATATAGTACTAATAAGTTGCGTTGCAAGTTTTCACTCAATAATTACCTATGCAAATAAACGAAATTATTTGAACAATTAAAATGAGGGTTAATTACAAATGGAATAATCTGCGTATACCGCATTTCATTAAGGAAATATGGGCTACGACGCTGATTTTGGTCTGAATACAAAGCTGAGAGTGAATACCTGCTAATCACCCTCTTATTATGAATGTCGTCTTTCGCTATTAGCTTTACGCTACGCTGAAATCGGAATATGGGAAAATTTCGATTCCTGGCAATTGTTAAGAATTCTTAACTCAACGACTATGGACTGAAAGTCCATAGGTTGGTTTTATTGCGACTGAAAGTCGCATCCAAATTACTGCTCGGTGTCACTGTGCGACGACTGTTTCGATAAAAAAGTAAAATACTAAAGTCTTACACTAAAGTGCATAGTTTTGACTAGCGGTTTGGGACAATAAATAAGGCAATCCCCCGGCTTTGCCGGGGATTGCCTTATTTAAAACGGACTGACAGAATACTTTCAGCTTTCAATTTATTCAGACCTACTCGTTTTCACCTGATACAAAAACGGTTAACTCATCATCTTCGCCTAACGACACACTAAAGTTAATTGGGCGACAACAAACCTGGCAATCTTCAATATATTTTTGATTCGGTACTGAGCAATCTATCAGAACCTCAATTATCTCCCCACAATAGGGGCACTGTATCGTTTTCGATTCAAGCTCATTCATCAATAGCATTTATTTGTATGTACTCAAGGTAAACCAGTAATAGAGCCACACGGCATAGGTGAAGACCTCTACCAGATAGCGATGGCCAAAATAGGGGATTGTCGATTTACTCATAGTCGTAGCCCTACTTCTTCTCTTGATAGCCAGGCAAGTTGACAGTGCAATCAGAAGACATTGACATGCGCCCTCAGCCCCACAACAAATCGCCTACCCAACTGTCCGCTGTGGCAGTACCCAGTCCGGACGCAGGTAATGGCAGGTGTAGCCGTCGGGATAGTGCTCAAGATAATCCTGATGTTCGGGCTCGGCCTCCCAGAAATCACCTACAGGCTCAAGTTCTGTAACCACCTTGCCCGGCCATAAACCTGAGCCATTCACGTCGGCGATAGTGTCGAGTGCGATTTGCTTCTGCGTCTCGTTAACATAGTAAATTGCCGAACGATAGGACGAACCTTGGTCATTACCTTGCCGGTTGGTGGTTGTGGGGTCGTGTATCTGAAAAAAGAATTCCAAAATGCGGCGATATGAAATTTCGTCCGAATCGAACAAAATTTCTATGCCCTCGGCGTGCGTACCGTGATTGCGATAAGTGGCATTGGCTACATCGCCGCCGGTATAACCCACCCGAGTGGCCACAATTCCCGGCAACTTGCGAATCAGATCTTGCATGCCCCAAAAGCAACCCCCTGCCAAAACAGCGCGCTCTTGTACCATTACATACCCTCCACTTGATCCAGGTACTCGCCATAGCCTGCTGCTGCGTCCATGTCATCGTGATAGATGAAGCCGAGTTGATACATCAACGCAAACCACCGCGATCTGTCCCAGAATTTAGATGAATTATTCGCCATTACCTCTGCCTCATTGACACCTAACAGTTGTATATTCGCCGTAACAATATTTATCAGAATTGATACCCAACAGTTACACCGGTAAAAATACCCCCTGTATCTCGCTCCACATTGAAAAGGATAACTTCACCATTTGAATAACGCGCATCTAATCCGAGTACAAATCTAGGGTTAATTTCATAGTACATTCCTGCTCCAAACCAGCCACCCAAATCTCTGTCATCCTGCGTCATCGTATTGTTGTTTGACTGGTATTCCAGTTCAGCGTACATGAATGAAGCACCACCTCCGATGTACGGTTGAATTTTCGAGCGGTGACTTTTAAATATTTTAATTACACCTAAATGATACTCTGTGGTATGAGCTAGGTCTTTCAATCCATCATGCTTATGCTCTGACCCTGTATCCAGCACATTCAGTGTAATACTGATTGGCCAAGATTCTTTTTTGATATCGAAGATTATCCCCATAGAGAAATGCGTGTTGAGATTAGGCCAGTCGCTGCTATTCAGAGACTTCAAACCTATAAAACCACTAACATGGCCAGACAACTCATCTGCTTTAGTCATAGATGTGGTCATAAGTAGAAACATTGCTATAACAAAATTCTTAAGAGACCAATATTGTTTCATTGCATAGTCCTCAGCATATGTCTAGTTAATGGCGCAATGAATGGGCTCAAATGGTTCGCCAGAGATAAGAGAACATTTCATTGCATTACCAACACCCCTTCTTTTTTATAAGAATAGAATGTTGCGTCGACCAGTTGAATTCACAGCCAAAATCAGTCATTACTATGAATCTTGAAGGTATCCACTATCGAAGTTTCACCCTAAAGTTATGTGTATTCTTTACCACTAGTGTCCCGTTAACAAACGAGTAAGGAGGCCCGATTCTTTCCCGGCTTGGTACAATAGGTTTACGACAACTCATTGAACCAAAAAGAAGAATCAGGCCATGGCACATAATAATACGCTGCTTTCACAAATACTCAAATTGGTACCGAGACATGAATTTGAAAGTCTAGCAAAACAACATCATTCAGGGCGCGCCTTTCGTAAAGCGTCGCGCTGGTCACAGTTTGTGACCATGACGGCTGCCCAACTTTCGGGACGCAACAGTCTTCGAGATACCGTTGAGAGCTTGTCGTCACAAGCTCATCGTCTCTACCACCTGGGGTGTAGCAAACTGTCCCGATCAACTTTGTCGCGAATCAATGAAAATAAACCTCATGAGTTGTACCAAGCACTCTTCGGCAAATTGTTAGCCCGTTGTCAAACGATGGCGCCACGGCATGGTTTTCGTTTTAACAACAAACTGATCTCCCTGGATGCGTCCACCATTGATCTGTGTTTGGAGGTCTTTCCATGGGCACGATTTCGTAGCACCAAAAGTGCAGTGAAGCTTCATGTTGGGTTGAACCATGATGACTACCTGCCGGAGTTTATTAAGGTCACTGATGGAAAAACCAGTGACATTACGGCGGCGCGCAGCTTCACTTTTCCCAAAGGGAGTATTATCGTTTGCGATCGGGGCTACAATGATTATGCATGGTATAACCAGCTGAATAGCCAGGATGTTTTCTTTGTTACGCGACAAAAAAGCAATGCCAAATATCGTGTTTTAGCGCGCCGAAAAGTAAACAAGCGGCAGGGACTGAGCAGTGATCAGACGATTGAGTTTACGGGCGTACAGACACAGAAGAAATGCCCAGCCCCAATTCGACGAATTGGTTTTCGATGCCCTGAGACCGGCAGGCGTTATATCTTTCTGACCAACAACTTCACGTTGGCAGCAAACACCATTGCTCAAATCTATAAGTCGCGCTGGCAGGTTGAACTATTTTTCAAATGGATCAAACAGAATCGGAAGATTAAGCGTTTTGTTGGCACGACAAGAAATGCGGTGATGACTCAGATTTGGATTGCAATGTGCGCCTATCTACTCATTGCATTCATCAAGTTCCAGTCAAAAGTAGGAAAAAGCATGCAACAAATTCTCCGCCTGTTTCAGCTTAATCTATTTGAAAAACGCGAGCTGTTTGCATTCTTGCGAGGCGATCCAGCTATCAATAAAGACGCTGATTCGAAACAGAGTGCATTTTGGTGAAAGTTAACGGGACAGTAATGGGTTTGTCTATAATTTTTCATCACCAATAAACACAGCATATTCAGACAACCTCCTACAACGTTAACGCTTCATTGACGGCTAGAATTTGGCATTCATATCCCGCTTCTGTTACACCGTTCTTAAAAAACTCATCATCTGCGGGATTGTATTTACGTGTAAAGAAAGCCGGGCAATTATAGTGGCAGGGAATAACCAACTTGGGCTGGATTATTTTCACAGCCTCAATCGCCTCTTTCTCATCCATGCTGTTATGAATTGACCTACCACCAATGGGAACCATCAGCACATCCGGCCTCACTAACGCCTGCCACTCCTCGGCATGAAGTAAGGTATCTCCAAGATTGACGATGAGTTTATTATCAATCTTTATGGTGAATACTCCACCGGCTTGAAGCCAGTGGAGTATTCACGTTACGGCTAAAAGCCGGATTGATCGGCCGTTCGGCCGATGACCGTCATACGACGGTAAAGTCGTCATCTGGCTCCGGTGGCTTTTGATTCTTGATGCACTCTTTCCACACCTCATCTGTCACGTTGCCACTTGATGCCACCCAATAGCCCCTGGCCCATAGGTGCTGACCCCAGTACCTCTTTCTCAGCGTTTTGTACTCCGACAACAGTCGGTGCGAACTCTTACCCTTCAGGTACTGCACTGCCCGTGATACCGATAGCTGTGGCGGAACCCCAATCAGCATATGTACATGATCCCGATTGATTGACCCAGCATAGATAACCATTTCTTTGCTTATCGCTATCTCGCGCAGTAATTCCCGACAGCGATGACCGACATCTCCACCCAACACTGGGTAACGGTATTTCGTGGTCCAGACCAGATGATACTTACAATCCCAAACCGTAGGACTGCCTCGCTTATAATCTTGCATCCCCTTATGCATATCATCCGCCGCCTAAAGGCGGGGGGTTTACGGATCCCCTATTGGGGACTCTAAAATTGACAATTTGTTGCAGATAAATCGCTAAGCACTAAAATCATCAAAGAAGATATTCTCTTCTTCCACGCCTAGCTCTTTCAGCATATTGATAATTGCATCCATCATCATCGGCGGGCCGCAGATGTAGTATTCACAATCTTCAGGTGTGGCGTGGTTTTTTAAATATCGGTCATAAAGGACCTGATGGATGAAGCCAACATCACCCTTCCAGTTATCTTCAGGTTTTGGGTCTGACAGCGCTATGTGCCAGCTGAAGTTTTCAAATGTGCTCTTCAGGTTATCAAACTCCTCCATATAAAATATCTCGTCCAGGCTGCGGGCACCATACCAATAGCTTATCTTGCGTTTATCGCCTTCTTCTTTTAACAAGTAATTGATGTGAGAACGCAATGGCGCCATGCCAGAACCGCCACCGACGTAGATCATTTCTGTACCGGTGTATCTTGGAAAAAATTCGCCGTAGGGGCCGGAGAGAGTGACCCTGTCCCCCGTTTTCAAGCTAAACAAGTATGAGCTAATCTTTCCCGGAGGAACCCCCTTGCTGGAAAGCGGCGGCAAGGCAATGCGGATATTAAATTTAATTTCCTTACCTTCACCGGGATAGTTGGCCATGGTGTAGGCACGTTTTACCGGCTCCTTGGTATACGACTCCAATTTCCATAGATCAAACTCATCCCACTCCTTTCGATAGCGT